>CAZCJF010000009.1:0-81888 GCA_964499095.1 uncultured Ignavibacteriaceae bacterium
TTTTAAGAGGTGGTAACAAAAAAAAGCCACCGCCTATGGCGGTGGTAGTTTACTTGCTAATTGTTATTTGTTCAATCAACTTTTTTTTTTATGTTTCAAAAAAAAGTGATAAAAATGAAAAAGATTTTATTCTTTTTATTCACCGCATTATTATTTTCACTCTCGAATTTAATTTATCCTCAGTTCAATTTTAACCTGGCAGAATACCAGCAATTTCTTAACGCACATCAAAATATGAATGCGGATGGATTATTACATATGTATCCTGCAAAAACCTTTGTCTCTAATCTAAACGTGGATCTGGTTAGTACAAGATATTTGGACTCTATCGAGGCAAAATATGGTTTAACTGATTTTGAAAAATCTTTGATTTCAAAAAATGGATTTATGGTTTCGGAAAGGCTGAACAAGATTTCATTTGGACAATCATTTCTTGAAATATTTCATAAAGATCTTCCTGTATTTGTTTCTACTGACGCATTACTTCACGCTTTTCATATCTCGTACGACAGAATTTTAAAGGATACTGAGTTAGGATTTTTGATTGATAAAGTGAAAGATTTTTTAATTACACTTCATTCAAATCAAAACTTATTAGCTTTAAAGTATGTATCCAATCCTGATATGGATAAAATGTTGAGAGATGTTGATGTTTACTTGACTGTTCCACTTAAATTATTCGGATTGAATGCTACTCCATACTATCCTGAAAATGCAGACTTTATCAATAGTATTTTACAAATGATTGAAATGTTGCAACCTGAATATGTTGCATTGTTTTCTGAATCTCCAAAAAAAATTGATTGGAGCCAATTTAAACCACGTGGTCATTATGTAGAAGAATATCCATGGGTCAATCTTGGTTTACCAGAATACTTCAAAGTTATGATGTGGTTAGTAAGAACAGAACTTTATCTTACAAGCCCAACTGGTACTTATAAAGGGGAAGTACCATTGAAAGATTTAGCCAGACAATTAATTGATTCATATCTAATTAAAGAATTAATCGATGAAACAAATTCTTATCCGGCATATCAGGAAATCGAAAGTACAATTAAAATTTTTGCAGGTGAACAGGATAATGTAACGCTTGATAACCTTTCTTATATTAAAAATGCAGTTAAATTCGATAATGCAAATGAGCTGCTTGATAGCTCAAAGGTAATTGAGTTTCAGGATACTTTAATGAATCAAACATTTGCTTATCAGAAAATTTTATCGCAAATACTCATAAGTAATCCATTTAGACCAGATAGTATTGTTCCCGCTTCAGCATTTATGTTGTTTGGACAAAGATTTGTAATAGACTCTTATATCACTGCATCAGTTGTTTTTGACAGAATTAAATATAATGGGATTAAAATCTGCAGATTAAAACCATCTTTATTAGATATTTTATTTGGAATTGGCAACTCCGCAGCCGCACAGTTATTAATAGACGAATTAAATCAGTATTATTATTCAACAAATCTTGCAGCATTACGATATCTGATTGATTCTTATGATAATGATTTTTGGACAGCAAATTTTTATTCTAACTGGCTTGAAATGATAAGGAAATTAAATCCCCCTCAAGATAGAACAACTCTTCCTCCATTTATGCAAACTGCAGCTTTTTGGCAGCAAAAAATGAATACACAGCTTGCTTCGTGGGCAGAATTGCGTCACGACAATCTCCTTTATGCAAAACAGTCTTATACTGGCGGAACAGTTTGTTCATATCCTTACAGTTATGTTGAGCCATTCCCTGAATTTTATAAAGTGCTAGGTGATTTTGCTTTATCAGCCAGTTCTAAACTTCAAACAATAAGTTTTAGTAATCCATATCTGAGAGAAATGATTTCGGGTTATTTTAATGATTTAAAAAATATTTCAGATACTTTGCTTAGCATATCAGAAAAAGAATTAAGAAGAGAAAACTTAAGTGCTGATGAAATTGAATTCTTAAAAAATATGATTTATCCAAATGGGAATATGGGTTCTGGTTCTACTCCTTTTTTAGGTTGGTATCCTAGATTGTTTTATGATGATTATATCCACGGAAATAAAGGATTGCTAGAAAGTGATCATCTCGTTGCAGACATGCACACAGTGCCAACAGATTGTTTGGGAGGATATCTAGGATGGATTTTACACACAGGCACTGGTCCAATAAATCTTGGAGTATTTATAACAGAATGGCAAGATGGAGTTCAAACTGCTTTTGTTGGTCCTGTAATGAGTTACTATGAATATACAACTGACAAAATTATAAGACTTACTGATCAGGAATGGAATGATCGGTTTTTGCAATCAGCATTAAGACCGGAATGGGTAAATATTTATTTAGCTGATTCAACAGGAAATTCAAGAGGTAATTTCCCGTCATTAATAACTTCTGTTGATGAAGAAATTACAAATGATTTGATGATCCCGGCATCAGAAATTTTTATATCTAGCTATCCCAACCCATTTAATTCATCTACATTAATTGCATTTAAAGTTCCGTCAATGCTTGCAAATAAAAATTGTACGCTAAATATTTTTGATGTGAATGGAAGTTTGATTAAATCGCTGATTAATGAAACTTTACCATCAGGCAATTGTATTGTTAGATGGACGGGTGATAACAACAATAATTTGTCGGTTTCAAGTGGAATTTATTTTTACAATATTAAAATAGGTGAACAAATAAAATCGGGTAAAATGAATCTTCTTAAATAAAAATCCATTTTTTCAGGTTTCAGAATATCACCCTAAGTTGTATTAATATCACATTAATTATATCAAAGAAATTTTTAAGACTATTTCAACCCGGAATTGCTCCCTAATTTATTATTTGAATTTGTTCTAAAATTAAAAACTGAAACAAGTTCAAGTTTCTAAGCTATTATTCTTGAATATCTTCCAATCCTTAACACACTAATAACACTTTCTTAACATTCTCTTAACATTGGAACTTTAGTTTTCGGACGTCGAAAAAGAGAAAATTTTTAATCAACCAAGGAGAGAGAAATGTTAAAACAATTTTACGAGATGTTTTTTACAAAAATTCAAATACTTTTTATAATCTGCATAATCCTATTCCACTCACAAATTATCTCAGCTCAAAGTGGTTCAATTTATGGGAAGGTTGCTGATGCTGGTAATGGTGAGGTACTGATTGGAGCTAATGTTCTTGTGGTAGGTACAAACTACGGTGCCTCAACAGATATTGATGGGAAGTATGCAATCAAAGGATTAGAATTCGGAAGCTATACTATTCGTGTATCTTACATTTCTTATACTACAGTTACAGTTGAAAACGTAATTGTTAAAACAGGAGAAAATACAGAGCTAAATTTAACCCTGGAAACTTCTTCCACTGAACTTGAAGAAGTAGTTGTAACAGCCGAAGCTCTTAAAAATACTGAAGCCAACATTCTTAAAATTCAAAAAACATCTGCCAATATTGTGGATGGATTGAGCTCTGAACTTATAAAAAAGAATAACAGTTCAGATGGAACAGACGTATTAAAGAGAATGACTGGTGTTACAATTTCTGATGGTAAATATGCTTTTGTAAGAGGTGTTGGAGATAGATATAATAATACTTTGTTAAACGGCGCAAATCTTCCAAGTACTGATCCTGAAAAGAAAAGTTTTTCTTACGATATTTTTCCTGCAGGTTTGATTGAGAATATAATTACCTCTAAAACTTTCACCCCTGATAAACCGGCAGATTTTTCCGGCGGGCTTGTTCAGATAAATACAATTGAATTTCCAAATAAATTTACTTTAGACATAAGCACTACCAGCGGATTTAATACAGGTACTACCTTTAAATCATTTGACTCTTATGCAGGTGGCGGCAAAGATTATTTAGCTTATGATGATGGAACACGAAAATACCCGAACCTTATTTCGGATAACAGAGTTGTAAGAGGGAATTACACCGATGATCAGATTTCAGAAATTACCAAATCATTTAAAAACAACTGGAGTATAACCAACTCAAATGCTCCAATTAACAGCAGCTTTAAAATTTCAGTTGGTGATAATTATAGTTTTGGAAATGATGTTCTTGGTTATGTAGCCTCACTTAATTACTCCAATGGATTTGAAAATAGCACTAAAGAAAAGAACTTTTATGATTTTGCCGGACCCAGATATACTTATACAGGTGAAAATTATTCTAAAAATGTTATGCTGGGCGGACTATTAAATATCAGTTACAAACTTAGCAGCACAAATAAATTTAGTTTCAAAAATGTTTTTAATCAAAATGCAGATGATGAAACCATTAAATACAAAGGGGATTACCGATATGCTGGTCAGTATCGGGAGATTACTTCTTTGCGTTTTGTTTCAAGGTCATTAAGATCACATCAACTTGTAGGTGAGCATTTTGTTGGTTTACTTAATGGATTAAATATTGATTGGGGCTTAAGTCTTTCTCGTTCAGACAGAAATGAGCCAGATGGAAGAAGGTATGTTTACAGCAGAGCACTTGATGATCCTGAAACAGAACCATTAAGATTTTTGCTTGATCAATCCTTAGCTACAAGATTTTATGGAACTTTAGTTGATAATGACTTTGGATTGAACACTAATTTTAACTTTAAGTTATTTGATGATAATTTACTTCCTAAAATAAAAGTTGGACTTCTATACAATAAAAAAGATAGAAATTTTGATGCTAGAATTTTTGGTTTTAGAAATGGAGCAAGAGGCAATTTTGCTTTAGAAGATAGTGTCCTTCAACTTTCTATCGATAGAATTTTTCAGCCGGAAAATATTAATCCAACATTTATCAATGTTACAGAAATTACAAAACCATCAGACAGCTATGATTCAAATCAGAAAATAGCTGCCGGATATTTAATGTTTGATGCAACCGTTTTCGATCAGTTTAGAGTTGTTTCAGGCGTAAGATTTGAGTATTCAAATCAGAACCTTTCATCCTTTACATTAACTGGTGAAGCTGTAGAAGTAAAAAATTATTACCGCGATTGGCTGCCTAGTATCAATATTACATATCTCATGAATCAGGAAATGAATTTAAGGTTAGGATACAGCACAACTCTTGCACGTCCAGAGTTCAGGGAAATAGCACCTTTTACTTATTTTGATTTTCTATCAAACGAATTAGTTCAGGGAAATACAGACTTAAAAAGAGCATTGATAAATAACTTTGATATAAGATATGAAATGTTCCCAGGAGCAGGTGAGCTTGTTGCTGTAAGTATGTTTTATAAGAGATTTATCAACCCGATTGAGTTAATACTTATAGCATCCTCCGGAAATGAAGCTATTAGGTCTTTTGCAAATGCTGAAAGTGCAAATAATTACGGTTTAGAGTTTGAAATCAGAAAAAACCTGAATTTCATTTCAGACATAATGAATAATTTTTCAATTGTTGGTAACGCGACTTTAATTAAATCAAAAATAAAATTAAATAATGCTGATTCTAATACTTTCCAGAAAAATGACAGACCATTGCAGGGACAGGCTGAATATGTTTTTAATTTGGGACTCTATTATGATAATCTCGACCTTGGCTTTAATACTTCAATTATTTACAATAAAGTCGGTAGCAGAATTGCAAGAGTAGGAGTAAATGATCTTGGAGATATCATTGAAAAGCCGGTTGATCTCATCGACTTCAATATTTCAAAAAAAATATTCGACAAGTTTACAATAAAATTCAGTGCTAAAGACTTATTAAATCAGGATAGATTATTTATTCAGCAGACAACTGAGGGAGATAGAGTTTCTGATCTTGTCAAAACAGGCAGATCATTTTCATTGGGTTTAGCTTATCAGTTATGAACTAATTAACAATCAATAAAAGGAGATATATGAAAAAAATTGTTCTGTTCTTTTTGCTTATCGTATATGGCTGGAATATGTCATTTGCGCAGGATGTAATCTTACAGGGTGATATTACATCGGATTTAACCTTAACATCTAACAACACATATTTACTAAGAGGTATTGTTAGAGTGCAAGCTCCTGCAACTTTAACTATCCAGGCGGGTACAAAAATTTATGGTGAAAATGCTTCGGATGGATCACTGATTATTAAACCAGGCGCAAAAATTAATGCTGTTGGTACTGAATTAAACCCAATTATATTTACAAGCGAATTCACAATGCCAGGTTCTTCAAGACAACCTTATTATGGTGATTGGGGAGGTGTAATTTTGTTAGGTAATGCAAAAATAAATGTACCCGGAGGTACGGCATCAATTGAAGGACCGGGAGATACATATGGCGGTAATGATGATGATGATAATAGCGGGGTAATGAAATATGTTAGGATTGAATATCCCGGAATAGCTTACTCATTGAATAATGAAATAAACGGCTTAACTTTTGGCGGTGTTGGCAGAGGAACAGTTATTGAAAATATTCAGGTTAGTTATAGTGGTGATGATTCATATGAATGGTTTGGTGGAACAGTAAATTGTAAAAATCTAATAGCTTTTAGAGGTTGGGATGATGATTTTGATACCGATTTTGGCTACAGAGGTAAATTACAATTTCTTTTAGCAATTAGAGATCCTGAGATAGCAGATCAGTCTCAATCCAATGGATTTGAATCTGACAACGATGGTTCTGGTTCTTTGAATGAACCATTTACATCACCAACCTGGTGGAACGTAACGCTTATTGGTCCGCAGGTTACTCCTTCAACCACAATAAATTCTCTTTATAGAAGAGGAATGCACTTAAGAAGATCTTCAAGAAATAAAATCACAAACGCCGTAATCGTTGGTTGGCCAACAGGAATTTTACTTGACGGAGCAAACACAATTCAAGGTGCAATTGATGGTAATATGTGGATAAATAATGTTGTTATTGCCGGTGCTACAACCGCAGCGCTTTCTACTGCTAATACAGGTTCTACAACATTTGATTTTGCAACTTATTACACGGGACAGGGTGGCAGAATATTTACATCTAATGATGAGCTTCTGTTAACGGATCCTTTCAACTTATCAAATCCTAATGTAACTCCATTGCCAGGTTCACCATTGCTTACCGGTGGTGCAACACCTCCCAACGATGGATTCTTTGATGTTACAGCTACATATCCCGGAGCTATTAGTGATAACCCTGCAACAGACTGGACTAAAAATTGGACTTCTTATCCAACTCTTGTAACAGATGTTAATGAAAATCAGAATATAGTTGTTACAGATTTTAAATTGGAACAGAATTATCCTAATCCGTTTAATCCATCTACAATGATAAATTTCAGTGTTCCTGAAGCATCTTATATAAAACTTGCTGTTTATAATATTCTTGGGCAGGAGGTTGCGGTTTTAGTAGATGAGTTTGTTAACGCTGGTAATTACTCTAAAGCATTTAATGCTGCTGGACTTTCAACTGGGCTTTACATATATAAACTCGAGTCGAATAATGTAAGTATGGCAAAGAAGATGACTTTATTAAAATAATTTTATTCTCTCTCCTCTCTCCTTCGACGAAGGGACGCTGCATTTAATGTAGCGTCCTTTTTTTATTTTTTGTATATCGATGTATGAAAAATTTTGAATTCAGCAAAAGAGTAGTTTTAATATTTCTGCTTGTTATTATTCCATTCTCATCCTTTACGCAGGATAAAGGGTCTTTCTACTCCTCTTTTGAATCCATCTCCGCACAAAATATTGAAAAACATCTCCGGATTTTAGCAAATGATTCCTTGGAGGGAAGAGCTGCAGGAACTGCAGGTTCTGAAAAAGCTGCAGATTATATAGCTGGAATATTTTCTGATTTAGATCTAAAAAAAATTTCTTCTGATCGTAATTACTTCCAGAATATTCCTATGCACGGAAGTTTTCCGCTCAATTCATCCGAACTACTTTTTATTTTAGAAAATGACACGATGCATCTGAATTTTGCTGAAGATTATTTTTTGTATCGATCCGGGCAACAAACCTTTATGCCGGTTTTTTTGCCGATGGTTTTTGTTGGGTATGGAATTTTTGCTACGGAATTTGATTACAATGATTATCAGTCAGTTGATGTAGCAGGCAAAATTGTTGTCTACCTTGATGGCGAACCACTTTCCAATGATGATGATTTTTTTGATGGATCATTGCCAACTGTTTACAGCAATCCTGAATCCAAGCGAAGGATTGCATTTGCAAGAGGCTGTGCAGGTACAATCCAAATACCGATAAGCAGTTATGAATCCTGGAATGATGTTTATAAGGATTTTCAATTTGAAGATGTGACTTTAGCTTATACTGTTTCCGGCAATCTGAATATTATCATTAATCCGAATGAGGCATATAAACTTTTTTATGGCTCAGATTATTCTTTTGATGATGTACTTAATATGCATAGCAATAACCGAATCAAATCTTTTGAACTAAAACCAAAAATGAGATTCAGAGGAGTCTTCAAAGAACGTGATTTCATTTCGCCAAATGTAATCGGAATGATTGAGGGGTCTGATCCTAAACTTAAAGATAGTTATTTAATTATTTCTGCACATTATGATCATCTTGGAATCGGAGAATCCATCAAGGGAGATTCCATTTATAATGGTGCTCTCGATAATGCTATTGGTGTTTCGGTTTTATTAGAATTAGCTAAATCATTTTCAAGTTTAAATACTAAGCCCAAAAGATCGATAATATTTATTGCAACTACGGGTGAAGAAAAAGGTTTACTTGGGTCAATTTATTACACTGATAATCCAGTTGTTCCTCTTTACAAGACAATTGCTAACGTAAATATTGATGGAATAGCGATGTTTAATGATTTCAAAAGTGTTGTAGGATTAGGAATGGAATATTCAACTTTAGAAAATTATTTAATTCAGACAGTTGAAGAATATGATTTGGAATTGGAAAACATTCCATCAGAGTTCAGGCAGGTGGGTGCATTTAATAATTCTGATCAGCTTGCATTTGCAAAAGCAGGTATCCCGGCAATAATTATTTTAGAGGGTACAAAAAATGAATCGCTTGATAAAGATGCCATAACTAGTGCTTTTATAGATTACTATTTGAACCGATATCACAGTCCATTCGATGATCTGAATCAGAAAATTGACTTTAAAGCCGCAGAGAAACATGCAAAGATTCTTTTTGATTTTTGTTACAGGCTTGCAAACAGTTCCTCTGCACCTGAATGGAAATCAGGAGCACCATTTATAAATGCAAGGCTGCAATCTATCGCGGAAGAAAAGTAAATGATTAGGAATATTCTTTTTATAATAATTTCATTTCTTATAATCCTGTTTGGATGTTCTTCGGATATCAGCAACAAAAATGTCCTTCAGATATCCGGATCTGATACAATGTATGAGCTTACATCCAAACTTGCTGAAAATTTTATGAAAGATAATCCCGGTATCTCAATAAGAGTTGATGGCGGTGGTACAGCATCCGGAATTAAACAATTAATAAACGGCGAGATAGACATTTGTACTGCATCAAGAAATCTTAAACCTGATGAAGCAAAGCAATTAGCTGACTACTATGGTTCACTTGGTTTGGTGTTTCTTATTGCAAAGGATGCACTAAGTGTTTTTGTAAATGAAAATTTGCCAATAAATAATCTCACAACAACTCAACTAAAAAAAATATTTAAAGGTGAAATAACAAATTGGAAGGAATTAGGCGGACCGGATTCTTTGATTCAAATAGTTATAAGAAATCCCAATTCTGGTACTTATCTGTACTTCAAAGATCACGTTCTTGAAGGTGAAGACTATTACCGTGATGCAATAATCATTTCTACCACGCGCGAAATAGTTAATTTTGTTGAAAAAAATTATAGCGCAATCAGTTATGGTGGAATGGGCTATAAAGGAAATGTAAAACACATCAGGATAGATAGTATTGAACCAACAGAAGCTAATGTAAGGAACGACACTTATCCTATTGCCCGGTACTTACATTTCTTTACTACAAAATCTCCCGGCGGCAATACAAAAAAATTTATTGATTGGGTGTTATCACCGGCGGGTCAAAGTATTATAAGACAAGCCGGATTTATCCCACTGTGGGAAAGTAAACTATAAAAATTCTTAACAATTACATAACAATCTTTTAACCTGCTCTTAATCTACAAATCAAATAAAAAAAATATATTCCTTAATAAATTTTGAGAGGAATATGCAAAACGAAAAAAAATTTTTCGCTTCATTAAAAGAGAAAGTCTTTAAAAAAGACCTGAAGAAAAAAGATACTCATAATCAAGATGATAAATTTGAATTAAAAGAAGAGAAGTCTGAGAATGAATGGTTTCATGAGTATGAAGTTATTTACCAATCTTATGTATTGGAGACTTAGTCTTTGAATATTTTAACTTCTTATTCTCGTATTTTTTTCTTAAATGTTCTGAAAGCATAAAGTGTTTGCTTAAAGTAATGATCAGGGAAAAAAGTCTTTAATCCATAATCATCAGGTTTTGTATCAGGTAAGTAAGCAGTTCCAAAAATCCAATCCCATATTGCCAATTTAGTAGCAAAATTTCTGTTTCTGCCTTTACCAGTTGAATGATGCCATCTGTGCATCTCGGGTCCGTTAATTATCTTCTGAAGCCATCCTGTTCTTACATCAATATTGGAATGGATATACATACCCCAAATAGCACTTATTACACCCTTGTAAGCAATAACTTCCGGAGGTGAGCCAAGCAAGACTATTGGAGCAAATTCCACAGTCTGATTTATTAATATTTCCAAAGCATGTGATCTGGACCCTGATAGCCAATCAACTTTTTTAGGTGAGTGATGTGCTTCGTGAATGCGCCATAGCCATTTATTGCTGTGCTGCCATTTGTGCATAAAGTAAATGTATATATCGTGAGTTACGGTAAAGATTATCAATTGAATCCAGATAGGAACATCGGCAAAAAGTTTTAATCTGGATAAACCGGTAGTGTTATCAATAAAATTTATTATGAAGGAAAAAATTATTATGCTTAAAATATAACTTTGTGCGATCGTATAAAGAGCCAAATCATCAAAAAAACCTTCACGTAAAACTTTCTGTCCTTTAGTATACGGAAATAATCTTTCGAGTATAATAAAAATTATCGCAGCTGAAACAATTATTATCATTGAATATTTCTCAGCAGATGACATACTGCTGAGATAATTGTAAATGCTATTAAATATGTTTGCCATAATTGAATGTAATGCTGAACTTGTTTCAGCATCTTTCTATTTATTTTTCTTTGGAGGCTGTCTCATAACTCATTTTTATAAGGAAGTCGCAAGCTTCAGCTTGCGAAAATATAACACGTATGCAAATTGAAAATTGCGGCTACCTTGTGTTTTAGTATTTGAGACAGCCTCGACTATTTTTTACTTAACTCTTCTAAGTTTTTTTATCTGTCCTAATTCACTTTCATACACTTTTTTAACACCATCTCCCAAAGAAAGTTCAATATCTCTGATATTTGCTACCAGTCTTTCCATTCCGCCGACTTCAACAGAAGCAGCCTGATCGGTTCCCCACATTGCACGATCTAATGTAATGTGTCTTTCAACAAAGCACGCACCCAAAGCAACCGCAGCCCAGGTAGGAGCCAGACCAACTTCGTGTCCACTGTATCCAATTGGAGTTGAAGGATATAAATTGCGCAGTGTTTCAATCATTTTAAGATTAAGTTCTTCTAATTTGCAAGGATAAGAAGAAGTGGCGTGAGCGATTAATAATTTATCCTTACCCATAAAGGAAACTGCTTTTTCTATTTGCTCCATTGTGGACATGCCGGTTGATATCATAATCGGCTTGTTTAATTTTTTATGTTTTTCCAATAAATCAAAATCAGTTAAAGAAGCTGATGCAGTTTTGTATAAAGGTGGATTAAATTGTTCAATAAAATCTACTGATGGCTCGTCCCAGCAGGATGCGAACCATACTATGCCAATCTCTTTACAATACTTATCAATTTCATTGTACTCCTTTTCACCGAATTCAACTTTATGCCTGTAATCTATATAAGTCATTCTGCCCCAGGGAGTATCACGTTCAATATGCCACTGATCTTTGGGCGTGCATATTTCAGGAGTTCTCTTCTGAAATTTTACGGCATCACAACCGGCGTGTTTTGCACCAGCAATAATTTTTTTTGCAATCTCAATATTACCATTATGGTTTATTCCTATCTCACCAATAACAAAAACCGGATGTCCGTCACCAATATATCTTGAGGCAACTTTAATTTCTCTTTTTTCCATTTGAAAATTTATTTTGTGGTAGAATTATTTTTAAATGCTAGTATCAATTCTGCAAATTCTCTGAATGCACCAAAACCGGCTTTTGTATCACAAACATAATCGGCAATCTCTTTAATAAAACTCATTCCATCAGCAGGAGTAGCAGTAAAACCGCAAAGCTGCATAACATCGTAATCATTAGAATCATCTCCAATATATGCAATCTCTTCATTGCCGTAACCATTTTTCTTTTTGATAATTTCCAGAACTTCTGTTTTATCTTTTACTCCGAGATAAAACTCCTGCATTTTTAACTTTTCTGCACGGGATTTTACTGTCGCAGAATTTTCTCCAGTGATTATTATGGTTTCTATGCCGGCATATTTTCTTAATCGTTCTATTCCCATTCCATCTCTGACAGAATATCTTTTTAGTGCTTCACCTTGCGGACCATAATAAATACCTGTATCGGTTAAAACGCCATCAACATCAGTAAGAATAACTTTTATTTTTTCTGCTTTTTCTTTGAGATGAAGATTTTTCTCTTTTAATTTTTTATCAATTACCACGCTGTCCATCCTCCATCAACAATTAAATTTGCTCCTGTCATATATGATGATGCATCACTTGCTAAAAATATTATTGCCCCTTTATAATCAGTAGGAGAAGCCATCCTGCCAAGAGGCGTTTTAGTAGAATAATTTTTAACAAAGTATTCATCCTGATTATTTTCTACTCCACCTGGAGTTAAAGTATTTACACGCACTCCTTTATTACCCCAGTATGCTGCAAGAAATCTTGTAAAGTTTACGATGGCACCTTTTGTTGCAGGGTAAGCAGGAGATTTGTAAAACGATTGAGAACCGTCAGGTTTTTTATAAATAGATTGATCAGGTCCAACTAAACCATAAGTTGAAGCAACATTTATGATACTTCCTTTGCCTGCTTTTGCCATTTCCGTTCCAATAACCTGAGAACAAAGAAAAGTTCCTGTGATATTCACGTCCAAAGATTTTTGCCACATTTTCAAAGGGTAGTTTTCAAACATCGATTGTTCCGCTGCTGCCTGGGGATTTTCGAACATGTCATTTATTGCAGCATTGTTAATAAGTATATCAATTTTGCCAAATTCTTTAAGAGTTTTGTCTCTTAAATTTTCTACAGATGATTTACTCGTGATATCAACCCCAACACCTAATGATTTAGTGGAAAGGGAAGAGGCAAAATCTTTACACTTTAATTCATCAAGGTCACACACAACAACATTTGCACCTGCATCTGTAAGTGCCTGGCAATGATTTTTGCCAATCAAGCCTAATGCACCTGTTACGATTGCAACTTTATCATTTAACGAAAATAATTCTAATGAGTTCATACTTATTTCTCTATGTCAAGCTGAATATGTCTGCAGGCAGACAAGCTTGTTTTAGCTTATTTAGTTTTCAAAATTTATTTTAGAGATTCCAAAACGAGTTCGGAATGACTAATATTTATTTTTTCTTTGGTTTCATATTGAAATTGCTGACTTTTCTGAAGACCGGTCCCACTGGTTCACCACGAAGATATCCTTTTATATTGTTCTCTTCAACCGCTTTCTTAAGTATTGGTAAAACTTCCCGATAAACTTTTAAAGTGTATTCAATCTCTTCATCAGAATGAGAGAAAGACATGTTATGAAATCCTCCCCATAAAATTCCTCTCTTAATCATTTCTTGTTGAACAAGTGATTTCATTTCAATCGGGTTTCCTGCAGATGAATCAAATGTTATAATTGATCTGCAATCAAAACCAGAGCACTTGGTATAATTCATTCCAAGTTCATTAGCAATTTTGTTGTATCCGACTTTTAATTTATTCCCTTGTTTTGCCAACTGAGCAGGAACATTTTTCTCAATCATCTCATTTATTGTCGCTTTAACTGCAGCTAGTGATAATGCTTCACCACCGAAAGTTGTAAAGAAAAATACATCCTGTTCAAGTAAGGACATAACATCTTTTCTGCCGGTTAAAATTGAGATCGGCATTCCATTGGCAACAGCTTTAGAAAAACATGCAAGATCCGCTTTTACTCCAAAATATTCCTGAGCACCACCAATGGCAATTCTGAAACCACTCCACATTTCATCAAAGATTAAAAGAGTTCCGTTTTGAGTACAAACATCTCTTAACTTTTGAAGAAAATTATCTTTTGGTTCTTCAAAGACATAAGGCTCCAAAATTACACAGGCTGTATCTTCATCAATTGAATCAATTACTGATTGAATATCATTATAATTAAAAGTGAAAGTCATATCCTGAACAGCTTGGGGAATTCCTTTGTTTCTATCGGTTACTGCAATATACCAATCGTGCCAGCCATGATAGCCGCAGCATAAGACATTATTTCTCTTTGTAAAAGCTCTTGCAAGTCTTACGGCAGCGGAAGTTACATCTGCACCAACTTTACTGTATCTGATTGATTCAGCATTTGGAACAACTTTATGAATCAATTCAGCAACTTCTACTTCAAGAGGATGCATTAAAGAAAAAGTAATTCCGTCTTTTAACTGCTCTTTGATTGCATTATCCACTTTATCATAAGCATATCCGAGAGAGATAGGACCGATAGCCATCAGGTAATCGATATACTCATTTCCATCAACATCCCAAACGTGTGAGCCTTTACCTCTTTGCAGATATTTTGGAGCAACGCCTTTTACATTTTGCTGAGGACCTTTTGCGAGAGTTTGAGTTGTGCAAGGAATCAGGTCCAGCGCTATTTTATAATATTCATCAGATTTTTTAATTGATGGATAATCATTATTTAAATCAATTTTGTTGGGCATTATTAAACCTTAGATAATTTTTGTTTGATTTGATGAAATAGTTTTTAATTCATTTAAATGATTGCGGTACCAGTTTACACCACAATATTCTTCGTTTATTTTTTTTATATCTGATCTTTTTTCCAATAAATTTAAAATATTTTCAAGTGTAAATTTATCATTTATAGGGTAAAGTTCATCGTAAACCTGTTTTATGAAATTGTAATCTTTTTCATAATCAATTGTAAATCTGTGGGTCATCGAGTAATCCAGTCCGGTTTCCCAAATAACATTTGCGATTCTGAATTTATCCGGATTTTCCCAAATATATGGGGTAGTATGCTCTCTTTCGAAATCCCTCTTTGCTTCTAACCACGCTCTTTCCAAAGCATCAATGCTCATTATTTCAACATCATTCCCATCAGGATAGGTAGCAGGGTGTAAGTTACTTACATAGTCATAATCATTTTTATTATCTAAGTAAAATTGAATAACTATATTTATAACTTGTGGATCTATCAGAGGGCAATCGGAAGGAATTTTTACAACAGCTTGTGCATCAAAAAGTTTTGCCGCCTGATAGTGTCTGTCAAGCAAATCAGTTGGATGACCTCTGAAGCATTTTATATTGTACTCTTTACAAAATTCCTCAACTTTATCATCACTTTTATCAACAGTTGTAGCTACCACAACTATTCCAGACAACTTTGATGCAGCAACTCTCTCGTACATTCTTAAAAGTAATGGTTTATTTGCAAGTGGAAGAAAGATTTTATTTGGCAGTCTCGACGAACCAGTTCGGGCTTGTATAACCGTAACTATGTTAAAATTATTATTCAATGATCTTTTTATTTGTGAGCAAGTTTTTGTTTGAAGATATATTTGATTTGTAATCTTAAATCTTCCAGATATTTATTCTTCTCTTTTTTTCTTATTACAGGTCTGGTTGAAAGTAAAAGCTCCCGGGCTACAGATGCAATATTTTTAGCAGACAATCCACCATTTTGAATTGGTACCAATCTTCTTACATCCTGTATATCAACATCACAATAAACTTCTTTACCCAATGCAATTGCCGGAAAGATTGTACTTGAAAAACGCGTTATAAAAACATCGCAATTGGCAAGTAAAGGATCGATGCTTATTCCGTGGTAGACAAGTGCTTCAGGAGCGTATTTTTTAATTTCAGCAGTTCTCTTCTTAACGTTCTCATTTGGATGTAGTTTGAAAATTAATTTTCTTTCGTTAGCAATTTTTTGCGCATCTAGAATTAATTTTTTTCTGTTTTCATATCTCAAAGTCTCACGTGCATCAGAAGTAGCAACGAGAACGAAGTTTTTGTGTTCGAATTTATATTCCTTAAACTTTTCAAAATTATCAAAGTTAGGTATGCCGGTAACTCTGATTTTATCGGGATTTACTCCTCTTGAAATAAATTGATCCCTGAAGCCCTCAGAGGCTACGCAGAAAAAATCATATTGGTGGGATAAACCAGTCATTGAAGTGCTGGCACACCAACGTGGAAGTCCTAAAAACCTTGTAACGTGATATCTCCAATCAATTGGGTCAGTCATTCCTTCCTGAACAAGGATGGTTTTGAATTTTTTTATATTTTTTGGAATGATTAAGTCCTGGCAGGTAATAACCAAATCATAATTATTTTGTTTGCCTTCATAGTCAAGTTTTAAGTTATTGTCTTTGATATACTGAAGGGTTCTTTTTTTAAATTCGCCGCCCATAATTGTGAATTCGAGCATTTTTAATTTTGTCATTAACCATAGAATCCCGCTTGCATAAAATGGAGTGAAATAGGCGTCACATTCCGGTAATTCCATAGCTATTTTGTGCATCATGGTTGTTTGGTTCAAAGAACCGCCAATGAACAGGACTTTTGGTTTTTCCATTAACAAAAATCTCTAATATTAATATAATTCAGACTATTCTTATCCAAAATATAATATTCTTAAAAATTGCAAAAAAGCCTCATTATTTACTGAATTCTTAAGGTGATTTATATCAAAGTGAAGTTTCGTATTGATTTTTATTGATAGGAACGACTCCCACTGCAAAACTTGAATGCATAGTATTGTTTCATTAAATTGCCTTTATCAAAATCCAAAAGAGAAAGGTAAATTTAAATGATTCAGAAACCCAAAAGATTGAACAAAAAAGATGTTATTGGAATCATATCTCCCGCTTCATCTCCTGATGAATTTATAAGGGTTGAAAAGGGAGTTAAGTACCTGGAAAGTTTGGGTTACAGAGCTAAAATTGGAAATAATGTCGGTAAAAATCATGGATATCTTGCCGGAACTGATCAGGAAAGAGTAGATGATATTCACGATATGTTTAAGGACAAGAATGTTAAAGCAGTTTTTTGCATAAGAGGAGGATATGGAGCTTTCCGTCTTCTGGATAAAATTGATTATCGGGTGATTAAAAATAATCCTAAAATATTCGTTGGTTACAGTGAGATAACAGCTTTACAAATGGCATTTTTGGAAAAAGCCGGACTAGTAACTTTTGCCGGTCCAATGGTTGCAGTAGATTTTTATGATGAAATCAGTCCTTACACAAGTGAACTGTTTTGGGCAACAATTACATCAAATAAAAAAATTGGGAAAGTAAATTATCCTGAAGCACAAAAAATGCCCCATCTCCAAAAAGGAATTGCCAGTGGAAGGTTATTCGGAGGCAATCTGGCTGTATTTGCTGCGCTGCTAGGCACTAACTACTCTCCAAATCCAACCGGAAAGATTTTACTTATTGAAGATATCGGAGAGCTTCCTTACAGAGTAGATAGAATGTTAAATCAGTTAAGATTAGCAGGTATTTTCAAAAAGATTAAAGGAATAATTTTGGGAAGATTTGTTGATTGCAATGAACATGATCCGAATAAGAAAACTTTAACTTTGGGAGAAGTGATAGATCATTATATCGGCTCATTAAAAATTCCATCGATTTATACTTTCCCGCACGGACATATTAAAGATTTTGTAACCATTCCATTCGGAATAAAAGTTAACCTGAATGCAACAAAGGGAATAGTTGATTTTGCAGAGGCAGCAGTTAAATAGGTGATTGTAAGTAAGTAAAATAATTTTTACACTTAAAATACAGTTCTGCCTGATTAGCAGACTCTTCATCCTCAAAAAAACCCCAGACTGTGGAACCGGTGCCCGTCATCAATGAAAAAACAGAATTAAATTTCAACATCATCATCTTTATTTCTTTAATCTCAGGAAAATGATTAAAAACTATTTTTTCAAAATCGTTTGTTGCAAATAATAAATCTTCGAGCTGAATAGAATTTTTTCTCAAGATAGATTTCAAACTCACTTTTGGATTTTCAGGTTTTATCAATCCAAAAGCCCACTTTGTTGATATATGAATACCAGGATTTACAACCAGAAGATGTTTATTAATTTTTAAGTTAATCGGAGTTAAAATTTCTCCTCTAGATTCAGCAAAAGATGGTACAGGATTTATAAAAAAGGGAACATCGGAGCCTAATGATAAAGTGATGGCATTCAGATCATTCTCCGGAATAGAAAGATTAAAAAGTTTAAGTAATCCGGATATTGAAGCAGCCGCATTTGAACTTCCGCCCCCTAATCCTGCCCCAATAGGAATTTTTTTTGTTAGAATAATTTTAACATCAAATTTTTTGTCAAAATATTTTTCTAATTTGTTGTGAGATTTGATAATTAAATTAGATTTATCGTTCTCAAGTTCATTGTCATTACTTGTGAATGAAAAGTGATCTGATTTTTCAATCAGTAATTCATCGTGAAGATTAATTGGATAGAATATTGTTTCTAAATTGTGAAAACCATCATCACGTTTGGATAAGATGTTCAATCCAATATTAATTTTAGCGTATGATTTTATACTAAGCCTGTCCATCAAATAAATATTTTAGCTTTTTAATATGAGCAGGAGATGAACCGCAACAAGCTCCTACAAATGATGGATTGTAAATTAAAAATTCCTTTGTTTGATTAGCATAATCTTCAGGTGTAACTGCGCATTTCATTGAACTATCTGTTAATTTGCCATCGCCGCAGTTTAAATAGAATCCCCAATTCACATCTGATTTAATCCTTTCGACCGCTTTTGATAAAACCGAAAATGTTGTGCAATTTATTCCAATGGCTAAGGGATTGTAATTAAGAACGAATTCAATTGCATCTGTTAAATTCTCACCCGATAAAAGTTTTGGACGATCTTGTAAGAAAAAACTCATGATAAAGGGAATATTATTCTGACCACAGTATTTTGCAATAAATTTTATCTCATCAAAATGACTTTGCGTTTCATTAAGAATGAAATCGCAGCCAGCCTCCATCAATGCATCAATGTGTATCCTGTGATTCCACTCCAGATCTTTTTGTGAAATTTTCCTTTCAACCTGATAACAATCCTCTGCAGGTGCGTTTGAGCCTGCAATTAGAACAGCTGACTTTCTCCTTGCACGAATAGCGATACTTACAGCCTTGTTAACACTTCCGGTAATATCTGTAATGCCTTGTAATAAAAGAGAATATGGGTTAGTCCTAAATGTATTCGTAGTAATTATATCTGCACCAGCTTGTATATAATCACGATGAATTGCATAAACTCTCTCTTCGTAATCATCGTTTGATTTTGCAGTCCAAATCCTTTTACCCGGAGCTTTAGTCTTTTCCTGTAGCAGACTTCCCATAGCACCGTCTATAATTAAAGGTCTTTTAATATTTTTTGCTTTTAGGAAATAGTTCTCTTTCAGATTAACAACAACTTTATCATTCGTTGCAAAAAATTTCTCAGTTTCCTCAATTATACGAGCAAGATCCAAATTTTTCAGACATTCAAGATCATAAGGGCATTCTTTTTTCCAGCAGGGGGAACAAAATAAATCCGGCTGATAAATCTTAACTCCGCGATTGTACAAATCGATTTCCGTCCAGCAGCTAACTCCAAACCATGCAATTACATATTTTTTTAGTGCAATTGCCAGATGCATTCCAAAAGAATCACCTGTAATTATAAGTTGAGAAATCGATTCATAGCAAGCTCCTCTTCTTACTCCCTCATCAGTGGGCGTGTTAATGATTCGTCCTCTAAAATGATTTGCAATTTCTTTATTTCTCTCTGTGTCTTCCGGTCCACCGAGCAGCATTATTTTATATTTCTTTTGAGATAATAATTTATTGATAAGATAAATGTGTTGACCAACGGACATCTTTTTGTTTGGATATAAATTTGAGCAGCCGGTATTAAATCCTATAACATTGTCTGTTGGTTTTATCCTTATCTCACGTTTGTAATTTTCAATAAATCGCAATTCAGATTCAGAGAAGTTAAATGTATATTCATCTCCATCATATGGGAGTTCAAATGTTTCAGCTAAATAATCCTGACCAGTTCTTTGGTTTACTTTAAATTTTAAGTGATCATCCATCCCGAGGTTATAGTTATAATATGCTGCCTCATTTACAGGAATAATTTTACCATTCTTATCCAATCCAAAGCCAAGTTTTTTTTCTGCCTTAACCGAGTTAAGCAGAGCACAGGATCTTTGTGATTTATCCACGTTCATCACTATATCAAATTCCATTTGGGATAAAATAAGAATTGATTCAGCATCGTAAGTAAAAACCTGATAAACAAATTGATTGTTTTCAAGAAGAGGGGCAGCAATTTTAAGCGTTATCCAGTAAATGGTTGATTCCGGATATTTTCTTTTTATAGCAGGCAACTGAGCTGTTGTCATTAAAACATCACCCATTGCATCCAAATTGATAATCAAAATTTTTGTGCCTATTGGTAAATTGTCTTTGCAGCCGTCTTTCCAGCAATTATGATCAGGATAACATGGTTTATAGCCGGTAAACTTTTTACAAGCAGGTATTTGATGTAACATTTAAATACTTCTCCAGAAACGGTACTAGTTTATTTTTTACTTCTTCAAATGAAATATTCTTTAATGTTGGTTCCTGAGTGACAACATACTCAAAATCAGTATTATAAGGGCTCCAGATCATATCCGTAGTATTGTATTTTACATACAACCCAAATAAAGGAATTTTTTTTACGGAAGCCAAATGCACCACAGAAGTATCCGGTGTGATTATGAAATTCATTTGCATTATTGCTGACGCAAAAATACCAAATGAGTCTGTTAATGGGTAAATATTTTCTTCTGATGTTATCTCTCTGCAAAGATGATGCTCATTTTTAGAAGCCAGAAGCAATATTTTAACATTATAATCTGATAAGAGAGCAAACAATTTCTGATAATTTTCTAAGCCCCAAAATCTTGCTTCACTTCCGGCTGAAATATTTATCCCAATCAAAAATTTATTTTCTGGATTTAATTGCTGAATCTTTTCTTTTGCTTCCTGCTCTTCAGCTAATGAAGGATAATATTTTACACTAACGGATTCTTTCTGAACAGGTAGATTAAATAACTTAAGAAATTCAATTAATCTATCAATAACATGATTAAAATTTGGGTCCAGCTTATCAACAGTGTGCGTAAATAAATTGCTGTTTGATTTATTTAATCCAAATTTATAATCAACTTTTGCAATAGCCACCAGATAGCTGACACTGGTTGAAATATCATCGTGTAAATCTACAACAACTGAGATTCCCCGGCTTTTAATAATTTTATTTATTTCAAAAAATCCTGATAAACCTTTATTAAATATTATTACTTCATCAATAGCAGGATTGTTACGGAATACAAAATGATTTTTCTTATCTGCTAATAAAAATATTTTAATATTCTTATTCTGTTTTAACTGATCGAACAGGGGAGTAGTAACTAAAGCATCGCCAATTCTGTTTAATCTTATAAACAGTACATTTGTAGGATTAATATAATCGGGTAGTGGCTTTATTTTCTGAACCGGATTGAAGAAAACTAATAATCGTAATAAAATTTTTTTAATTAAAGATTCAATCTTTTTCATTTAATAAGGCGTTAACTTTTTGCAAAACTAAATTTACATCCAGCTGTGTCATGCATTCGTGTTCAAAAGGACAAACTAATTTATTGCAAATGATACAAGGAAGGTCTTCTTTAATCACATAATCTGATTTTCTTGAATAAGGTCCGTGAGCTTTTGGATTTGTTGGACCAAATATACCAAGCGTCGGAACACCAAGTGCCGCTGAAATATGCATTGGTCCGGAATCATTAGCAATTACTAAGTTACATTTAGAAATGAGTGCAGCCATTTGTTCTAGGGTGGATTTAGGTGCCAAAGTACAATAGCTGTGTAAATTTTCTTTAATAAATTCTGCATCTCCTTCATCACCGGGACCCCAGATAACAAGGATTTTGCATTTGTACTTTTCGATTGCAGCTAAACATATCTCAACCCACTTACGTTTATCACATCTTTTAGAATCCCATCCACCAGAAGGAATAATACCAAATACCAGATTATTCTGAAGAGAATTATCAGTAAAAAAATCTTCGGCAAATAATTTTTCAGCATCACCTAAATAATAATGGATATCCTTCGATCTGATTTTAACACCCAATGGTTTTAGAAGTTCAAGATTATGCTCAGCAGAATGATGATTGCCTTTTTCAGAAGTGCCTAAAATGTTATAGGCGTATTTTCTGCCTCTGTAAGCAAATCCAACTCTGTACTTTGCTCCGGATAAAAAAGTAAATTGTGCACTTCTTGGATTTGACCACAAGTCAATAACCAAATCATATTTTTCTTTTCGGATTTTTGATACGACTTTTAAAAGAAAATCTTTTTTTGAAAATCCGATTACTTTATTAACCATCGGGTTATTCTTTAAAGTGTGCCTGGCAAAATTTTCTGTTAAGTAATCAATCCTTGCAAAAGGGAAGTGGGATTTTAAATTATCAAGAACTATCGTGGATAAAACTATATCCCCAATACCACGTGGCTTTATTAGTAATATATTTCTAACGCTTAAAGGATCGATTTTCATTTAGATTTAATGATTGTATTATGGAAATATTCTTCAGTTATTTATCAGTGTGCATCCAGCCAATTTTCTCCAACTCCTGTATCAACTACAACAGGAACTTTTAATGGCAGAGCTGTTTCCATTAAATTTTTAATCAATGGTTTTAAATCATCAATTTCTGATTTATGAGCATCAAAAACCAATTCATCGTGCACCTGCAGTACCATTTTAGATTTGAATTTATGTTTATTAAACTCATTATGTATTTTTATCATAGCTAATTTAATCATATCCGCTGCAGTGCCTTGAATGGGCATATTTATCGCAACTCTTTCCTCAAATTGTCTGACCACCCGATTGTTACTATTTATATTTCTAAGATATCGTCGTCTTTTCAGTAGCGTTTCGGCATAACCGTGTTCCTGCGCAAACCTAACCGAGCTATTCATAAATTCACTTACTCTCTTAAATGTTTTAAAATAAGTATCAATAATTTCTTTTGCGTGTGTTTGAGTAATTCCCAGTCTTGTTTTTAATCCAAAAGGACCGATGCCATAAAGTATTCCAAAATTTACTTCTTTTGCTTTACGCCTCATATCAGCAGTTACTTTTGAAGGCTCAACCTGAAAGACTAGTGCGGCAGTACTTCTGTGAATGTCTTCACCTTTACTAAATGCTTCTATCATTTTCTCATCGCCACAAATTGAAGCCATAATTCTCAATTCGATTTGACTGTAGTCTGCACTCAATATTAAATGATTTTTATCGCGGGGAACAAAAGCTTTACGAATTTCTTTACCCATTTCAGTTCTTATAGGTATGTTTTGCAGATTTGGATCATTGCTCGATAACCTGCCTGTTGATGCAACTGTCTGATTAAAGCTTGTGTGTATTCTTCCGGTTTTTTTATTTATAAGATTTGGAAGAGCATCCGCATAAGTTGATTTTAATTTCGCTGCTTGTCTATAGTTAAGGATTAAGTCGATTATTTCATGCTCGCCTCTTAAATTTTCCAGTGCTCTTGCATCCGTTGAAAACCCGGTTTTAGTTTTTCTGCCGGTGGCGAGATTTAATTTATTGAATAAAATTTCCTGTAATTGTTTTGGTGAGTTGATATTAAATTCAGTGCCGGCTACTTTGTAAATTTCTGAAGTATAATTATCAAGCAGGATTTGCAAATCTTTGCTGAATAGATTTAATGAATTCGTATCAATTTTTACTCCTTCAAATTCCATTTGCTCAAGCACAGGAACAAGAGGGAATTCGATTTCATAAGCTACTTTCTCAATTCCTTCTTTAATCAAAATTGAATTTAGTTTTTTATAGAGTTTAAATGTTATGTCTGCATCTTCAGCAGAATAATTTGACAATTTTTCCAGTTCAACTTCTAAAATTTTTTGAGGATCCTTTTTCTGTCCAATCAAATCGCTGAGAGGAATTGGTTTGTAGTTAAGATATTTCTCAGAAAGTTCATCCATTCCATGTTTCTGATCCGGATCAATTACATAGCTGGCAAGCATGGTATCAAAGTAAAAATTGTTTACTTTAATTCCAATGCTTCTCATTACTGCGATATCGTATTTACCGTTCTGGCAAACTTTCTTGATATCTTTATTCTCCAGAATATCTTTGAAGAGTTTTATAAAATCTTTTACGGGTAACCTGTCACTGAATTTATCTCTGAACAGAGTTTCATCTTCGAAAGGGTTTATTGCAACAAAATAAGCTTCATTCTCCTTAATGCAAAAAGAAACACCCACTATGTTTACATCAAAAGTATTCAGGTTGTCAGTTTCAGTATCAAAAACAAATAAATCACTTTCAGATAATTTTTTGGCAAGTGATTTTGCATCCTTTAATTCTGTAATTAAAAGATAATTAACTTTTTTGTCTGTAAATGAATTTACTTCATCCTGTGATTTGATTTCAGGCAAAACAATCTTCTCGTTAGAATTATTCTGATAGAATTTGAGAAGTTTAGAATAAAGTGACTTGAATTCGAGATCAAAGAAAATCTGTTTTACTTTCTCAAAATCCGGATGAGTTAGTTTTGCTTTTACAAAATCAAAATTAATCGGGACATCACAATAAATTGTTGCAAGCTCTTTTGAGAGAAAAGCATTTTCTTTATTCATCTCTAATTTCTTTTTGACGCCTGCTTTTTCAATCTCTTCAATATGCTCATATATATTCTCAATTGAACCATATTTCTGAATTAACGGAACAGCAGTCTTTGGTCCAATTCCGGCAACACCGGGAATATCATCACTGCTGTCACCAATCAAAGCAAGGTAATCAATCATAAATTTTGGTTCAAATCCCAGCTCTTCTAAAACTTTCTGTTTATCATAAAGTATTGCTTCGTCAGTAGCTTTGCCGGGTCTGATTACAAAAGTTTTATCTGTAATAAGCTGGAAATAATCTTTATCCGGTGTTATAGCAAATGAAATCATACCTGATTGTTCAGCTTTTTTTACTGCGGTTCCAATAATATCATCTGCTTCATATCCAGGCAAAATGTATAATGGAATATCAAGCGATTCAACGATATCCTTAATCCTTTGAATTTGAGGAATCATATCTTCAGGCATAGCTTCTCGTGATGATTTATAGGCTTCATACTTCTCATGTCTGAAAGTTTTTTCCTTAGAATCAAAAGCAACAGCCAGATAATCAGGTTTGTGATCTTCCAGTACTTTTATGAATTGGTTTATAAATCCGTAAACGGAAGATGTTGGTTCACCTTTACTTGTTGTTAGTGGTCTGTTGATGAAAGCAAAGTAAGCACGATAGGCGAGCGCCATCGCATCGATAATAACAAACTTTTTGTTTTCCATTAAATTAATGCTTAGGTGAAGAAAATATGTAATTCAAAATAATAATTACTTTATAAAGATTAAAAATTTATTACTCTCAAAATTGAAATATTCTATATATTAAAGTATTATTTATAAAAATTTTAAATCACAAATAAATATCTGTACAAATATCTAAAAGCTTTTACATGAAACGCCTCTTTTTTACACTGATCTTACTATTTACCTTAACTAACACAAATTGTGCGCAGAAAAATAATGATTCACTTTTCGTTGGTTTTTGGAATCTCGAAAATTTATACGACACGATTGATGATCCTAAAGTTGAGGATGAAGAATTTTTACCCGGAGGCGAAAAAGATTGGAATGAAGAAAGACTTGAGAAAAAAATGTATAATATTTCTCGTGTCATCCGTACAATGAATAATGGTTTCGGTCCGGATATTTTAGGTGTTTGTGAAGTTGAGAATGAGAATGTTCTAAGAAGGATGGTAGATAACTTTCTTTCTGATTTAAATTATCAGGTCGTTTATATTGAATCACCCGATGCAAGAGGAATAGATAATGCTTTAATTTTTGATTCCACGCGATTTAGTTTCATAAGTAAAGAAGGTTTACGGGTTAATCTTGGCTCCGGTGGAGAAACGAGATTAATTTTACATACAACGCTTTTACTTAAAGGAAGAGATACTTTACATTGTTATGTTAATCATTGGCCATCAAGAAGAGGAGGTGAAAAAGAATCTGAGTGGAGAAGAGTTACTGCTGCAAAAGTTCTAAGAAATTCAATTGAGAGTTTGTTAAAGCAAAATAGTAATAGTAAAATCATTTTCGTCGGTGATTTTAATGATGAACCGAATAATGAATCCATTCTTAATCATTTAAAAGCTTATCCTTTAATATGCGATTCGATTGATTCATCAGACCTGCAGGTGGATAATGAAGCAGAGCTATTCAATCTTGCTTATCAGGATTGGTCTAAAGGTCTGGGTAGTTTTATGTATCAGCAGGATTTTAATATGCTGGATCAGATAATAATTTCCAGAAATCTTTTAGTTGGAGATGAAATAAATTACGATTGCAATTCCTTTAAAGTTTACAATCATCAATTGATGGTTACAAGAACTGGGCAGTATAAAGGTGCCCCTTTCCCAACTTATGGCGGAAGAAGATATCTTGGTGGTTATTCAGACCATTATCCCGTAATTGCAAAATTCAAATTGCTGAGAAAATAAAATGGATAAAAAATTATTAATCTTTGGAGCAAACGGTGCTTTAGGTAAAGGCATAACACAAATTTTGCTGCAAAAGAATTTTGATGAAATTTATTTATTTGGTTCATCCTTTCCTGAATCAATTGCTGATCCACGGGTAAAACAAATAACAGTAAAAGACTTAACGCAGGAAAAGAATGTTCTTGCAGCTCTTGCAAATGTAAATACTTCTGAAAAAAGTAATTTGTTTCTTGTATCTGCCATTGGCGGATATTATGGTGGATTGAACGTTTGGGAAACAGAAGAAATTGATTTTGACAGAATGATTAACATAAATCTTAAAGCTAACTTTTTTATCTGCAAAAATTTTGTTTATCTGATTAAAAGATCTAATTCCGGGTCAATTATTCTTACATCTGCTTATACTGCTAATCATCCTGAGAAACTTAAGTTTATATATGGTGCATCCAAGTCTGCACTAAATCATCTAGTTAAGGTTCTTTCAGAAGAGGGGAAGGACATAAATTTAAGTATAAACGCAATTTCCCCTTTTATAATCGATACTCCGGAAAACAGAGAGGCAATGAGAAATCAGAATACTAATAATTGGATAAAGCCAGAGGAGATAGGCAATCTTATTTTCTCTTTAATCGAGAATTATAACTTTGTTTCCGGAAATATTATAGAACTAAAGAACAGGTTTACTGTATAAAATTTAATCTATTTCAAAATAATTGGACTCAACAATTTTGTTGACTTTGTTTTTTGAAATACTTATTGTAGAAGCACATTTTATGAAAATTATTTGTTCATTTCCCAATAGGATTAAAATCTAATATATCAGGAGGATATCTTTTATGGATTTCACATCAACAATTGCGTCGATTTATAACGTAATCGCTCAAGCAACCAATGAAGGCGGAGTATTAAACTGGCTTTCTGAAAAATACACTGCTGGTGGTTTTTTTATGCACTTAATTCTTGCTTCGCTTATCATAGGCTTAGCTTTTAGCTTTGAAAGATTGTGGACATTAACAAGAGCAAGAACTAATACCAAAAAGTTTTTAATCGATGTTAAGAAAGCATTACAAAGTGGTGGCGTTGAAGCAGCTAAAAAAGTCTGTGAAAATACACGTGGACCAGTAGCTTCAGTTTTTTATGCTGGTTTATTAAGATATGATGAAGGTCTTGATGCGGCAGAAAAAGCTATTATAGCTTATGGCGGTATCGAGATGGGATTCCTTGAAAGAGGATTAATCTGGATCTCAACTTTTATCACAATTGCACCTATGCTTGGATTTACCGGAACGGTACAAGGAATGATTGAAGCATTTGATGCTATTAAAGAAGCAGCTCAGATTTCTCCCGCTGTTGTTGCCGAAGGTATCTCTGTAGCTCTTCTAACTACACTCTTTGGATTAGTTGTAGCAATGATTCTTCAGGTATTCTATAACTATTTCGTATCGAGAATTGATAGATTAGTTGGAGATATGGAACAGAGTTCAATCGAATTGATTGATGCTTTGTATGAAATAAAGAATAAAAAATAATATCTGCAAAAATCTAAAATTGAGTATCAGATATGATTAAAAAGAAAAAAATTGCTGAAGCATCTATCCCCACAGCTTCTATGGCAGATATTGCATTTCTTCTGCTAATATTCTTCCTCGTTGCTACAGTTATAGATGTTGATACAGGATTGGGTTTAACATTGCCTGAAATAGTAGAAGATCAGGTTGAGGTAAAAGTTGATCCAAGCAGAATGGCTGCAGTGCTTGTGAATGAAAACGGAGATGTTTTAATTGACGGTCAGGTAATTCCTGTCTTTCAGATTAAGGATATGCTTAAAGCAAGAATCGCAAGCAAGAACAATCTTCCTAAAAATAAAAAGATGATTGTTTCACTAAAAACAGATAGAAAAACTGTTTATAATGTTTACATAGCAGCTCTAGATCAGATAAAACTCGCCTTTTTTGAAGTTAGAGATGAATATTCAAATGGGAAATATGGTAAAAAATATAACGATTTGAATGATGAACAACAGTCTGATGTAAAGGAAGTTGTGCCAATTATTATATCTATAGCTGAACCAGAAGCAATAAAAAAATAGCAGAGGATAATTAAAATGCATTTTGAAAAAAGAAGAGCTAATACTAAAACAGAAATTCCTACTTCGTCAATGCCGGATATTATCTTTATGCTTCTTTTGTTTTTTATGGTTACAACTACAATGCGTGAAGTTGAAGTTTTAGTTGATTACAAATTACCTGAAGCTAAAGCAATCGAAAAAATAGAAAACAAAAGACTTGTTTCTTATATCTGGGTTGGCAAGGATAAAAGAATTCAAATAAATGATTCCATAGTTAAGATGGAAGAAATTCAGAATATTATGTATGCAAAACGCCAGGAGCTTCCAAATGTGATCGTTTCACTTAGGATTGATCAGAATACTGATATGGGTTTTGTTACTGATATTCAGCAGGAACTAAGAAAAGCCTATTGCTTAAGAATTAACTATTCGGCAATGGTTAAAGTATAGTAACTTTAATATGTTAATTTTCTTAAAAGGCAGGTTTGAATTTTTTCACCTGCCTTTTTCAATTTAATGAGGGACAAATGAATCTTAAAGAGAAAATAAACATCGATTTGAAAGAAGCAATGAAGTCCGGTGATAAAACCAGACTTATGGTTGTACGTTCAATAAGAGCCTTGATATTAGAATTTGAAAAAAGTGGTGCAAATAAAGAACTGACTCCGGAATTAGAAATCTCTATGCTTAATTCTGCGGCAAAGAAACGGAAAGATTCTATTGAACAATTCAGAAACGCAGGCAGAACTGATCTGGCTGATGCTGAAGAGGCTGAACTCAAAATCTTAATGGAATATCTGCCCAAACAATTGGATGAAAGTGAAATTAAATCCGAGGTTGAAAAGCTGGCAAATCAGATTGGCGCAAAGACCAAAGCAGATTTTTCCAAACTTATGCCTCTTGTGATGAAAGAATTGAAAGGTAAAGCAGATGGTAAAGTTGTAAGGAGTATAGTTGAAAATTTTCTAGGTGAAAGTTGAATTATATTGATATTATAGTAATTGTTACTATCGCAATTGGATTTATCCTGGGCTTTAAAGATGGATTTGTCAGAAAGTTAATCGGCATTATTGGTTTTATTGTTGCAGTTGTATTGGCAGTTCTGTTATCTAAATCTTTCGGAAAATTTATTGAAGCAGCCTTTGGTATAGAATACTATTTGGCTGAAATTTTAGGGGGCTTGGTGGTTTTTGTAGCACTAATGATTGTAACTACCTTACTCAAAAGAGTAGTTCATCCATTTGATAAGGTAAACAATTTTATTAACCAGTTTATTGGTGGTGTTGTAGGAGTTATCCAATTATTATTTTTTTTAAGTGCGATACTTCTTCTTTTAAATATTTTCAATTTTCCGGATAAAAAAACTCAAAAATCATCTCTGCTTTATGATTATGCTTACGGCGTCATTCCAACGTCAGTCAATTTTCTGAAGAATTACACTCCGAGCACTGAAGATATCATCAAAGATTATATCAATCAAAAAGATTCTTTGAAATGATTGATAATGATGTTTTACAAAAGTTAGAGTTCGACAAAGTTCTTAACCACATTGCTAATTACTCAGTAACTGATCCGGGTAAAACAGTTATCTATTCTCTCGTCCCTTCAGATAAAAAAGTTGAAATCGAATACATTGGCGATCTTGTAAGTGAGGCAACCGAAATACTAACTCGCGTCGGAGATCCACCGATTGAATATATCTCCGATCTTAATAATGCATTATCAGAAAGTAAAATTGAAGGCGCGGTATTATCTGCTAAAAAAATTCTTGAATTACTTAAACTTTCTAAAATATCCAGACTTATTTATAACTTTCTAAAAAAAGAATCTGGCAAAGATTCACAATTCCAGTTTTTAATCTCCACTTTATTTAATGATAAAGTTTTTGAACATCAGATTGAAAAAATTATTAACGATCAGGGTGAAGTAAAAGATAATGCAAGCAAATTACTTTCTGAAATTAAGAGAGACATTAACTCGAAAAGAAATGAGTTAGTAAAATCCATCAACAGAATTATAAAAAATTTAAAAGAGGATGATATTGTTCGTGAAGACTATTTGACTTTACGAGATGGAAGAATGGTAATCCCCATAAAATCTGAGCATAAAAGACATATAAGAGGATTCATTCATTCTGAATCATCAACCGGGCAAACTGTTTATATTGAACCTGAAGAAACTCTTGATTTGAATAATGATATAATCTCTCTTTCTTTTGCAGAAAAAAGAGAAGTTGAAAGATTACTTAAAGAACTAACCAAAATGATTAGCAGTCACAGTGATCAGCTAAAAAGTTCTTTGAATACAATTGCATTTATTGATTCTGTTTTTGCACGTGCTAAGTATTCGATTGAAATAATCGGGTGCTTTCCAAATATTGATCACACAAAACCATTCAGAATTGCAGAAGGCAGACATCCTATTCTTCTTAAAAAACTTGGAAGAAAAAATACAGTACCGCTTAACTTTGAATTGGTTGATGATAATGTAGTGATAATAACCGGTCCAAATGCAGGCGGTAAAACGGTAGTTTTAAAAACTATCGGAATACTTAGTTTAATGCTGCAAGCGGGAATCCCTGTACCCGTTAATGACGATTCTAATTTTCATTTATTTTCAAATATATTAATTGATATTGGTGATCAACAATCTATTGAGGATGATTTATCAACTTTTAGTTCGCATTTAAAAAATATCAATAATATTATTTCAAGGGCAGATAATAAAAGTCTGGTTTTGCTTGATGAAATTGGTACGGGAACAGATCCGGCTGAGGGTTCTGCACTTGCAGCTGCAATTCTGACTAAGTTGCTTAAAATAAAATCAATTGTTTTTGCATCAACTCATCACGGAAGTCTTAAAATAATTGCTTACAATATCAAAGGGATGCAAAATGCGGCAATGCAGTTCGATCATCAGACTTTATCTCCAACTTATGTTTTCAAGTTAGGCACACCCGGTTCCAGTTATGCGTTTGAGATAGCTAAAAGAATTGGATTGGATGACTCGCTAATTGAAGAGGCTAAGAGATTTATTGATTCAGATAAACATACTCTTGAAAAGTTTTTATCAGAAATTGAAGAACAGTCATCAAAGCTTTCAAAAAAACTTATTGAAATTGAAAATGAAAATGAAAGGTTAAAGGAGTTATCAAATAATTATAGAAAGAATCTGCAAAAATTAGAGAACGAAAAAAAAGAAATATTAAAGAAAACAAAATCGGATGCGGATGATTTTCTAAGTAATGTTAATAAAAAAATTGAAGCTGTTGTTAAAGAACTCAGAGAAACACAAGCCAGCAGGGAAGTAATCAAAAAAGCACACAACATTGTTAAGGAAATTAAAGAAGAGAATAAAAAGTTTTCAGAACCTTTGCAGGAAGCTGATATTAAATTAAAAGATGAAAAATTATCTGTCGGAGATTACGTTGTGATCAATAAATCTTCCACTACTGGTAAGATTGTTCAGATGATTGAAGAAAAAAATAAAGCTTTGGTACTTTCCGGTAACATTAAAATGCTTGTAGCATTAGATGAACTGACTAAAACAAAATCCGAAAAAATTAATAATGTTGAAAACAGAAACATATCTTTTAATATTCCTGATGTTAATTATCGACTTGATATACGAGGAGAAAAACCTGAAGAAGCTGAATTTGAAATAATAAGATTTCTTGATAACGCTTATCAGTCAGGTTTGGAAAGAGTTGAAATATTGCACGGTAAAGGCACAGGCGCTTTGAAAAAAACTGTTTGGGACATTTTAAAACATTATGAGAAAGTAAAAAATTATTATTTTGCACCTATAGAGTTTGGAGGAGAAGGAATAACTATCATAGAATTATCATAGGAATATTTTGATTAGAAAAATATTAATTGCAAACCGTGGCGAAATAGCAGTAAGAATTATAAGAGCTTGCCGCGAATTAAATATAACTTCAGCTGTTATCTATTCTGATGCAGATATTTCATCACTTCATATTAAATTGGCAGATGAAGCTTACCACATTGGTCCACCACCTGCGCCTGAATCCTATCTGCACAAAGAAAAAATAATAAAACTTGCAAAAGAAATTAATGCTGATGCAATTCATCCCGGCTACGGATTTTTTTCCGAAAATGCCTCATTCATACGAGAAATAGAAAAGAGTGGAATAATATTTATCGGACCATCTTCAAAATCTGTAGAGATGATGGGAAGCAAAACTGCAGCAAGAAAATTAATGATTAAAAATAATGTACCCGTTGTGCCCGGTTCAGTTGAAGCAATAAAAAATATTTCTGTAGGAATTAAACTTGCAGAGGAGATTGGCTATCCGGTTTTACTTAAAGCCTCTGCCGGAGGCGGCGGTAAAGGAATGCGTAAAATTAATTCCAAAGAAGAGTTCAGTTCTGCATTTGAAGCCACAAAGCGTGAAGCATTAAAATCTTTTGCCAATGACGAAATTTATCTAGAAAAGTACATTCAAAATCCAAAACATATTGAAGTTCAAATAATGGCGGATAAGTTTGGTAATTACAGACATTTATTTGAAAGAGAATGTTCTATACAAAGAAGACATCAAAAAATTATTGAAGAGTCACCATCACATTTTGTGGATGAAGAACTTCGGGAAAAAATTACAAAAGCCGCAACAGATGCTGCCAAAGCTTGTAATTACTTTAATGCAGGCACAATTGAATTTCTGGTTGACAAGGATAAACATTATTACTTTCTGGAAATGAACACTCGTATTCAGGTTGAACATCCTGTAACGGAAATGATAACTGGAATTGATCTGATAAAAGAACAAATCAGCATTGCAGACGGGAACAAAATTTCATTCGAACAAAATGAATTAAAGATTAATGGTTATGCGGTAGAGTGCAGAATTTATGCAGAGGACTCAGAAAATAATTTTATGCCTTCAACAGGCAAAATAATTAACTACAAAGAACCTAACGGACCGGGAATCAGAGTGGATTCTGGTTTTGATGAAGGTTCTGAAATATCAATTTATTATGATCCTATGATTGCAAAATTAATTTGCTGGGATAAAAACAGGACTCTCGCATTAGAAAGAATGAAGCGGGCATTAAATGAGTTTCGCATAAACGGATTAAAGACAAACATTCGTTTTTTATTAAAAATAATAGATTGTGATGAATTTAAATCAGGTAAGTATGATATAAATTTTGTTGAGTATCTTCTAAAAGAAAATCCTGATTACATCTCAGAAAAAACAGAAATTGATGAAATAGAAGCTGCGATGATCTTTTCAGTAATTATTAAATTTCAAAAGTTGAATGTCATAAAAACTCAATCTTCAACTAATTCAAAAAATAAATGGTGGGATCAGAATTATGAATGAGTTTGTTTCAAAATATGATGCACTAACCCGGAATATTCAGATAATCGAACAAAATAGAATCCGAATAAATGAAATTGATAAATCTTTTGAACTGCATACAATAACTAAAAACAAGTACTTACTAAAAGTTGATGACAGGTTTTATGATATAGCTCTGATCTCAAATAACAAAAATAATTTTGATTTAGTGGTTAACAACAGCCAGCTAAATATTGAGGTACTAACTACACTTCAGGAAAAGGCTCTGCAGTTGATTGAAAATGCGGCTTCATCATCTCATCATCAAACAGAAATTAAATCACCAATGCCCGGGATGGTATTAAAAGTTTACAAAAAAAGCGGAGATAAAATTCACAGAGGCGAAGCAATAATGGTACTTGAGGCGATGAAAATGGAAAATGAAATTAAAGCTCCCAGAGATGGGATAATTGCAGAAATTAAGGTTGAACAAGGTAAACCTGTAGAAAAAAATGTTATTCTGTTTACTATTGAATGATTTGTTATTGATAAAAAATTGCTATTTTTGACAAATGTTAATCAACAACTTTCATCAGGAGGAGAGAATTGAAGACTAAAATACTTCTTGTAATTATCTCTTTTTTTATGATTTCCACAAATGTTTTTGCAGGTGGATTTCAATTAAATATAAGAGGTGCCAAAGCAGTAGCTATGGGCGGAGCTTTCACAGCAATTGCAGATGACCCTTCCGCAGTTTACTGGAATGCTTCAGGAATGAGCTTTTTGAAGGGCACAAATATTATGTTCAGCTCACATCTTGTTGCACCACAAACTACTTTTAGGGGTGTTAGTCCTTTGGTGGATAAATACAGATCGGAAAACCGGGTATTTTTCCCCACACATCTTTTTATAACTCACAAAATAAGCGATCAGTTTTCTGCTGGAATTGGTTTTACCCAACCATTTGGATTAGGAACAACCTGGGATGAAAATTGGCCTGGAAAATATCTCGCAATCGAAACCGGATTAACAACTTATGTTATTCCCGCTGTTATAAGTTTCAGACCAATTGAGCAACTCTCAATAAGTGCCGGATTTTTATATGGTTTTGCAAAAGTCAAGATAACAAGAAAGAGCCCTATTTCAAGTCTTTTTGCTGCTGATGCATTTGTTGAACTCGAAGGAAATGACAAATTTGCTTATGGATTTAACGCTGGTTTGATGTTTAAGCCATTAAGCTATTTGAGCATTGGTGCATCATACACTAGTGAAATGGAGTATGATTTTAAGGGAACTGCAACTACAACTGCTCCAAGCCAATTTGCATCTCAAGTTCCTTCCGGAAATATAACTGCAACTTTGACTACACCTCAAAACTTTGCAGTAGGTTTGGCAGTTGATGTCACTACAAGATTAAAACTTAGTGCTGAGTATCAATTTATCGGATGGTCCAGCTATGATACTCTTGGAGTTGATTTTGAGAATGAGGCTTTCACCGATATCGCCAGCCCACGTCTTTATAATGATTCATACATTTTAAGATTCGGAGCATACTATCAATTAAATCATCAAGTCGGATTAATGGGAGGATTTTATTTCGACAATATGCCAGTTGATCCGGAAAATTTAAATCCATCTTTAGCAGATTCTGACAGATTAGGTTTTAGTTTTGGTATAAATGCACAATTGTTTGACAATTTGAAAATTATGGGTTCATATTTATTTATAAGAGCAAAAGAATTAAAGGTTGAAAACTCAACTCAGGTTTACTCTCCTGGTGGTGCTAAGTTTAATGGAACTTATAATTCAATTGCAAATATTTTTTCTTTAAGCTTTGTTTATAGTTTATAAGGAGGATGATAAAATGAAAATGAGAAATAAATTATTAAGTGCTTTGATATTATCTGCAATAATATTTATAAGCTGTGATGATTTTAATGAAATAGATCCTCCTGTAAAAGATCAGGTAAGTGGAAGTGCAGATTTTTCCCGTTACGTTGCACTTGGAAATAGTATCACAGCAGGATATCAATCAGGCACATTGTATCAGAGTGCTCAGCAGTATTCTTACGCAGCGCTTATCGCAAAACAAACAGGGACAAAATTTGAAGCTCCATTTGTTAGTGATCCGGGATTAGGTGGAAGATTAGAAATTCAGAGTTTAAGTCCTTTTATTCTTTACACAAACAGAAATCAGGGGACTTTATTGAATGCAAACTATCCGGGTCCATACACAAATTTAGGCGTACCTGGTGCATTAACTTATGATATACTTTTTGCTAAAAGTTCTACGACTTGTGCATCCTATGTTTTTTCAGGATCGCCAAATCCTTATTTTGATATAGTATTAAGAAACAATGTGTTAAACTTAGGTACACCATTAGAACAGGCATTAGCACAGGCTCCATCTTTTATAACACTCTGGATAGGCAATAATGATGTACTTGGATATGCCACAAGTGGTGGTACATCTCCCTCAGCTCCAACTCCAACCGCCAATTTTCAGCAGCTGTTTGGTGGAATTGCACAAGGTTTATCTCAGTATGCTGCTCAAACAGGAGCAAAGGTTGTTGTTGCTAACATACCAAGTGTAACTGCAATTCCATTTTTTACAACTGTAGGACCACAAATAGCGATGAATCCAGCAGTTCCTTGGGCAACTCTTCCCTTGGGATTTGTTTATCAAAGAGCTGGTGAGAGTGGAATTGGTAATGGTTCTGCAACCCAAAATAATTTATTAACCGGTGCTGTATTGATTACACTTACCGGAAGTTCATATGCTCCGTTACTTGGTCAGCCAACCGGAAAATTTTATAGAGACAATAAATTTCCTGCTCTTCCGGCAGGAGTTGATACGACTAAACCGTTTGGTTTTCATCCACAAAATCCCTGGCCAAATGCATTAATACTTGATCCAGATGAAATTACTACTGCAAATAACGCTGTTAATTCATTCAATTCTATAATCAGTGGAATTGCAACTAATTTTAATTTTGGTTTAGTAAATATAAACTCAATATTTAATCAGTTAAGAGCTGCGGATTTTTCCGGTGGTACAGTAATTAATGGTATCACTTTTAGAACAACATATGTGCAGGGTGGATTATTTAGTCTTGATGGTGTCCATCCCAGCAGTCAGGCTCACGGAATTGTTGCTAATGAATTTATTAAGGTTATCAATACTAAATATGGAGCTAACATTCCGTTAGTTGATGTGTCAGCAATTCCAGGTAGTATTTATTTGCACAAAAGTGTTCAAATGGAGAATGGATATTATGTAATTCCACCTTCAGCTTTTGAACATCTATTATTCTAAAAGAATAACAATTTCTTATTAACGGGATGGATTATTCCATCCCTTTTTTATGTAAAAGGAGTTGATATGAAAAATAGCTTTTTATTTTTAGTTCCTCTGATGGCGATAATTTTTATTACAAGTTGTACAACATCTCAGCAATCATCTGGCGAAGATGAAATTTATGTTTTTGATCAGATACCAAAAGAAAATACAATTAAAATGCCTGAGACAGGGCAATATCCGGATTTGAATGAAACTTATTATGTTGTACAGATCGGAGCATTCACCACTAAAGACAGGGCAGAATCATTTGCTGATTTGAGTAAGAGTAAAATTAAAAATGAGATTGATATCAGTTACAATGATGTGATTAAATTGTATGTTGTTCAAATCACTCCATTTTATAAATCTAAAAAAGAAGCTGAGATGGTTAGAGATGAACTAAGAAAAATTTCAGATTTTGCTGATGCCTGGATAGTAACTGTTAATAAATAAAAAAGCTGATCTTAATTGATCAGCTTTTTATTATTAAAATCTATTAACCTCTATTATTCATACCAGCTAACTACTCGATAATATTTTGTCCCCGGGAAATAGGGAGGACGAACTTTTATAAATCTTTTATCAAATTTATGAACATAACTGTATCCATACTGTGGAACCCATTTACCACTCTTTAATACATACGTAGCGGTTGGCTGCACTTTCTGACCAATTACACCACCGACTAAATTCATATTGTAAGCTTTGGAATAACTACTATAACTATCAATTACTAATCCATCTTTCTGAGAGAATATAGATGCATGAATATTTATATCCCCTCTGGAGTTATCATAAAGAACTCTAACTTTATTTTCAGCAACCATTCCAAGCATATCATCACTTGTAGGGTCGTCTAAAGGATTCACTGCATATTGAATACTGTTTGCAATCTGAATTTGTCCAAGTGAAGCGTCGGTCCCTTTTTGTGATGCAACAATTGTTGCTCTGCCGTTTAAAGTACCCTGAACTATGATATTTCCTTTTTCAACATAAATTACTCCATTGGGAGCTAGTGTGTTTAAAGGAACTGTTTTGGGAGCTGTCCAGGCACCTGTTCCTATCTTAATTTTATAAATAACATTACCATCAGCCTGAAAATTTAAATCCACATAAGTTGCTTTACCCTTATTTGTTGTGTCTCTGAATATTTTTCCATTCTGATAAGCTGCAATTCTTATAACAGATGTATCAAATTCCAATGGTATAGGGTCTATATTTTCTTTTTTACCGCCGTGAAACTCAGGGTGAGAATATTTATCATAAGGTTTTACTGTTTTTGCAGTAGTTGCGGGTCCCATAAATACAGGATCACCATAACAATTAAGGTAATCATTAGTATGAAATCTGCCTTGTAAAGTATCGCCGGTTGCCCACCATACACCACCCATTACATTATAGAAATTTCCAAAGATTGCAAAGTTTTCTGGTTCAAGGACGATCTCAACTGTTCTCTTTTTACCATTATATTCTCCAACAGAAGTTATTCTTCTACTGTCATATCCGAATGTATCAATATCGACATTTAATACACCTTGTGAAAATGATAAGTTCGAAAAACCAGCCATCCAAGATTTGTTCAGGAATAGTTTATTGATTGCCATGTTTGCACCACTTATAGCGATTGCGTGTGCACGTGCATTGCTGTAATAATCTGAAAAATTTTCTGTTACCTTTACACTACTATTTAGAATATTTCTTCCAAACAATGCAAACAGAACGCTGAAAGACATTACTAATATTAACGATACTTTACCGCCCATAATAAACCTCTCTTAATTTCTTCTTAAATTTTTTGAAGTTACTGTTAACCTTCTCCAGAATGCCTCAACATATTTTTCATCATAAGCAAATGGATCTTCGACTCTGAAAGCAATTTTTATATAATTGGCTAAACTTGGTGAAGCAACCGGTGTAGGAAGCGTATCTTTAAACGAATCTAAATACTGTAATTTAAATTCAGTTATATTGTTACTAAGTATAAATGGATAATCAGAATTAACTTTTCTGTATAAAATTCTGTCTCTTGGATTTGGTGAGCTTGCCATATCCGCTGTGCTGCTTACATAGTAATAAACGGTATCATAATAACCGTTTTTATCAACATCGTAGATAAATTTAATTGAAGATGTATCCGCAAGCAATAATTTTGGATCATCATTAATCTTTGCAGGATCAGAACAGTAGCCTATTTTGTTAAAATCACTTTCAATTACATCTGCAACATTTACAACTTCAACTTGCAGATTAACATCATGACCTGTTGCATTATCAACCTGATAAACATTTTCATTCATCTTTAGAAGATTAAGAAGGAGTAATCCACCAATAATCGAAGCTCCAATAATGTCAAGTATAGTTGTATATCCCATATGTTTGTTCTTTCTTCTATTCTAAAAGATGCCAGTAACTAAAAACAGTTGATAATTTAACTGTATCTATCATTGCAGAACTGAATACTGACACAGTCATTTTTTTGTGATAAGTTTTTGTACCAGCAGGTACATCCGGATTAGCGTCAGATACATATTCAACTTTTGCCCACATTTCAAAATTTGTTGGGGCACCGGTTTGAGGATTTTTTAAGGATAATGAGTCTATGTGATATAATCCATTGTAGTCATCAAAATCATCAAAATCAGGATAAGTTTCTGTACCGTCAGGTCCTAAAACTGTTGATAACTCAGTTGCACTTGTAATTGTTTTAGTAGTATCCAGTACAACTTCATCAAACATATTATCTTTTGCTTCTTCCAGAAGAGAAGTAGCTAAGGATGTAGCAACAATGCCAAATTTAGAATTGTATGATGCTTGTGCTGATGTAAGATGTATACTGTTAAAACGTAAAACAAGAAATGATAAGAGCATCATCGCTCCCATTGCTAACATTGTTTGACCAGTATTCATAGTTTTCTAATTTTTTTTTGTTTTATTTAATTTAACAAGTATTAAGCCAAAAAAATGAGTTTTATAATGATATACAGAGCGTCAAAACTTGATTAATCTGGTTTCAATTTGAGATTTTTGTACTGAAGATAGTCGAGGAATTTTTAGTTCTGGATAATTTTCTAAAGTATTTCAAATAATACATTTTTACGATTATTATCGGTAATTATTACCTAAGAAGATATCGTTGTATAAAATATCTAATTCTCTTCTGGAATTTATATTTCTAAAAAAAATCATTAGATTTAATTATTCTTTAACTCAAATATCTTTTTTAATAATAAACAGGAGGTCTTAATGGCATTTTCATTAAATAAAATAATGTTGATTGGTAATTTAGGAAGAGATGCCGAAACAAGATTTACAACAGGAAATAATGTTTCGATAACAGGATTTTCTTTGGCAACAACACATAGTTATAAAGGTAAAGATGGAAATTGGGTGAATGAGACTACATGGCATAACATCACCGTATTTAACTTGTCAGATTTTATGAAAGAGCAATTGAAAAAGGGAAAGAAGGTATACGTTGAGGGAAGATTAACGAAGAGGGAATACACCGACAAGGATGGCAACAAAAGATCTTCTACTGATGTGATTGCTGAGAGGATTATTCCTCTTGAGGGAGCTGGTGGTGAAAGTAATTCTCAGGAATCTTTTAACGGAGGTGAAAATTCTTCTGCACCAGATATTTCCGAGGTAGAGTCTAACGATGATTTACCATTTTAAGAAACAAACAGGATAACTTTTTTGGATATTGATTGGTTAGTAAAAGCTTCTCTTATTTTCTTTCTTTTATTTTGTTCAGCTTTTTTTTCTGGTTCAGAGGTTGCTTTGTTCTCTCTGGACCAGAAAAAGTTAAAGGATCATTTTAATCAATCCGGAATTATCTTAAGGTATTTAACAAATCTTTTAAATTTCCCAAGACGCTTACTTGTTACGATTTTAATAGGCAATACACTTGTCAATGTTGCAGTATCAATTTTAGCTGTTTCTTTGGCTCTGGATTTTGCTGATTACTATCATTACTCGGTTGATATTGTAATTGCTGCTCAAATATTAATAATTACAATTTTAGTTTTGCTTTTTGGAGAATTGATACCAAAATTATTTGCATCCAAAAATCCTGTTCTGTTTTCAAAAGTTATTGCGATACCATTAAATCTTATCAGCATAGTATTATTCCCAATTTCAGAAGTAATTACTGAGATCATAAGATTATCATCCTCAAAACTTAAATTTGACAAATCTAAATCTGCATTAACACAGGATGAGATTGTTGACCTGGCAAAAATTGGTAAGGAAAAAGGAGCTATTGAAGATGATGAACATTCCTTAATCAGTGGGATTTTTATGTTCAGTGGTTTAACTGTAGAAGAAGTAATGACGCCAAGAGTTGATATAGTTGCAGCATCAATTGATGAAAGTTTCGAAAACCTAATTAAGATAATAACTGAATCGGGTCATAGTAGAATTCCTGTTTACAAAAAGAGCTTAGATGAAATAATAGGAATTGTTTTTGCAAAAGATTTATTGAGTTACCTTAAAGAAAAAAAAGAAGATAATACTTTTAAACTTCAGTCTATTTTAAAGAAGCCTTTATACGTTCCGGATACAAAAATAATTAGTGAATTGTTAAAAGAATTTCAGGAAAAGAAAGTTCATCTTGCAATAGTTGTTGATGAGTATGGCGGAACTTCTGGTTTAATTACACTCGAGGATATAGTGGAAGAAGTGATTGGCGATATCTGGGATGAATATGATAAGGAGGAAAATGAAATAACAAAAATTGCCGAAGATACATTCCTTGTATTGGGGAAAACTAAAATATCAGAACTTAATGATGAACTTGGAATCAGAATTACCTCTAAAGATGAAGATTATGACACACTTGCAGGATTTGTATTAAACAAGGCTGGAAGCATCCCTAAAGAAAACTTTTCTTTTGAAGCGGAGGGATTTAACTTTACTGTTAAAGAAGTTCAAAAGAAAAGAATCAAAAAAGTTTTAATTAAAAAAATTACTCAGTAGAAATTTTTATTTAGTATTTTTGCTTTGTAATATAAGCCGGATTTTGAAATGAAAGATACACGAAAAACAGAAATTAAAGTGGGTATAACTGCACTTATTGGTGTTATAGTTTTTATCTGGATATTTGGTTGGGCTAAGAATTTTTCTCTGCAATCAAACGAACAGCTGATTAAGATTAATTTTAAAAATGTTGCGGGATTGGAAATTGGTGATCAGGTTACAGTGAATGGACTAAGGAAGGGGTTTGTTAAAGATATGAAAATTGAACCCAATAATATCTTAGTAGAAATTTCTGTTTCAAAAGATGTTATCTTGAAGGATGATGCAACATTTGCGATATCAATGCTCGATTTGATGGGAGGTAAAAAAGTTGAGATCTTCCCCGGATCTTCTTCCAATCCACTGGCACTTGATAAAATTTACGATGGCCAGTTTTATGCAGATATTCCATCGGTTATGACTTTATTTGGTTCTGTTCAGGATGATCTTGTTATTTTGCTTCAGGATTTGAAAACGTCTTTGAAATCAGTTAATAAATATTTATCCGATGATCAACTTGCTGCCAATGTCCGAAAATCAATAAACAATCTGATGAACCTTTCTGATAAACTTGATCAGATTCTTACAGAAAATCGATCTGATATAAAAGAGTTAACTTCTAATGCTGTTGAGTTAACTCAAAAAAGTAATAAACTGATTACCGATAACGAAAAGAACATTAATCAGATAATGATTAGCTTAAAAACAGTTTTTGAAAAAAGTGATACTCTTCTAATCCGCCTTAATGAACTGACTAGAGAAACTGTTAATAAGGAAAATAATATCGGTAAGATTTTATACGATGAACAGCTTATCAATGATTTAAAGCAAACACTAAAACAAGCCAACGAGCTCACACTTATTTTAGTTGAACAATTGAAAAATGATGGGATTAAAGTTGATGCAAATATTTTCTAAAATAATTTTATCGTTCATCGCAATCTCGTTATTCAGTCCCGAGATTTATTCCGCATCAAAAGATCCTGTTCGTTCAAAGAATGGAATGGTTGTTTCTGCTAGTAAAATAGCCTCTGAAGTAGGAGTTCAAATATTAAAAAAGGGAGGGAATGCTGTTGATGCAGCCGTTGCAGTTGGTTTTGCTTTAGCAGTTACTTATCCTTCAGCTGGAAATATTGGTGGCGGCGGTTTTATGTTAATTCATCTTAACGATGGCACTAATACCACAATTGATTACAGAGAAAAAGCACCTATCACAGCTAAAGAAAATATGTATTTAGATTCGTCCGGTAATTTTGTACCAGAGTTAAGCCAGTATGGAGTTACTTCATCAGGAGTGCCGGGCAGTGTTGCTGGTTTAATCTATGCTCTTGAAAATTACGGTTCACTTCCTTTAAGAGAAGTTATACAGCCTGCAATTGATTTAGCTGAAAATGGTTTTGAACTAGAATTCAGATTAGCAAAGTCATTAGAATATGAGAATGAATATTTTAATCGATATCCTTCTTCTAAAAAAGTATTTACAAAAGATGGTCTACCTTATCAGGAAGGTGAAATATTAATTCAGAAAGATCTTGCCTACACATTGAAAAAAATACGAGATTTTGGAGTTGATGGATTTTACTCCGGTGAAATAGCCCAACTTATTGTTAATCAAATAATTAAAGATGGTGGTTACATTTCATTAGAGGACTTGAAAAATTATAAGCCAATCGAACGAAAGCCAATAGAAACTAACTACAGAGGATATGAAGTTTTAACGATGGGTCCTCCAAGTGCGGGCGGTGTTTCTTTAATTCAGATGTTGAATATATTAGAAAATTTTAGTTTTAATAAACAGGAGTGGGGCAGCAGTGTTCATCTGCACCGCCTTGTTGAAGCAATGAAATATGCTTTTGCTGATCGCTCAAAACATATCGGAGATCCTGATTTCTTTAAAGTGCCGCTGAATCATCTTTTATCAAAGCAATATGCCTATTCTATATTTCAAAAAATTGGTGATGAAGCTGTCGCATCAGATAAAATCTTACCAACGGATTTATCTCAGATAATTGAAAGTGAAGAGACAACTCACTATTCCATTATTGATAGTTACGGAAATGCTGTCAGTACAACCACGACTATAAATTCAGGTTATGGCTCAAAGGTTGTTGTGGAAGGCGCAGGTTTTCTTTTGAACAATGAGATGGATGATTTCAGTGTTAAGCCTGGTGTTCCAAATCAGTTTGGACTAACAGGCTCAGAAGCAAATAAAATTGAGCCCGGTAAGCGAATGGTAAGCTCGATGACCCCAACTATCCTATTAAAAGATGATAAGCCATTTTTGATTATCGGCTCTCCTGGTGGCTCAACAATAGCAACTGTTGTTTTGCAGGTTTTAATGAATGTAGTTGATTTCGGCATGGATATTCAGCAAGCTATTGATATGCCGAGAATTCATCATCAGTGGTTGCCAGATAGGGTAGATTATGAAAAATTTGGACTAACTATAGATGTTATAAATTCTCTTAAACAAAAAGATCATAATATTGGAATTGAACGAAGTCTTGGCCGTGTTGAAGGTATAATTGCTGATTATAACAGTAAAATATTTTACGGAGCCACAGACCCTCGTGGTTTTGGAGCAGCGGTTGGATACTGAAATATGATTATTGGAATAGGCGTTGACATAATTGAAATCGATCGGATACGAAAAAGTATTGACAGATTCGGAGATCATTTTTTAAATAAGATTTATACAAAAAAGGAGTTAGATTACTGTTTGGCCAAGCATAATAAGTATCAACATCTTGCTGCAAGATTTGCAGCAAAAGAAGCCATTTACAAGGCGATTGCAAGCGGCTGGGAAAAAGAAGCTACCTGGAAAAACATTGAGATTACGAATGAACAAAACGGTTTGCCAATCGTAAAATTTTTAGGAAGACTTAATGAATTTGTTTCTGATGGTAAAGAAATTAAAATTTCTTTAAGTCACTCAGAAAATTATGTGGTTGCAGTTGCGATAATATATAAGAACCAAAATTTGTAACTCTTATATACTGCATTGTAAAAATTATTCCTAATTGTTAGTTTAACATTGTAAAAATATGAATATGAAGTGGTACAAATATTTTAATTACGGAACAATAATTTTAGTTCTGATTTTGCTTGTTTTGATTTTAACCGAAGCAATCCCAAAGAATTTATATGTTCCGATTCTTGTTATTACAATAATAATTTTTATTGCTCGGATAATTGCCAGAATAATCTTTTCAATTAAATCAAAAGAAAAATCGAAGGAGTAGTCTTCGAACGCAAAATTCATACAAACGGTAAACTTAATTCAAAGGTTCTCGTACTCAACCAGAGTTACGAACCACTTACTATTTGCAATTTAAAGAAAGCAGTCGTTCTGATTTATTTGGGTAAGGCAGAACCTGTACTTAACGATGATCGAAAATTTCTTCACTCTGTTGATAAATCTTATCCCTGGCCAAGCATAATCCGGATTAGTAAATTTATAAAAGTGCCTTATAAAAAAGTTGTTCTTACAAGAAGAAACATTTTAAGGCGGGATGGATATAAATGTACTTACTGCGGAAGATCAGATTTACCTTTAACTGTTGATCACGTTATTCCAAAAGCTCGTGGCGGTGATGATACCTGGGATAATCTGATAACAGCTTGTACTGTCTGCAACAATAAAAAAGGTGATAGAACACCTGAAGAAGCTCAAATGAAAATGAACTTTTATCCATTTAAGCCAAGTCATATAATGTTTATTAAAAATGTTGTTGGCAGGCTTGATGATAGATGGAAACCTTATCTCTACCTGTCCTGAATATTACTTTCTTTATTATTATCTTTGCTGGAAAATTTATTTATTATTTAGGTTAAATGGCTAAAAAACGTATACTTAGTGGAATGCGTCCAACAGGTAAATTGCACCTTGGGCATTATGTTGGTGCATTGGAAAATTGGGTTAAATTGCAAAATGAATACGAAAGTTATCATTTGATTGCTGATTATCATGTCTTAACAACAAATCTTGATACATCTGAGATTTATGATAACTCAATCGAAATGCTTATCGATTGGCTTGCTTCCGGACTCGATCCGGTAAAAAGTCCAATGTTCAGACAATCACAAATTAAACAGCACGCTGAATTACATTTAATTTTCAGTATGCTTATCACTGTTAACAGACTCGAACGCAATCCGACTTTAAAGGATCAGATAAGAGACTTGAACATTGAGAATGTTATTTACGGACATTTGGGTTATCCGGTTCTTCAGACTGCAGATATTTTATTGTACAAAGGAAATGCTGTACCTGTAGGTGAGGATCAGGTCCCTCATGTAGAAATTTCCAGAGAGATTGCAAGACGATTTAATAATCAGTATGGCGAAGTATTTCCTGAACCTGAGGCTTTACTTACAAAGTTCTCCAGATTATCTGGTCTGGATGGAAATTCAAAGATGAGTAAATCTCTGGGCAATACTATTCTTCTTTCAGATGAACCTGAAATTGTTAAATCAAAATTAAAGAAGGCTGTAACAGATCCTAATAAAATCAGAAAGGGTGATCCCGGTAATCCGGATATTTGTTTAGTTTTTTCATATCATAAAAAATTTAATCCGGAAGATGTAAAAGAGATAGATACCGGATGCAGAAGTGGTCAATTGGGTTGTGTTGATTGTAAAATGAAATGTGCTGCAAAAATATCAGAGTTTCTTGAGCCGATAATTGAAAAAAGGAAATATTATGAGTCCAGAATCGATGAGGTAAAAGATATTCTGCAGGATGGTGAATCAAGAGGTAGAAGTGTTGCAGAAGCTACTATGTCTGAAGTCCATAAACATATGAAGCTAGGTTAAATGTATAAAATTAAACTAGAACAATTCGAAGGTCCTTTAGATTTACTTTTGTTTTTTATCAAGAGGGATGAATTGAATATTTATGATATCCCGATTTCACGAATAACAAAAGAATTTCTGGAGTATGTTAATCTTATTAAGTTAATGGATCTTGAAATTGCCGGTGATTTTATTTTAATGGCTTCTACATTAATGCACATTAAAGTACGAATGCTTTTACCTAAAGAATATGATGAGCATGGTGAAGAAATCGATCCAAGAGCTGATCTTATAAAAGCACTGCTTGAATATAAAAGATATAAAGAAGTAGCAGAAGATCTTTCCTTCTTCGAAGCCAATCAACGTAAGTTAAGTTTTAGAGGAAACTTTGATTTCGATGAATCTAAAGCTCCGCCTGAATTTGAAGTGCTTTTAAAAAATATTTCAGTTTATGATTTGGCAAAAGCATTTAAGAAAGCCATTGAAGGTGTAAAACAAGCTCCTGTTCATCAAATCAGGAAAGTGAATGTTACAATTGATGAAATGATTGAGTTCATTTTGAATAAACTAAAAGACCTGAACGAAATTCATTTTTTATCGCTTGTTCATGGTATTCAGGAAAAAATAAGGATTGTTACAATTTTTATTGCGATTCTTGAATTAGTAAAAGCTCAAAGAATTACAATAAAAACTACAAAAAACTTTAATGATTTTGTTTTATTAAAGGTGGCAATAAATGGATAACACTTATTTATCTGTAATCGAAGCACTGATTTTTTCATCAGATGAACCATTAAATGAAAATGATATAATCCGTGCAATAAAAGGAATTGACGGAGAAGAAATAGAAATCTCTGTGCAGGACGTTCAGAACTGTATAGAAGAACTAAATAATAAATATGAGAACAGCCAAACTGCTTTTAGGATAATTAAAATAGCAAATGGATACTCATTTGCTACAACAGAATCTAACGCAAAATATGTAGGATTCCTTTCATCAGAAAAATCTAAGAGAAGATTAAGCCAGGCTGCATTAGAAACTCTTGCAATCATTGCTTATAAGCAGCCGGTTACCAAGCCCGAGCTTGAACAAATTCGTGGAGTGAATTCTGATTATATACTTACAACACTTCTCGAAAAAAATTTAATCACAATTACCGGAAGAGCTGAAACTGTTGGAAGACCCTTACTCTACGGCACTACTGATGAATTCTTAAAATACTTTGGCTTGTATAATTTAAGTGATTTACCAAAGCCGCGTGAAATTGAAGAGATAATGAAAGATGAAGATTTTGTAGAGCAAAAAAATAAAATTATGATGAACATGGTTGAAGAAAGTTTAGAGAAGGAATTGGAAAACCCTGAGGAAAGCACTGATGAGATTAAATAAATTTATTGCTGATTGTGGTATAGCTTCTCGCCGCAAAGCAGAAGAACTTATACTGCAAGGCAGAATAACTGTAAACGGCAAGACAGTTACAAAACTTTCCTTTGATATTAATCCACTCGAAGATGTTGTTTGTTATGATGGAGAAAAAATTAAAGGACAGGAACACGTTTATTTTTTGTTAAATAAACCAAAAGGCGTAATCACAACTACTAGTGATGACAAAAAAAGATTAACTATAACTGATTTAATTAAATCTCCGTACAAACTTTTTCCTGTTGGCAGACTGGATTTCAATACAACCGGTGTAATAATTCTTACTAACGATGGTGATTTTGCGAACAAATTATTGCATCCAAGAAATAATATATTAAGAGAATATGAAGTAAAACTAGACAGAGAACTTGAACTTAAAGATCAGGATAAGTTGCTTAATGGTGTTATGATTGAAGGAAGAAAAGGTAAGTTTGAATCAATCAAATTCAGAAAACTTAAAGACAGAAAAAATCTTACTGTAACGTGTACTGAGGGAAGAAATCATTTTGTAAAAAAAATGTTTAATGCATTAAAGTATAATGTTGTTCAATTACATAGAAAAAGTTTTGCCGGATTAAAAGATGATATTCCGGTTGGATCTTACAGAAAGCTTACAAAAAATGAAATGCAAAATTTATCTTAATATCCTGCTGTTTTTAGTAGCAAGCTCAAGTATTTTGGCTCAGGATTCTCTGGCAGCTAAATCAGATACCTCACAAGCTCTTGATAATTTAACTCTGCAGCAGTTTAGTGAGCAGCTTGATGATATTTTTAATGATCAAAGTTTTGTAAATGCTCATTGGGGAGTTGTTATTCAATCGCTTGCAACAGGAGAATATTTTTACAAAAGAAACGAAAATAAATTTTTTGTTCCTGCTTCAAATCTAAAATTATTTACTACTGCTGCAGGTCTTTTAATCTTAGGACCTTCATATAAATTCTCTACTAATTTCTGGACAAATGGTTATCAATCAGGCTCAACACTTGTTGGTGATTTAATAATACAGGGTAGAGGTGATCCAACAATTTCCGGTAGATTTTATAATAGCGATATTAATTTTGTGTTTGATACCTGGATAGATTCACTTCTGGAAAAAGGTATTAATAAAATTAAAGGTAATATTGTCGGTGATGATAATCTTTTTGATGATATTGGTTTGGGCGATGGTTGGGCGTGGGATTATGAAACAGACTGGTATGCTGCTCAGTCAAGTGCTTTATCCTGTAATGATAATTGTATTGATTTAATTATAAAGTATGACAGCAAACTGGATTCAGTAATAATTACACCAAGACCAGATTTGAGGAGCATTGTTATTCTAAACAATGTTAAGCCTGCAGCAGATGGTGAGCAGAGCAGAATTAACGTTGTAAGGGAAAGAGGGACAAATGTCATCAATGTTTATGGCCGCTTTAAAAAATCTGCAGATAGCCTTGTAACTTATTCAACAGTAAAAAATCCAACTCTTTTACTGGTAATGGCATTTAAAAATAGACTTGAGAGCAGAGGCATACGCGTAAATGGTTACACCGTAGATATTGATGATTACGAAAAACCGATTGATTATAATGTTAATAAATTACTTTTTACCTCTTATTCAGATGAGTTGGGCGAAATTATAAAAGTAATAAATAAGAACAGCCAAAACTTTTTTGCTGAACAGCTCCTTAAAACTATTGGCCTTGAAGTTAATGGACTTGGTTCTGCAGCTAATGGAATTTTAGCTGCAAAAGAGATGTTTGCTGAAATGGGTTTAAATCCTGATAACATAGAAATGGTTGATGGCAGTGGTTTATCGCACCTGAATATGATAACTCCTAAACAGGTTGTGGAATTATTGAAATATATTTATGCTGAAAAAACTTTATTCCCGTATTTTTATAACTCATTACCAATTGCAGGAATTGATGGAACATTGGGTAGAAGAATGAAGAATACTACGGCTGAAAATAATGTAAGAGCTAAAACAGGGTTTATAAGTCATGTACGGAGTCTTTCCGGATACGCTTATACAGCAGATAATGAACCGGTGGCTTTTTCAATGATTGCAAATAACTTTAATGTTCCGGTTAAACTGGCAGAAAATTTACAAGATTTAGTTTGTTTAAGAATCACAAATTTCAGGAGAAAGTAATAGTGGAAAATAGTGTTCAACCTTCTGTTAACGAATTAATTAAAAGAAGATACGAAGAGCTAGATGAATTAAATAAAAAAGGTATCGAAACTTTTGCATATTCATTTGATGTAAATTCAGACTCAGAGACAATAAAAAATAACTTCAAAGAAGATGTTCATCAGGAGGTATCGATCGCCGGAAGAATTATGGCAATTCGAAGGATGGGCAAAGCTTCATTTGCTCATATTCAGGATCACAAAGGCAGAATTCAAATCTATTTGAAAAAAGATGAAATAGGTGATGCATATGATGCATTTAAACTTATGGATATTGGAGATATTATCGGAGTTGAAGGATTTGTATTTAAAACTAAAACAGGTGAGATTTCTGTTCATACAAGATCATTAAAACTTTTAGCTAAATCTTTACAGCCCCTGCCAATAGCTAAAGAGGTTATTGATGAACAAGGCAATAAAGTTATTTATGATCAGTTCGCTGATAAAGAATTAAGATATAGAAAACGATATGTTGATTTAATTGTAAATCCTGATCTCAAAGAAGTATTTATAAAAAGAAGCAGAATAATTTCTGCTATCAGATCATTTTTAGATTCTCACGGATATCTGGAAGTTGAGACACCCATTCTTCAACCTCTTTATGGTGGTGCCGCTGCTCGTCCTTTTATTACTCATCATAACACACTTGATATCGATCTTTACTTAAGAATAGCGGATGAGCTTTATCTGAAAAGATTAGTTGTAGCCGGATTTAACGGGGTCTATGAAATTTCAAAAGATTTTAGGAATGAGGGAATGGATAGATCCCACAATCCTGAATTTACTATGATGGAGCTTTACGTTCCTTATAAAGATTATAACTGGATGATGGAATTTGTTGAGCAGATGTTTGAAAATGTTTGCCAAAAAGTTTTTAACACTATAACATTTTCTGTAGAAGGCAAAGAAATAAATTTTAAAGCACCCTGGAAAAGATTATCTATGATTGAGGCTATTGAGGAGAAAATTGCATTAAATGTGTTAAAATGTTCAATTGACGATTTACGCAAAGCAGCAAAAACCGCAGGCATTGAAGTCAGTTCTATAAATAGTCGGGCAAAGTTTATAGATGAAATATTCAGTGCAGTAATAGAACCCGAATTGATTCAACCAACATTTGTAATTGATTATCCTCTTGAACTTTCTCCACTGGCTAAGAAACATCGTACAAAAGAAGGTGTTGTGGAAAGATTTGAAGGCTATGTATTTGGCAGGGAAATTTGTAATGCATTTTCGGAGTTAAATGATCCAATTGATCAGCGTAAAAGATTTGAAGAGCAGGTAAAGATGAAAGAAGCCGGAGATGAAGAAGCACATCAGATTGATGAGGACTTTATAAAAGCTCTTGAGTATGGAATGCCTCCTACAGCAGGGCTTGGAGTTGGTATTGATCGATTAGTTATGTTGCTTACAAATCAGCCTTCTATAAGAGATGTTATATTTTTCCCGCAAATGAAACCGGAAGTGAAAGGTTAAATATTATAAGCATCGGAATATTATTTTACTTTATATTCTGAAATTTATTCGTTATATAATAATTAAATGATTATTGGAGTTATTAAATGTCCTTTAAATCAATAAAATTTTCTTATCTCTTTTTTGCCGCAGTTTTTGGAATCGTAATCGGGATTTCACTTGATAAACTATTCTCAGCAGATAATCTGCGTGAAAGCATCAGAAAGTTTAATGACGTATTAACTCTTACAGAAAAATACTATGTAGAAGAAGTTGATACACAAAGACTAGTCGAAAAAGCTATAAACGGTATGTTGAATGATTTGGATCCGCATTCAGTTTATATCCCAAAAGAACAGTTTACACAGGTTGAAGAATCCTTTAGAGGAGATTTTGAAGGAATTGGAATTGAGTTCCAGGTTGTTAACGATACTTTAACAGTTGTCTCTGCTATTTCTGGCGGACCAAGTGAAGCGTTAGGAATTTTGCCCGGAGATAGAATTGTTAAAATTGATGGAAAAGATGTAATCGGAATTACAAATGATGAAGTAAGAAAAAAATTACGCGGAAAAGCAGGCACAGAAGTTAGAGTTTCAATTTTACGGGTTGGTGTTAATAAACCGATTGAATACACGATTGTACGTGACAAAATTCCACTCTACTCAGTTGATACGCATTTTATGATTGATAATAATACCGGATATGTTAGTGTATCCAGATTTTCTGAAACAACTTATGATGAATTGCTTGAAGCACTTAATGATTTGGATAAAGCGGGGATGAAAAAACTTCTTCTTGATTTAAGAGGAAATCCCGGTGGTTATTTAAATCAGGCTGTAAAGATCAGCGATCTGTTCATCAGCGGGAAAAAGAAAATTGTTTACACTGAAGGAAGAAGAAAAGAATTTGATGAAGAATATTCTGCATTCCAGGCATCAAAGTTTGAAGATATTCCATTGATAATTTTGATTAATAGGGGAAGTGCCTCCGCAAGCGAAATTGTGTCCGGTGCTGTTCAGGATTGGGATAGAGGATTAATCGTAGGTGAAACATCTTTTGGTAAAGGATTGGTTCAAAGACAATTTGAGCTGTCTGATAATTCTGCACTCAGATTAACAATATCAAAATACTTTACACCTTCAGGTAGATTGATTCAGCGTGATTATAAAAATAAAAAAGATAAAATGGATTACTATTCGGAGCTAGACAGTACAGATGAAACCGAAGGTGATAACCTGAATCATGTTTCAGAGAAGGATTCTACAAAACCAATATTTAAAACAAGTAAAGGCAGAACAGTTTATGGCGGTGGTGGAATCACCCCTGATTATATTGTAAAATCTGAATTGCTTACAGATTATACCAGAAATCTTTTAAGAAAAAATCTGTTTTATACTTTTATTCTTTCTTATCTTGATAAAAACGGACAGATGATTAAGAATAAATATGGAGATGATTTAAATTCTTTTCGTAACAATTTTGAAATTTCTAATGATATCCTTACAAGCTTCGTAAATTATGCTAAATCAAAAGAAGTCGAATTGAATAAAAATGAATTTGATACAGATGAGACTTACATTCGTGCAAGATTAAAAGCTCAGATTGCACGCAATTATTGGAAGAACGAGGGATGGTACTCAGTTCTTTTAGAAACCGATTCTCAGTTTCAGAAAGCTTTAACACTTTTTGAAGAAGCAAAAAGTTTAGCTGAACTCAAATGAAATTAATTTCATCAATTACTGTTCTGGTAATTATATCTTTTCTGATTTCAGGATTTATTCAGAATTCCGGAACAATCATACCGAAACCTACATCTAAAAAAATACAGGTTGGTGAGGATATCAACTATGTTGTTAAATACTTAATGTTCGAAATAGGTGAGGTTCGGTTAAAAGTGCTAAAGGAAGAAGTTAATGGCAAAGATACCTTATACAGTGCAATCGCATACATAGATTCATACCAAGGATTGCCATTTGTTGATTTACATCAGATTTATGAAACAAAGTTTGACAGCAAACAAATTTCACATTACTTCAAGGGAACAATTTTTTCTAAGGACACAACTTTTACAAGATATAATTTTGACAGAGAAAAGAAGAACATTCACATTGTTAAAGGGCGTGAAAGAACAAATACGATTTGGACAGACAGTATTACAGTCTATGATCGTGATTACCAGGATGGACTGTCTTTATTTTACTTTGCAAGAATGAGAACCGGGCAAAAAAAAACTGTTCACGTTCCAACTTTTATTAATGAAAAGTATGAAAAGACTTACATAAATTTTTATTCTGAAGTAGAAGATATTGAAATTGATGCTGTAGATTATGATATTGCCTGTGTCAGATTGGATGGTGAAACCGAGTTTAGAGGGATATTCGGTTTAACAGGCTACTTTGAAGGATGGTTTACAAATGATGAATATGCAGTGCCGGTACTTGCTAAAATGCAGGTCATTATTGGTAGTATTACATTGGAGTTAAAAGATTGGAACAGATCAAAATGGATGCCTCCCAAATTCAAAAAATAGATAACGAAGAAAAATTATTTCCTTATCTGGATTTATATCCTAAAATTCATCAGAGTGTATTTTTAGCTTCCGGAGTAAAAATTGTTGGTGATGTGGAAATTGGTGCTTATTCAAGTGTATGGTATAATGTTGTAATAAGAGGAGATGTTCATTATGTAAAAATCGGAGAGATGACCAATATTCAGGACCTCTCAATGCTTCATGTAACAAACAACAAATATCCTCTTAATATCGGCAGCAACGTTACGATTGGTCATTCAGTTAAATTACACGGATGTACTGTTAAAGATTTATCATTAATCGGTATTGGAGCTATCGTTTTAGACGGAGCCGTTGTTGAAGAGTATTCAATGGTTGCGGCAGGAGCAGTTGTTAAACCTAATTTTATTGTTCCTAAAGGGAAATTGGTGGCAGGAATACCGGCTAAAGTTGTTAGAGACTTAACAGAAGCTGAATTAAAGGACCTTGAGAATTCTGCAGAAAGATATAAAAAATATGCGGAGCTCAGTCTTAATTCAATTTTAAGCTTTAATAATAAACAGCATTAGAGGAACTTTACTTGAAGAATGTTAGAGTTTTTTCAGACGATAAATCAATCAGTAAAGCTAAAATTCATCTTCTTGTAAATTCATTATCCAAGGAAATGAAATTTAAAGTTGAATCGTTGGAAATAAATTTTATATCGGGATATGAAATTGAAGTTTTAAATAAATCATACTTAAGACACTACAATTCAACAGATATTATCACATTTAATTATTCTAACAAAAATGATATACTGGATGGAGAAATTTTTATATCAGTTGATGATGCCAAAGAAAATGCTAAAATCTTCAAAGTTTCATACAAAAATGAGATATTCAGGTTGATTATACACGGAATATTACATTTATTAGGCTTTGATGATATGAAGAAAAAAGATAAAATAATTATGAAACGAAACGAAAATAGATTGCTTAATACATTTAAATTTATTTTATTGTAGTTAGAAATAAACTTTTTATATAAAAACCCTCTTGATCCCGATTTATAAAAATATTTTTGCGGATCTTAACAGTCTATCAGAAAAATTTCAGGAACTACTATACAAAGCTATTCTTATTCAGTCAGTAGATTATGACTTTTGAAAAATTAATTTCAGATTTTTTAGTTGAAGTTAGTGCCGTAAGACGATTTTCTGAAAACACTATTAAATCTTATAAAAATGATTTAGAAGATTTTGGGAAGTATTGTGCAAATAATTCCAGATTTGAGGTAGAAAAGATTAGCGAGAAATTTATTAAATCATATTTAATGACACTGATGGAAAACGGGCTGGATACAAAATCAATAACAAGAAAATTAGCTTCAATCAGGGGAATATTTAAATACGCATATCAAAATGATTTAATTAATAAAAATCCTGCTCAATTTTTAGTTAACCCTAAAGTCAAAAGAAAGCTGCCTGAAGTAGTTTCTCCGGATAGCATTCTGGAAATATATGATATTGCAGAAGGAATAGAAGAAAAACCTGAAACAATAAAAATAATATTTGAACTGCTTTATGGATGTGCGATGCGCGTTAGTGAATTATGTAGTTTAAGATTAACGGATATTAATTTTTCAAAAGGACAAATCAGAATTACAGGGAAAGGTAATAAAACCAGAATAGTGCCGGTAGGTGATAAATCTTTGAAGATAGTTAACGAATATCTTAATATAAATCCTGTGAAATCAGGCAATGAAGTTTTAATTCGTACAAGAAAAGGAAAAACAATCTATCCCAGATATGTTCATAGAATAGTTAATAAATATTTAGGCAAAGTAACTGATATTAAAAAGAAAAGTCCGCATATTTTAAGACACAGCGCTGCAACTCATATGCTGGATAGAGGAGCTGATTTAAGAGCAGTAAAAGATATTTTAGGACACGAAAATCTTTCGACTACGCAGATTTACACTCACGTTAGCATCGAAAGATTGAAATCAACATATAAAAAATCTCATCCAAAATCATAAGATCGGAGGATAAAATGAACATCCAGATAACAGCCAGAAAATTTAAAGCTCATAGTACCTTAAAAGAGTTCATTAAAGATGAGCTATCCTCACTTAAAAAATTTAATGACGATATAATATCGGCAGATGTAATTCTAAGCTATCAGAATAACCAAAATAGTATTAAAAAAGCGGAAATTGTATTGAACATACCGGGACAAACTTTAAATGCAGCCGATCAGACCGAAGACTTTAAAGCATCGGTTTCATCAGCTACTGAAAAATTAAGAAGACAGCTTGAAACGATTAAATCAAAAAGGGTATCAAAAACCAGATGATTAAGATTGACAATAATTCCATTAATCGTAAGGAATATATTTCGGTTGGTTTCTTATATGAAAATGCAAAGAACATTTGCAAATTATCTCTTATTACACAAACCAACGATTTCGAAAAACAAATAATTGATCAAAACCTTCACCGTCCCGGATTGGCTCTTGCCGGATTTGTGGGTCTTTTCTCTTACTCAAGAGTTCAGGTCTTTGGAAATACTGAAATGAGATATCTTGAACAGCTTTCTGAGAGTAAAAGAGCAGAATCTCTTGAAAGAATTTTTAAGTTTAACATACCTGCTATCGTGTTAACAAATGGCAATGAGCCATTCCAGAGTTTATTGGAACTTGCAAATAAATATAAAGTCCCGCTATTCAGCACTAAATACTCAACCACTAAATTAGTTTATTTGCTGAGTGATTTCTTAGATGATCAGTTTTCACCGCGTCTTACAATTCATGGTTCATTTGTCGATGTTTATGGGGTTGGGATTTTATTTGTTGGTAAATCTGGTATAGGTAAAAGCGAAGTGGCATTAGACTTAGTAGAAAGAGGGCACAGACTTGTTGGAGACGATGTTATTATTCTGACAAAGAAGGGGGAAGGAATTTTAATTGGCTCAGGAACGAAACTTGGCAAACATTTTATGGAGATCAGGGGGCTCGGAATAATTGATATACAAAGTATGTTTGGTATCAGAGCAATCCGTTACCAAAAAAGACTTGAGATTGTTGTTGAATTGGAAAAGTGGATTGAAGGCGGGGATTATACCAGAACTGGTCTTGACGAAAAAACAATTAACATTCTAGACGTTGAAATTCCTTATGTAAAATTACCAATCATTCCTGGTAAAAATATTACGGTTATTTCTGAGGTAATCGGTCTTAACTATCTCTTGAAACATTATGGACACGATGCAGCCAAAATCTTTCAAAGCAGGTTAAATGAGACTTTAAGGCAAAAAACCCAAATAAAGTCGGATTTAGAGGATAGAAGAGTGGACTATTTTGAACACGATTTTGAATAATTTTTAAGTAATTTAATGTTGACAAAAGACGAGTTAATATTTATGTTGCCACATCGTTTATGAAAAAGTTTTACTATTTCTCAGAAAAAAGCCTTAACTTCCTTGAAATAAAGCACTTCAAGGCAAAACTTATAGCTGTTTTTACAGTTGCTGTTCTTCTTACATCCTCATTTTTAATGGGCATTTTTTACCTTGTTACTAATCTATCCGATGAAAAAGTTGAGCTCGAACTATTAAAGTCTGAAAATTTGGCTCTAAAGGAAAAATTTGCATCATTAGCTGATGACTATAAGAAACTATCAAGTGATTTGAATTATGTTCAGGAATTCAGTGAACAGTTAAGATTAGCGACAAACCTGGAACCTATAACTGCCGAAGAACGTGTGCTGGGAACAGGTGGTAATAAAAATACTCGGGTTTTGATCTCCGGATTAGGTACCGATGTTGATAAAGCTTTAGAAATTATTGATGAAATAAAAACAAAATTTGAATTCGAGAAATCAAATTTCGAAACCATCTCAAATAAGTTAAAAATTAATAATGAATTATTTGAATCAATACCCGCAATAGTACCGGCAGACGGAAGTTACAGTATTCAGAGTTATGGTTACAGACTTCATCCAATATTAAAAGTAAAAAAAATGCATAATGGCATTGATATACTTAATGATGTAGGAACGCCAGTAAAGGCAACGGGAAAAGGTAAAGTGGTTTTTGTGGGTAATAAAGGTGGTTATGGTCTTGCTATTGAGATTGATCATGGCTTTGGATACAGAACAGTTTATGGACATTTATCCAAAGCGTCAGTTAGAGAAGGACAAAATGTAAAAAGAGGGGATGTGATTGGTAAATCGGGTAATTCCGGTTTATCTACCGGTCCACACCTTCATTATGAGGTTATTCATAATGGAGAAAATTTAAACCCGGCAGAATTTTTCTTTGATGAATATAAATATTTTGAAACGTACAATTGATTAACCGGAGGGAATTAATCTAAATGATATGGACAGTCGAACTCGCAGCTTTTTTGGATGATGCTCCCTGGCCAGCTACAAAAGAGGAACTAATTGAATATGCTGAAAGAATCGGAGCTCCTTACGAGGTAATTGATAATCTTAAAGAACTCGAAGACTCTGATGAGCCGTATGAATCTATTGAAGACATCTGGCCGGATTATCCATCCGATGAAGACTTCTTTTATAATGATGAAGATGAATAAGGATTGGCGCCTTGAGCGCCTTTTTTTATGAACATTTACATCGATCAAATAACGGGTAATCCAAAAGTTAAAAACATTCTTAACAAAATCCTTGAGAGTAAAAATATTCCTCATGCAATTCTGTTCGTTGGACCAGATGGAGTTGGCAAAGAGAATGCTGCAATTAACTTTATAAAAGCTTTAAATGCTCAGATAAGATCTGATGATTCTGAAAAAATAATTGATGCGATCTCTAAATTTTCTGAACCTTATGTAAAGTACATTTTCCCTTTACCTCGCGGGAAAAATGAAACTGATCAAAACGATCCATTTGAAAAATTAAGTGAAGATGAACTTGATTTTATTACCGGTGAAATCGAAAAAAAATCTTTAAATAATTTTTATCAGATTTCAATTCCAAGGGCTAATATCATTAAGATTAATAGCATTAGAGATATTAAGAAATTTCTTTCAATGAGTTATGAAGATATAAAGTTCAGAGCTATTTTAATTTCACAAGCTCATCTTATGAACGAAGAATCACAGAACTCATTACTCAAAAATCTTGAGGAACCTCCAGAGAATGTTGTATTTATTCTAACCACTTCTGCACCGGAAAAATTAAAGCCAACGATTATTTCAAGATGCTGGACAATTAATTTTCAACCATTAACAACAGATGAAGTAACTGAAATATTGACTAATAATTTTCAGATTGAACAGGAACTGGCGAAAAAAGTTGCTGCTTTTTCTGGCGGCTCTGTTACTCAGGCAATTTCATTGATCGAGAATGAGTTTGAAGAACTTTTGAATAAAACCATAATAATATTAAGAAACTCATTTGCAGGGAGATTTCATTCAGCATTAACCGAATTTGGAGAAGTGCTTGAAGAAAATGATCAAACCAGATTAAAATTGATTATAAGATTATTAATCATTTGGTTAAATGATCTCCAGAAATTCCGAAATAATAGAATGGATAAAATTTATTATTCAAGTTATCTGGAAACATTAGAAAAGTTTAATAGTAAATTTCCTGATTTAAATGTTTCATCGGTTGTCAATGAACTTGATTCTATATCATCTTACCTTAAAAATAATTTGAACTTAAATGTTGCTGTAAGCAATATCGTTTTCCAGCTATATTCGTTAGTACCCAGATAAATGAACTGATCAAGGTTTATTATTTTTATTTTAGTTATTTTTAGATAAAGATAATTTAACTCAAAAGAGGTTTTATGAAAAAAGTTGTTATAACATCTGCAAAAAGAACCGCAATTGGAGCCTTTAATGGAGCACTATCACAATTCTCTGCCTCTCAGCTCGGCAGCTTTGCTATAAAATCCGTAATAGAAGAAAGTAAACTGGACCCTGCATTAGTTGATGAAGTGATAATGGGTAATGTACTGCTTGCCGGACAGGGACAAGCTCCTGCAAGACAGGCGGCAATTTTTGCTGGACTATCAAACAAGACAGAATGTTTAACAATAAATAAGATGTGCGGGAGCGGATTGAAAGCTGTTATGTTAGCTTCTCAGGCTATTTCTCTTGGCGATGCCGATATAATTATAGCAGGCGGACAGGAAAGTATGACAAATACTCCTTATCTTTTATTAAATGCCAGAAACGGTTACAGACTCGGACACGGAGAAATAAAAGACTCGATTGTGTTAGATGGCTTATGGGATGTTTATAACAACATTCATATGGGTAGTTGTGCTGAATCCTGTGCCAGAGAATTTGCTTTTACAAGAGAAGAACTTGATGCTTTTGCAATTCAATCATACAAAAGAGCAATCGATGCGACTAATTCAGGTAAATTTGCAGATGAAATTCATCCAATTAAAATCTCGACAAAAAGTGGTGAGCAAATTATCAATAAAGATGAAGAGCTGGAAAAAGTAAAGTTTGATAAAATTCCTGCTCTAAAACCGGTGTTTGATAAAAATGGTGTGGTAACAGCAGCCAACGCATCAAGTATAAATGATGGTGCCGCTGCACTTTTGGTTATGGCTGCAGATAAAGCTAAAGAACTAGGTTACAAACCATTAGTTGAAATTATTGCACATGCTTCTGCTGCAAAGGCTCCAATAGATTTTACAACAGCTCCTGCAGATGCAATTAACAAGGTATTGAAAAAAGCAAATATGTCTATAAAAGATATTGGCTTGTTCGAAATTAATGAGGCTTTCGCTGTTGTTTCGCTGGCAGTTAATAGAATATTGGGATTAACCACCGCAAATGTTAATGTTAATGGAGGTGCAGTTGCATTAGGTCATCCTATTGGCGCAAGTGGCGCAAGAATTCTGGTTACACTTATACACGAAATGAAAAAAAGAAATATTGAGTTTGGAATTGCTTCTTTATGCATAGGCGGTGGCGAAGCTTCTTCTATCATAGTTAAAAATGTTTAACTTTTGCGAAAGGCACTTTAGATGGAAATTAAAAAAATAGCAGTAATCGGAGGCGGTACGATGGGTAATGGCATTGCTCACGTATTTGCACAAAATGGATTTGATGTTTTTTTAACTGAAATGAGTGAGGAACTATTCTCAAAAGCAATAATGACCATTTCAACCAATCTTGATCGGCAGGTAAAGAAGGATATTATTAAAGAAGCTGATAAGAATGAAACCTTAAATCGAATTAAAAAAGTAATAGGAATTATTAATGTTCCTACCGATATTGATTTAGTTATAGAAGCAATCTATGAGAATAAAGATGCTAAATTACTTTTATTTAAGGAATTAGGTGATAGACTTAATACAAATTGTATTTATGCTTCAAATACTTCTTCGATTTCTATTACAGAGTTATCTAATGCTGTAAATCCTGCAAATTTTATTGGGATGCATTTTATGAATCCTGTACCTGTAATGAAATTGGTTGAAATAATTCGTGGCTATTCTACATCCGATGAGACATTTAATACGATTAAGGAACTGACCCTAAAAATAAACAAAGAACCTGTTGAAGTATTTGATTATCCAGGATTCATTTCAAACCGGATATTAATGCCGATGATAAATGAAGCTATTTATGCTTTGATGGAAGGCGTTGCATCAAAAGAAGCAATTGATACAGTAATGAAATTGGGTATGGCGCATCCTATGGGTCCGCTTACATTAGCAGATTTTATTGGCCTGGATGTTTGTCTGGCAATTATGGAAGTTTTATACACCGGTTTTAACGATCCTAAATACAGACCTTGCCCGTTGCTTAAGAAAATGGTTGCAGCCAAAAAGTTGGGTAGAAAAACAGGTGAAGGATTTTATAAATATTAATAAGTTTAATTGTTGGCTTTAAGTGAAAATATTAAGAGGTTTCTCTTAAAATTAAAAGATACTGTAAATAAATTTTCTTTTCCCGAATATACTTATTTCAGTTTTTATGCTATCTTAATTGGTGCTGCTGCCGGATTATCTGCAGTTTTTTTTCATCTCTCAATAGATTTTTTCAATAAATTATTTTTTGAAAAGACAAAAGATGGTTTATTCTTTTTAGGTGCAGCTGCAGTTATCATCCTGCCTGCAATCGGAATGTTAATCCAAAGTTTAATGATTTACACCTCACCTGAAATATCCAAGAAAAGGGGAGTGTTGGAGATTATTAAATCTGTTTCATTAAAAGGAGCTAAGATTCCTTTCAGAACTACTGTTTTTCATTTTTTTGCACCTGTAATTTGTATTGGTTCAGGTGGAACAGTTGGTCCGGAAGGTCCTGCCGCTCAATTGGGAGGGGGAGTAGCAAATAAAATTTCTTCAATATTAAATTTTTCAGATCAGAAAATAAGAATATTCACTGCAGCAGGAGCTGGGGCAGCTATTGCCGCAATATTTAATACCCCATTAGGCGGAGTATTTTTTGCTCTCGAAATTATTTTGTTACACGATTTCCATACACCAACTTTCTCTGCATTAATTCTGGCTTCAGTTACTGCCAGTGCTATATCAAGAATCTTTTTGGGAAATGCAACAATCTTCGAGTTCACAATACCACAGAACATTGAGTACCATCATTTTTACTTGTTCATCATTTTAGGAATCTTCAGTGGTGTGATTTCTGTACTATTTCATAAGTATGGTGAATTATCTTCACACTTAATTAAAAAACATTTACTTAAATCAATACCTCAATGGCTTGTAATGGTTTTTGCAGGTCTGTTAGTTGGAATTTCAGGTTACTTCTTTAAAGATATTTTTGGAATTGGATACGATGGTATAAATAATATTCTCGGTGGTACATACACATGGCAAATTGTGATTATACTGCTCGCTTTAAAATTTATTCTAGTTCCACTGGTACTAAATACGGGAGGTTTTGGTGGTACATTTGCTCCATCTTTATTTATGGGAGCAAGCCTTGGTTTCATATATTCGCAATTAATTAGTCTTATCTTTGGTATCCAAGCTGATCCTACAACTTATACACTTGTTGGGATGGGGGCAATGCTCGGAGGAATAAACTCTATTCCTATTACTGCAATTTTGATGATATTTGAGATGACACGTGAATATTCTTTTATTCTTCCGCTAATGCTTGCTGTAATCGTAAGTACTACAATATCACAGATAGTAAATAAAGGATCTTATCACACTAAATTATTGGAAAAACAAGGTTTTAAAGTTAATAATGATAGATTTTCTAACGTATTAAGATCTAAATATGTATATGAAATAATGCACAGTGACTATCTGGCTGTTAAGCAAAATACTTCTTTAACTTCAATAGTTACAAAATTGATGAATTCTAATTACAACTCAATTTTTACCACAGATGATTCCGGTAGATTAATTGGTGTTATAACAAGTAATCATATAAAACCTTTAATTACTGAATTTGAATCACTCAAAATGACTTTAGTAGCCAGTGATATTGCTGATAACCGTGTCAATTACGTTCAACCCAATAATGATCTGGATTATGTTTTAAAATTATTGACCAAAATTGATATTGATGAATTAGCAGTCGTAGAATCTTTTGAGAATAAAAAGTTGGTAGGGATTATTACAAGACAGGATATATTAACTGTTTATAATAAAGAAAGCATTAAACAGGATCTGACTGATGGATTAACCAGAGAATTGCAGACTCTTCAGAAGTCAAAAATCTCACAGGTTACAGATGGCTATTCAATCGTTGAGAGAAAACCTTATTTTGAGTTTATAGGTAAAACAATTTCTGAGTCCAGGATAAGAAATAAATACGGGCTTGAAATACTAATGATCAAAAAAAATAAAGATTTGTTTGATGATTCTTTAGAAAAAAATAAGATAATAATGCCTAAGCACGATTATATAATAGAAAAGGATGATGTATTAGTTTTATTTGGACCCGATGAAAAAATCAAATTAACAAATGATTGGTAAATGGCATTTGTCTTATAATGTATATTATGTAAACTAATAAATCCCCTAAAATCAGCCACCACCAAACCGAATAATTAAGTAGATAACAAGTATAATAAGCACAATCCACACAACCGGACTTTTCTTCCTATGCGTGTATTTTCGGTAGCTGGAAAATCCTAAGCGACGTTTTCTTCGTTCTTGTTCGTCTTGCTCAGGTTTATAAAATCTGGGAGGATAATCAAAAACTCTATGTCGAGGTCTTTTCATTAACATAAAACTATGTCTTTAATTAAATATAGCTTTAACAAAAGTTTCTGGCTCAAATTCCTGTAAATCGTCAATTCCTTCGCCAACACCAATATACTTAACAGGGATTTGCTGTTTAGATACAATCTGAAAAATAACACCACCTTTTGCAGTACCATCAAGTTTTGTGATAACTAAACCTGAGATATCTGCAACTTTAGAAAATTCCTGGGCTTGTATCAATGCATTTTGTCCGGTAGTTCCATCTAAGATTAATAAGGTTTCATTAGGTCCATCGGGAGCAAACTTCTGAATTACTCTTTTAATTTTTTCTAACTCATTCATAAGATTAGTTTTGTTATGCAATCTTCCTGCAGTATCAATAAGAACAATATCGTATTCATCATTAACTGCTTTACTGATTGTATCAAAAACTACGGATGAAGGATCTGAACTATGTGATTTTTGGATTATATCAACATCAGCTCTTTTTGCCCAGATTTCTAGTTGCTCATTTGCAGCCGCCCGAAATGTATCTGCCGCTCCAACAATCACTTTCTTACCAATTTTTTTATAGTTGTTTGCCAGTTTACCAATTGTAGTGGTCTTCCCTGCTCCATTTACTCCAATTACCAAAATAATGTAAGGTTTAGTAGTATCAATATTATTTGTTTTACGATCAGAAGATTTTAATGTATCAATTAGCTGAGCTTGAACAATTCTCAGAATGTTTTCGCTCGTTCTTTCTTTTTCTGATTTGAGACTTTTTCTTAATTCGTCAATTATTCTTTCTGTGGTTTCAAATCCTATGTCAGAAGAAATAAGTATTGATTCTATTTCCTCAATAGTCATTTCATCAATTACAGCTTTACCTGTAACGGTTTCTGTAATTGAGTTGATAATCTTATTTCTGGTTTTAGCCAGACCTTCTTTAAGTCTGTTAAAATTAAGATTCTTAAATAGACTCATTTGCTTTCTTCAATAAAAATTCTCTTGCTCTTAATACATAAGCTATAAATGACAGGAATATCAAAACAAAACTTGAATAGTAAAATAAATCGAAAATGAAATTATCTTTATGATAACCAAGTAAGATAAATAAAACTACCAGACCAATATTCAGGACTGTAATTTTACCGAGCTTGTTAGATGGTAAAACCCTTCCCAATTTTTTAGATACATAAATTCCGCCGAGAAAAATCAGTATGTCACGAATAATAATCGACAGAAAATAAAAAGTGTTTATCTCTCCAATTGCAAATAATTTAATTACAATAACTGCCATAGCCGCTTTATCTGCGAGTGGATCAATTATTTTCCCTAAGTCTGTTATCTGGTTAAATTTTCTTGCTAAATATCCATCAAGTATATCCGTAGCAGCGGCAAACAAACACAACACAAAGGTAATATATCTGATTGCCTGACTTTCATAATGATCTAATAAAAACCATAATGGAATAACCAGAAGCAATCTTAAAAAACTTATTGCATTGGAAATTGTAAATATTTTATTGTTATAAATTTTCATTTTATGACTGCAAATTTACCTAATTTTTCCTCGCCTTCCTCATTCTTTTCATTTAACTGAACTACCCTATAAATATAAACACCTGTTGATAATTCATTACCATCGTTGTCCGTTAAATTAAAATCCACTCCCCCGTTTCCATCATTTTCTTCAAGATCAATAATGTGTGTGCCGTTAATTGAGAATATAGAAATTTTTGCTCTCTGTGGAAGATTAGCGAATACTAATTTTTTTTCACCTTCACCGGATTTAACCGGATTTGGATAAACATAAACATCTGATAAATCAGTTGCGTATGATGTTAAAACAATATAACTGCCTGCCCCATCACTTATTTTTAAATTGCCGGCAGATAGATCAGAATAAACATTATTTATTCTAAGCACGTACTCTTTTCCTATCGAACCAATGGGTTTTTGATTGGATAAATCAAGGTAAATTATTTTTGAATCCAATGGATCTATTTGCACCGCCGTAACTCTGTTTTCCGGTTGAAATGAATAATTAGCAGTATTCATAGCTGAAGTTTTATCGACATTGTAATTGAATACAATTTTTACTTTGTATGGAGATAATATTTGAAATGATGTTACATAAAATTGAGATTCAGCACTAACCGGGTTAACATTAAAATCAATCGTATCAGTTTCTATTGGTGAATTATAATAATCACTAAGATCTCTAATAACCAACTTATTATCACCGGGAATCAAATCATTATTAAAACTAAGTAAGTAAGAAAATTGATTAAAAGGACTGACTGAATTTGGAGCACCTATTCCTGACACATAAAATGAATTCAGATTTTCAATCGTGGTTTTTATCTTATCTGAAAAAGTAACTATTAAACTTTTTGAGCTGTTATTTTGAACAGAAACCACTTTTGCAGGCTCGTGAGAATATATACCAATCACTTTAGATTGCATCGATTCACTCTGATCAATTTCTGAATATGAACTGACTGCATAAAAATAATTCTGATTACTGTTAACTGTCGAATCGATAAATACATTATTGGCTGTTGAATCTAACAATGCTAAATTATTTTTTTCTATTCCGCGATAAATATAATACTTGCCGGCGTTACCATACCATTTAAGCTGAATGGTATTTGCGGAAATGCTGTATCCCGAAACATTATATGGAACAGTTAAAGAATTAAGTGACTCAAACTCAACAAACTCAATTTTATTTGAATATGGAAAAGCAATTTCACTAATTCCGTTTTTATTTAAATCACCGATAAAAATTGAATTGGAATTAATGTTTTCTTTGTATGAAATGATTTTGCTGACATTATCATCATATTTAAAGATGTATGCATAAGGAAAAACAAATAAAATCAACTCGTCCTTTTTATCATTATCTATATCAAAAAGCTTTATACTATTCTCAGCTTTTCTGAATGTATTAGTGAATTCATCCGATGCATCAATAAATGCATTATCAAATAAAATATTTAATTCATTATTCATCAAGTTAAATACTATCAATCTGTAGTATGGTGTAATATCAAAGTCCTCAATCGATCTCAGCAGCACAGCAATTTCATCTGTTCCATCACCATTATAATCGCCGGCACTTAGGTATGCAGATGAACCAAAATATTCCGTTTGTATAAATTTATTTTGAGTGAACTGATAATTAATTCCAATGTTATAACTATAAATATCACCATCTTCATCAACCATCCACAATTCTTTAACTCCGTTATTATCAATATCAGCAATTACAGCGTTAGGAGAATTTATTACATTGTTACCATATCCATAAGGAGTAAAATTCTTTAATGTTTGCTGCAACTGCAGATCTAAATTTTCCTGAACTCTCCAAACCTGAATTGTTGTATCAGATTCAACAGATAATATTTCTATTGATCCATTGTTATCAATATCTCTTGCCATTATCGGCCAAAACTTTCCACCGGTAGTAGAATATTTTTGATTAAACTTTGTAGAATTCTGAGAAGTTTGTTCGTCAATAAATCCGTCTCGTACTAAAAATGTTAAAAGATCAATTAAACCATTATTATTAAAATCACCAAAGTCCCTGACAAGTTTATAGTTTAATGAATCTAAAAGCTGGAAAGAATCATTTGAATAATGATAAATCCTTGAAACACTCGGATTAGAATTTGCTCTAAGAATCAATTCGGTGCTCTCACTTGAAACTATATTAAGCGGTTTATCAAAAATACTTCCACCGGGCAGCGAGTATGGAAGTAAAGTTTCATTAACAAATGCTGCATTAAAGTTGGTCTGAACTATATAATTATTACCCTTATTATTAATAGTTGTTTTTAATCCAACTAGATTCTCAGCAACAAAGTAAATTTCATATGAAGAGTTTTGCACTGCCAAATCTTTTGGCAAAAAGCCATAATGCAATTGTTTTACAAACTGATTATTAATCGTAAAACCATCCAGAGTTACAAATTTAAAATCACTTTCCCCCACTTGACGATAATACATTTTGACTATCGATGGTTCGTTTGTGTAAAGCGCAGCAGACGGCGTTGATTTATCGCCATAAAAAGCCGGAATTACTGATATCAATTGTGCTAATGGCGGAGTTCTATCAATATAAAAATTAACCCTTTCTTCCAAAGTTCTTCCATTGCTCTGATTAACTACAATTCTTAAAGTGTAAACAGTATCTTTAAATCCTGATATATCGATATTAAAAATTTCTTCATTCAATTTTTGATTTAATCCGTTAGCCACAAGCACATTCCAGCTTGTTGGATTTGCTCCAATACCTAATTCCAGATTGTAACTGATAAAGTATGGGGAAAGAATGGATGCATTAATTGCCAGGTTATTTCCTGAAGTTGCAAAATCCTGAGTTGGGAAATTAAATTTAATTAACGCAGGAGCAGTGACGGTTAACATTTTGTAAATATTTAATCTACCTGCCCCGCTTCTTAAATCCCAACCTCTTGAGTTAATATCATCAGTAGTTGATTTGATTATTTGTTTTACTTCTTCATTGTTAAAATTATAAGTTGAAAGAAGAAGTGCCGCTGCAGCTGATACAAAAGGCGCTGATGCTGATGTTCCATTTATTGATGTGTATGATCCATTCAATGAAGTAGTTAGAATAGATGATCCTGGTGCTACCAAATCGATAGTTGAACCAAAGTTTGAACTGCCGGCAACATAATCTTCTTCAGTTGAATTTCCAACACAGATAACTTCTGAATAACCGGATGGATAATGCGGCAAATCCGATCCTGAATTACCGGCACTTGCAACTAATACAACATTCTGAGAGTAAGCATAACGAATGACATCTCTAAGCACATACGAAAATGCATCATCTCCAAAACTCATATTAATAACTTTGCATCCCAATTGAACAGCATATAAAATTGCCGCTGCAACATCATCTTCTTCTCCGTATCCACCGGGATCAAAAGCACGAAGATTTAGCAATTTTATTTTAGGTGCCGCTCCTGCAATTCCACTTTTATTGTTTGTCTGTGCTGCCGCAATTCCTGCTATATATGTGCCGTGCCCCTGATCATCAAATGGATCGTTATCCCAATTTAAATAATCACCGCCAGTTGAGTCATACGGAAAGCCAACACGATCAGTAAAATCCCAACCACGATAATCATCAACAAATCCATTTTGATCATCATCAATTCCATTAAATCTTTTATCTCTTCCAAGATTATCGATACCGATCTCTCCGGCATTTGCAAATATCTGATTCTTCAAATCCGGATGATCATAATCAATTCCCGTATCTATTATTCCTAATAAAACTGAATCAGAACCTTGTGTAATATCCCACGCCTGAAATGCCTGGATTTTTTTTAATGCCCATTGTTCAGCAACAAGACTATCATTTGGAATAAAATCTAATGTATAAGTTGTAGATTTTTGAATATACTCAATCTCATTATCGGAAGATAAAATCTTTTTAATGTTATCTTCAGATACCGATTCATCAAAAGTAACTTTAATTATTTTACCGAGAGAAACATCTTCTTTTAATATTCCTTTTGCAAAATGCTCAGCTTTGAACTTGGGAAGAGTTGTAACTGCAGGATCAATGGAGTTACTTAGCTTTTGCTTTGATATTTTTTCAGAAATAACAGATGGATTAACAGAGTTTTTATATTTTATAAAATAAGTGTTTTGTGCCACTAATGGATGAACAAGAATTAAAAGAAGAGAAAGAACATAAAAGACACTATACTTCATACATTTCCTTCTTGAAGTTCAGATCTATATTTGTTGGATACTTACCTGAAAAGCAGGCAGTGCAAAAGTTTTCTTCACCGGCTTCTGAAACTGCTTCCAACATCTCTTCGATAGTTAAGTATTCAAGACTGTCAACTTCAAGATATTTTTTAATCTCTTCAATATTACCATTTAGTTTGTTTGCAATAAGTTCTTCTTTGCTGGGAAAATCCATTCCGTAAAAACAAGGATGCATAATTGGCGGAGATGAAATTCTGAGATGAATGGATTTAGGATTTCCTTCTCTTAGCAAATGAACAAGTTGTTTAGAGGTTGTACCGCGCACAATTGAATCATCAACTACAACAATTGTTCTTCCCTCAAGTACTCCCCTTACAATATTGAATTTAATTCTTACTCCGGTTTCTCTTTTCATTTGTCCGGGCTGGATAAATGTGCGTCCGATGTAGTGACTTCTTATCAATCCGATTTCCAAACGTGCATCAATTCCCTCTTTCTCCAACTCTCTTGTGTAACCAAGAGCAGTAGTATTGGAGCTATCAGGTACACTGATCACATAAACTCTTTCTCCATCAGGATCAGTAACAGGATGTTTGCGCGCTAAAACTTTACCAAGGCGTCTTCTCATTTTATCTACATTATGCCCAAAGATTACGCTATCAGGTCTTGAAAAATATATAAACTCAAAAACACAATGTTTTTTTGGTTCAGGATCACCGTTAATGCGGTATGATTTAACTTCACCGGTTTTTATAGATTCGTTATCAATAATCACTAATTCGCCCGGTTCAATTTCGCGTAAGAATTCAGCTGATTGTATATCAAATGCGCAGGTTTCTGATGCAACAAGAAATGAATTATCTAACTTCCCTACAGCAAGTGGGCGAAAACCAAGTGGATCTCTTGCTGCAATTAATTTATCATCAGTTAAAATTACAAGGCAATATGCACCTTCAATTTTTCTTAATGCCTCAAGAATCTGATCAACCTGATTATTAAGTTTACTGCGTGCAATTAAATGTAAAATTACTTCTGTGTCACTTGTAGTTTGAAATATTGCTCCTTCATTTACAAGTTCATCCCGCAATTCCTTTGCATTTGTAAGATTACCATTATGTCCAACTGCAAGATTCCCCATCCTGTAATTAACCATGAATGGCTGGATATTTTTTCTTGATTTGGAAGAACCCGTAGTTGAATATCTGTTATGTCCGATTGCCGCATCACCGTATAAAGTGCTGGTAAGTAAATTTTGATCAGCAAAAACTTCTGATACTAGTCCTTCTCCTTTAACAATATTAAAATGAACTTTACCATCTCCATTAAACGAACGCGTAACAATTCCGGATGCTTCCTGTCCTCTGTGCTGAAGTGCATGCAATCCATAATAAGTATTAACTGCGGCTTCTTTTGATCCGTAGATTCCAAATATTCCACAATAAGAAATCGGTTTATCTTCTTCGTAATTCATTTTAAGCTAAATTATTTTGTATAAAAATTTCAAGCAAAATTAAACAATTGATGGTTCTTAATGAAATAAAAGATCATCCCAAAATAATTGTTTTTAATTATTCTAAAGTGGAATTTTGAAATGTCAATTCACTAAATAATAAGGAATAAGATGAAAAGCTTAAATCCCATTAAAAATTTTATAGCGCAGAAGAACATCGCTGTTGTTGGTGTTTCTTCTTCCGGTAAAGGATTTGGAACCGCAGTTTATAAGCATCTTAAAAATAATAACTACAATGTCTTCCCCATCAACATAAATGGTGGATTGTTGGATCAGCAAAATTTATATAAAGACTTGTATGAAATAGATCATCCGGTAGATGCTGTTGTAACTGTTGTGCCTCCATCCGAAACTGAAAAAGTTGTAAGAGATGCAATAAAACTTGGAATCAAAAATATCTGGATGCAGCAGGGATCTGAATCAAACAGTGCTATTGAATATTGCAAGCAGAATAATGCAGATGTTGTGCACGGCGAATGTATTCTTATGTTTGCAGAACCTGTTAAATCAATCCATAGCTTTCATAGATGGATTTGGAAATTGATTGGTAAATATCCTTCCTAATCAAATTATCAGATAAAACTGCTGGTGGAATTTATTTGCTAAGAAAACTTTCAATTTCTTCTCTGCAGCGATCTATTTCACAAGTTACTGCCATATGCCCGCAGTTATTCTGCAGGATCAAAAGTCTCGCTTGTGCCAATTCCCCAAAATTTATTGCCTCAACAGGATTAACCATCATATCCGTTTCACTTACTATTATGAACAAATCTGCTTTAAGTGCTTTTGCTGCATCTTCAATCGAATTATTAAAAGGGACAGAGATATCGTGTTTCATAATTGCTTTTAGCTGGCAGATATAGTTATCCAATGAAAATTCTTTTGGAGGTTCTTTATCAAACGATGACAGAAATTTGCTTAATTCGTTATCATCATATTTTTCTATGTAATAAGCCGGAGTTCTGGAAATTACAGCAGTCATCATATCAAGATTCTTTTTTATTTCGCGGTCACTTATTCCACTCAATCTTCCGGTTTTAAATATATTTAACTGAGTGTTAATCCATAAGAGATCATATGAACTAACTTTTGGTGATGAGAGATAAGCAACTATTTTTTCCATAAAATCCGGATAGCTTGTCCCCCACTCCAATGCCTGCATACTACCCATCGATCCGCCTATTACAGCAAATATTTTTTTAAATCCAAAATGCTCTGTAAGTAATTTATACTGCGAATTAACCATATCCCGAATAGTTAACTTATCAAACACAGAATCATTACCAGAATAATTTGATGGTGAAGTTGAAATCCCATTTCCTAAAGCATCAATCGCAATAACAAAATATTTTGTTGTGTCAACAAATCTGTACTTGCTCAATAAAGTTCCAATTTGTTCAGAGGTACCGCCAAGCCAGGTTGGATAAACAATAATATTAGATTTATCTGAGTTTAATTCACCAAAAGTTCTGAATCCAAGTATGCAGTTTTTAATTGTGTCTTTTGATTCTAATACTAAATCACCAATGGAATAATATTCCTGAACAGACTGCGGCGAAGCACTTGATGAAAATATCAGTACAACAAAAGAAAATACAATTTGTAATAAATGTTTATTTTTCTTCATTATATTTTAACAGATAATTTTTTAAAGAATATTATTAAAGAATGACTAACCACTATGACTAAAATAAATCTTTGTATCATCATAATCATACTCTCTTTATCTTTTAACAGTAATTTAAACTCACAAATTTTAGACTCCACAACAGGATGGATAAAACTAACTGACGGATTGGACTTTCCTGAAGGACCTGCTTATGATGGAAATGGATCAGTTTATTTTTCTAATTGTTATGGCGGATGGATAGGAAAATATTCTTCCGGCAGGCTTGATACATTCATCAGAAAATCCGATAGAAATTTAAGCATTGAAAAAACTAATGGATTAGCAATCGGTCCAGATGGATTTTTATATGGTTGTGATTATGGAAAAAGAATGATCTTTAAAGTTGATAAGTTTGGTAACATTGAAATTATTTCGGAAGGCTATAAGGGTCTAAAATACAATCGCCCCAATGATATGGTTTTTGATAACGATGGTAATCTATTCTTTACAGATCCTAAAAGCTATGGCGCTGATAAGCTTGATGGAAGAATTTTTTATCTGAATTTAAAGACAAAAGAAGTAAAACTATTAGCTGATAGTCTGGCATTTCCAAATGGAATAAATATCTCCCCTCTTGATAACAAACTATATGTTTGCGAATCTGCACAGAGCAGAATTTTACGATTTGATTTTTCAAATGGCGAGTTAACAAATAAAGAAGTGTTTGCAGAGATTCCAGGTGGCGATCCGGATGGAATTGAATTTGACATTGAGGGCAATTTATATGCAGCGCATTTTGGAGGCGGAGCTGTTTATGTGTTTTCACCGGTTGGAAAAATAATTCAGAAAATTGCTACACCCGGCTTAAAGCCAACTAATTTAGAGTTTGGCGGAGCTGACTTTAAAACTCTTTTTCTAACTGAAGTGGAAACAAATGCACTATATAAAATTGAAGGAAAAATTTCCGGAAGTAAGCTTATAAAATTTGAAAAATAGTTTTTATTCTTGTTTCAACGAGTATTAAAAATTCATATTATTATATCTCAAACTTCTCATCCGCCTTCGCTAAACTTCCATCTTTATTGGCACTTCGGCGGACAGTTACTCTTACTTGCTAACTATACCGCCAATTTGAGTATCTAGTATCTCAACTTCCCAGTATGTGATGTTGTAGAGACGTACAAAAACTTATTCCAATATGTTCTAACGCTCTATTTTAAGTTCATCTTCAAAACAATCAAATCTTTGAAATTTTTATGTGGCTGAAGCCTAAATGTTTTTATTTTTTTCTGCTATCAGTTCACTAAAGTGAACTGCAATTATTTTTTTTATTTTCTTATTGCAGTTGGCTTTAGCCAACTGATAAAAAATAATTCTAATAAAGAATTTCAGGCTTTAGCCTCATTGATCTCTTTATGTGGCTGAAGCCAAAATGTTTTTTTATTTTCTGCTATCAGTTCACTAAAGTGAACTGCAATTATTTTTCATTATTTATTGCAGTTGGCTTCAGCCAACTGATAAAAAATAATTATAAAAATATCTCAGGCTTTAGCCTCATTGGTTCCATCACACACTCCTCGCTTTAAACAGTTTGTTCCATTACTTTAGGATATTCATTCCAATGTTTACCATTAAACATTCTTCCATTTGCTTTCTTGTTTCGTTTTATTTCATCAGCACCCCAAGTGCCCCACTGTTTAAAGAAGAAAGCAACATTTTGTCCGTTAGCTAACGGATTACATTGGTTGAAAATTTCTTCTATCCATTCTTTTTTTATTGGGCGAGCATTTCTACCAGATTCACCACCAATAATAGCCCAATGAATACCACTAAAGTTTACTTGACCAACTGCACCAATTAATGGTTCAAAAGAAATGAATCTAATTTTTGCGTTTATTTTTCTCAGCGAATCTATTCTTTTTTTGAAAGTTGCATTCTCTACACTAACGCCAAGCCAAACATTATTTGGAATTTCTCTTTCTGAAAAATACTCCAGCATTATTTTATCACGTTTTGTGAGGATTTGATAAATATGCTGTGGAGTTTTTTTGATTACATCAAATATCATATCTAAATATTCGAACGGCATTTTTTCGTGAAATAAATCGCTCATTGAGTTAACAAAAAACTTAGTCGGTTTCTTTATTTTTAACGGTTCTTCCAAACGGTGCGGCAATATTTTAAAGGCAAAGCCGTCTTTATAGTCTTCTACTCCCATAGCTTTTAATCGCCTTGCAAATATTTCAGCATAACAGAATTTGCATCCCGCCGAAACTTTGTCGCAGCCAATGCTGGGATTCCAAACTTTTTCTGTCCATTCGATTTTTGTGGCTTTCATATACTTTTCTTCTCAATTATTTGTTTTGCAATTTTATGTGCAGTCTGGTTATTAGAAGCAAATACAAAATGATAAATAGGTACATTCCTTGTATTAAACAACTTTAAGGGTTTATCAGAAACATAATTCCAGATACCTTTTAATCTTTCAATATAAAGTTCAGCAATTTTGTTCACAGAATCATTTGTTTTATTTGTAATATCAATTGGACCAAATAAGGTTTCTATTTGCTCAGTTTCATAAAACTTCTTTTTAATTTCATCTTCGTTTAATCCGAAATAAAATTCCAATTTATTTCTGAATAATAATTTTCCTTTTTTATCAAGAAATCGGTTGATGATTACTCCGGATGGAATAAGAATCCAAAGATCAACTCTTTTGCCCTTTAACTTTTCTATACTTGACCAATCTATTTGCATTCCAAATGGATCTAATAAAACAAGTGCTGCTTTTTTATCGTTTATAAAATTAGAGAGCATATTTAATTGGTTATTAACATCATCGTTCACAAAATCACAATTCTTGTTTACTATACCTTTCTCTTCCATAATTTTTGCCAGAGAAATAATTGATGATTTATCACTATCAACGAAAAAATAATAATCAAATTTTTGAGTTAAACTAAGGACTCTTTCTGCTGAACCTTTATAAACTTCCAATTCTTCTTTTACAAGATAATCCGAAAACAAATTATTTTCCTCTTTATCGGAAGATGAAGTTCTTTTACCACTACCTGCAAATCCATCAAAATAAATAGTAATTGGCCAGCCATTATATTTTTGTTTTTGAGCATTCATAATGGTTAAATAAGCATTTACATATTTTTCGAAAGCTTCTAATTTCTCTTCTGTCCAATTACCGCCCCATTTACTTTTAGGTTCGCTAACTTTATTCATTTTAGTGCCTTTTATTTTATCTCAAACTTCTCATACTCTTCTTTGCTAATTATGCTGCCAATTTGAGGATCTATAATCTTAACTTCTTCATATTTGAGTTTATCGAGTTTTGCAAAAACTTATTCAAATATGTTCTAACTCTTTCTTAAGTTCATCTTCAAATCAATCAAATCTTCGAAATTTTTATGTGGCTAAAGACATTTTATCTATTTATTTCTTTTCTATCAGTTCACTGAAGTGAACTGCAATTATTTTTTTTATTTTCTTATTGCAGTTGGCTTTAGCCAACTGATTAAAAATCATTCTCAAAATATCTCAGGCTTTAGTCGCATTTATCAAATTCACACACTCCTTGCCTTATTCAGTCTGTTTTGGACGAGTTCGCAGACGGCGTAATAGACTTCTTCACGCTCTGCTTGGGTGAGACCGAGTGCGTCAAAGATTATGTCGTCGAGGGCTTTTCTGTCCGGCAGCGGGTTTGGTTTTTGTGTGCGGATTGGTTTGGTTTTGTCGAAGCCGAGTTCTTCAAAAATATCTTTTGAAGCCATTTATTACCTCTATTTCGTATGTGAGGGTGTACAATTTGTGAACCATATAGTCTTTTTATCTCCACCTTGTTGGTCGTTTAAGAATATAACCATTGCTCTTTTTTACTTCATCCGGGAATAAGCTATCGGCTAGTTTTTTTCGTCCGATTGTAAATGAAGCAGATGCAACTTCCTTTAACGCAAATGAGTGCCTTGCCGGCGGAAAAGCAACTACTATTCTTTTGTCTTTAAAGAGTCTTTGAATCGTTCTGATTGGTGCAATTAAATCACTGTCTGCAGACACCAAAATTGCTGTATCAAATTTGTCTTCATAAGCATCTGATAATAGTTCAACTGCAATGTTTACATCTGTCATTTTTTCGCTTGGGATCATTGAGACATATCCGCATTTTTTACATTCAGATTTATTTGACTGATAATTGCCATAATAAATTTTGACATTGGGTAAAGTTTCAATTGCTTCAATGAAGGTACCTTGTCGTTTAACTTTATCTGGAGGAAATGAGACACGGGATGTAAAATATTTTACTTCAATCAAATCTTGCGCTTGATTTAGTAAATTTTCAGCTAATTTTTTAAGATTAAGCCAGTAAAATTTTTTCCAGCCTTTTTCTCTTAATCCGAAGTAAAGGTTGAAACCATCGATATAAATAATTACTCTCTGAAGTTCACCCATATTTTTACTTGACATTTGCTTGACCGATATTTAATTTTGCATTGGTTTTAACAGCGCTAAAGATAGTATCTTTAGCTTGACGTCCTACTCGGTAGGACGTTTCTTTTTATACAATATTGCTCTCATTTTTCTATTTCAAACTTCTCATACTCTTCCTTGCTTATTATGCTGCCAATCTGAGGATCTATTATCTCAACTTCTTCGTAGGTGAGGTTGTAGAGTTTATAATCCATCTCACACACTCCTCGCTTTATTCAATCTGTTCTGCACAAGCTCGCAGACGGCGTAATAGACTTCTTCTCGCTCGGACTGGGTTAAACCGAGTGCGTCAAAGATTATGTCGTCGAGGGCTTTTCTGTCCGGCAGCGGGTTTGGCTTTTGTGTGCGGATTGGTTTGGTTTTGTCGAAACCGAGTTCGATTATTATATCGTTTTGAACTCTAGCAAAAAAACTATTTAGTTCATTTTCTTTCATTGAAAAAATTTTAAGTAGATAAAATAAACCGATATCATAAGCCGAGAATTTAAGTGCACCGTCACCTAAATTAGTTAAACCAAATAATTCTCGTTGAAGAATACCTATTGAAGAATTTAGCTGTGCAATTGTGCTAACTATATTTTCTTTTTTAAATGGTAATATTTTATAAAATTCCTTTGCATAAATACCAGCACGATTCCAAATTATTAAATGTCTATTACCTAATGTTCTTGGAAAAAGAATGGGTGAGATTAAACGAGAATTACCCTCTGCCTTCACTCCAAACTTAATTATACCATCTGAATCTTTTGTGAGTAAAATTGACACTAAATGCTTTACTGTTTTAACAAAATCTACTTTTGGAAATTTATCCCCAGTATTATTGTCGTGTATATATCCTTCCAATGAACAAATTTGATAAAGCCGCACAAGTTTGTCTTTTCCTTTTTCAAGAATAGTAAAGAAAATATCCGGTGCGCGAAGATATTTACCGCCCCATTTATCGCCTTCGTAAATTCCGCTGCCGAGTTTCTTGTCGTTTTCATATTCGTAAACAGTACCGGCTTCTTTTAGTTCTTTGTAGGTTATAGGATAAACTCTGAAGTCTTCATCTTTTGTAATTGTTTCGGCATATTCAATGAGTAAAAGATTTTCCGTGTTCAGCACTTCATCAAAAGGACGCTTGAAAACTATAAATCTGGTTTTATGATTTTCACTTATATTTTTTGTCGGTGCATCCATTACAGTTATGATTGTGTTAATATCAGCACTTGCAAAAGAGCGTATAGCGTGGTTATCAATTACAAAATGAAGTTTTGTATTTTCCAGAATAAACTGCTGAAGCCATTTACCGTAACCAACATCAAGCCACGAGTTTGAACAAATAAATGTGTGAATTCCTTTTTCATTCAAAAGTTTTAATGACTTCAGATAAAAGAAAGTGTATAAATCTGATTTGCCGTCAATTTTAATTCTTAATTTTGATTTTAGTTTGTTTGCATAAAAGTACTCGGGAAATTCTTCATAAATAGTTTTGCGTAAAAGTTCTTTGTACTCAGAGGCATTAAATTTTCCGTTTGGATCAGAAATATCTTCTTGTCTAACATAAGGAGGATTACCGATAATAATATCAAAACCTCCGACGCTAAAACCTTGGCGGGCATTTCCGTTTTTATCATAAAATATTTCTGCAAATTCAATATTCCATACGAGCGGATGTTCTTCTTTGAACGAACGAAGTTCTTCTTCCAGATTTTTAATTTCTTCTTTGATTTCATCTTGCTTTTTCTCATCAAGATGCAAACGAAGTTCTTCTTTTTGAGATACATTTCCGAAAATATCTTCATTAGGTTCAGTTTTGCCAAACACTTTTAGAGTTTTTTTCTTTTCAAGAATCTGCTCTTCAATTATTGCTTTGAAAATATCTGCTTCTTTTTTCCTTATTAAATCTGCATTGAGTTTGCTTTTTCCATAAAAGAATTCGCTCTTTTCTTTTTTAAGCTCTGTTATTTTTCTTTTTAGTTCAGAAGAAATATTAGCGTGGCTTTCAACCGGGAATAATTTATTACCAATAATCTGAACCAAAGAATCGCCTCTTCGAATTTTGAATTCGAGGTTCGGAAGCAGCGGTTCAAAAGAAGATTTGAATTCATCGGGCATATCAACAAATAAAGAAAGCCAGAGACGAAGCTGATTTATCCAGACTGCCCAATGTTTAACTTCAACACCGTAAAGTGAGCGGCTGATAATTTCTTTTTTTCTTTCAAATACATTTGAGGAATCATTTTCAGTAAGCGAGTGAATAACTTCATCAAGTACTTGAAGCATACCAACCGGGAAAGCGCCGGAACCAGCGGCGGGATCGCAAATAGTTACATTCTTAAGTAAAGAAAGAATTTCTTCTTTTTCTTGAGATGAGAGAGCTTCTTCTTTGGTGTTATCGGTTTTGTCAAAAAAGAGATGATAGAGTTTTTTCTTTGAGACCGAATAATTCTTTTCAAGCCATTTAACAAGGGAAATGCGGCACATAAAATCAACTTCTGTTCGTGGAGTGTAAACAGCGCCGTCTTCTTTGTTTACAAGTCGTTCGAAGATAATTCCTAAAAACTCAGGATTAAGTTCAAGATCCTGATCATAAAGTGTGTTTTCTTCAATCGTGAAATTGTAAGAGAAGAGAAAGTCAAAGAAAATTTCAATGTTCTTGTCTGGAATGAATAATTCAATGTCATCATAACCTTTCTTTTCTTTGAAGAGCTCGCCGTTAAGAAACGGAGCCATCTGCAAAACAAGTGCAGTGCTTTCAGAAAACGGAGTTGAGCGGTTAAATACTTTTCTACCCGGAGGATTATTTAATGATTCAAAGAAAAGAGGTGTCAGCCATTCGGCATAAAATAAATCTTTGCCAAAATATTTTGATTTATATTCTTTCCAGAAGTTTAGAATAAAATCTTCATCTTTGTTAAGCCATAATTTCTTCTGAACAAAACCAAGAAAAATAATTCTTATTATAAACAGTAAAGCAAAATCTTTTTTAAGGTCTTCGTTTTCGGTTCCTTTCACACTTGCAGAAATAAGATCAAAATTTGGTTTGAAAGCATTGTAGAATTCATCAGTAACAGCATCGATGGAGAATCTTTTACGCAAATCTTCAAAATCTTTTAGTCTTCCTTTCTTTATCAGAAATTCATAAGGCGTTTTAACTTTAGCATCAGGACCTAAGAAGAAAGAAAATCGTCTTGGATTGGAATACTCTCTTATTACTTTGCTGCCTTCAAGGGATAAATCAACGGTTGCAAATGAAAGGCGATAGTTTTTTGATTTTGGAGAGTAGAATATTGCAAGTGCTCTCTTGGAACCGTAGTTAGCCATTAAACGGAAAAAGTCTTTAGAAAGCCCTACGCGAGGATCGT
>CAZCJF010000010.1:0-50215 GCA_964499095.1 uncultured Ignavibacteriaceae bacterium
AAGGAATCGCTGGTATTCCGGTCAGGAGAGAAAAAATAATTCGTCCTTTGCTTTGTGTTAGTAAAGATGAAATTTTGTTTTACCTGGAAGCAAATAAGTTTGAATACAGGATTGATAAATCAAATTTATCAAGTGAGTTTGAGAGAAATTTTTTGCGCAATGAAATCCTTCCGCTGATTTCACAAAAACTTAATCCATCAGTTAACATTGCTGTGTTAACGACCTCATTAAATCTGCAGAGTTTAATTCAGGAACTGGATGAAGCTAAAGCAGAACTGAGCACTTTAATTACATCTGACAAGAAGAGTGAAATTATAATTCCGTTAAAGATTTTTAATTCCTACCAAAAATTTTTAGTGTCTTACGCAATCAAAAGCATTGTTGAAGATAGTTTTAATATCAAGCTTGAATCATCTGATCTTAAAAAAATTTTTAGCGTTGTTAAAAAACAAACAGGTAAATCAGAAGAACTTTCAAATAAGTTAATAGTATTTAAAAATCGGGATTCAATTCTGATTAAAAGAAAAACCGGTTACAAAATCTCCGGCTTGCAAAAAATTAAAGTCGGAGAAAAAAAGAAAATCGGTAAACACATTTTATCTATTGAAAAAGCAAAGCTTAATGGAATAGGTTTTAGTAATTTATCAAGCATTGAATATATTGACGCCGAAAAAGTTAAAGGAGATTTTACAATCAGAAAGTGGAAGGACGGAGACAGATTTACACCAATCGGCATGGGTGGAACTAAAAAAGTTTCTGATTATCTAAACGATATAAAAGTTAATCCCGCAGAAAAAAAAGATCAGTTGGTATTGGAGAACAATAAAAAAATTGTTTGGATTATTGGAAAACGAATTGATGATCGTTATAAAATTACACGTCAAACAAAGAAAGTCTTAAAATTATGTCTGAAGTAAATAACAGCTCTAAAAAACTTATTGTTGGTAATGAAATTTTTGTACCATATCTGTCTGAAGATATGATTCAGAAAAGAGTTGCGGAGTTAGCAAAAGAAATCTCACTTGATTACAAAGATAAAATTCCGATTTTTATCGGGGTATTAAATGGTGCTTTTATTTTTATGTCAGATTTAATTAAGAAGATTTCGATCGATTGTGAAATAGACTTTTTTAAATTATCAAGTTACGGCGATTCAAAAATTTCATCCGGAAATGTGCGCCTGCTCAAAGAATTGAATTGCGATGTGAACGACAGAGATATTATTATTGTTGAGGACATTGTAGATTCAGGTTTATCGATAAAGTATATTGAAGAAATATTCAGTAAAAGTAATCCTAAAAGTATGAAGGTTTGCTCTCTTTTAATGAAACCGGATAGCCTGAAATATGATGTTAAAATTGATTATATTGGATTTAGAATTCCAAGTAAATTTGTACTTGGATATGGGCTCGATTATGCCCAAAAATTTAGAAATTTGAAAGAAATTTACGTTTTAAGTGAATAAGGAATTAACAATAAATGGATAATAGTTTTAGAAAATTTTTTATGAATGATAATCAGAATAAATCTGGTAATAAACCTCCAAAAGGAGGCGGACCAAACCGACAAGGCGACGATTTTGATTGGTCTAAAGTTATAAGACTTGTATTTGGCTGGGGTGCAGTAATTGTTGCTGCAGTTATCGTTATGCAGGTTTTCAGAACCGGTGCAGAAAATTTTACAGAGATTCCTTATCGGGAATATGAGAATATTTTAAATCAACCTGAGAAAATTGTTTCTGCAAAGATTACTAAATCTGATCTTAATGATTACTTTTTTAAAGCCGAATTAAAAAGTGAAACAACTGTAAACATTAATGGCAAGCCTGTTACAGTTCGTGCTATCTCAGTTTACATCCCCGAGCCTATGTTAAAAGATCAGGAAGCACTATGGAAAGAAAAAGGAATCAATTACTCTTTCGATAAAGAATCCAATGAGTGGATGAACATCCTTATTGGATTTCTTCCGTGGGTTCTTATCATAGCTATCTGGGTAATTATTATGAGAAGAATGCAGGGGCAGGGAGGCGGCTCCCGCGGCATATTTTCATTTGGAAAGAGTAAAGCCAAACTAATCACTCCATCAAGTAAAAGAGTAACCTTTAAAGACGTTGCCGGTGCAGATGAAGCTAAAATTGAGCTGCAGGAAATAATTGAATTTCTGAAAGAACCAACCAAATTTCAAAAACTCGGCGGCAAAATTCCGCGCGGTGTATTGTTATTAGGACCTCCGGGAACAGGTAAAACTCTCTTAGCTCGTGCAGTTGCCGGTGAGGCTGGTGTACCGTTCTTTTCAATATCTGGTGCTGATTTCGTTGAAATGTTTGTTGGAGTTGGTGCAAGCCGTGTAAGAGATCTTTTTGAACAAGGCAAGAAAAATGCACCTTGCATAATCTTTATTGATGAAATAGATGCTGTTGGAAGACATCGTGGTGCAGGATTAGGCGGCGGACACGATGAACGTGAACAAACTCTTAATCAGCTTCTTGTGGAAATGGATGGATTTGAGCAAAACAGTGGTGTAATAATTATTGCTGCAACAAACAGACCGGATGTCCTTGATCCCGCATTGTTAAGACCGGGAAGATTTGACAGACAGGTGGTTGTGGATAGACCAGATGTTAAAGGTCGTGAAGGAATATTGAAAGTTCACACCAGAAACATCCCGCTTGCTGATGATGTTGACCTGGAAATACTGGCAAAAGGAACACCGGGGTTAGCTGGTGCTGAGTTAGCAAATCTTGTTAACGAAGCTGCACTGCTTGGTGCCCGAAAAAATAAGAAAAAAGTTGATATGAATGATTTTGAAGAAGCCAAAGATAAAGTGATGATGGGAATGGAAAGAAAGAGCTTGATAATATCGGAGAATGAGAAAAAAACAACAGCTTATCACGAAATTGGTCACGTGCTTGTTGCCCGTATGATTCCTGAAGCTGATCCGGTTCATAAAGTAACAATCATTCCGAGAGGAAGAGCTCTTGGTGTTACCAGCTATCTGCCAATTGATGAGAAGCATACTTATTCAAAAGAGTATTTGGAGGCAATGATAACTTATGCATTAGGTGGAAGAGCTGCTGAAAAATTAGTGTTCAAACATTACACTACAGGTGCGGGCAATGACATTGAAAAGGCTTCGAGTATAGCGAGGAAAATGGTTTGTGAGTGGGGAATGAGTGATAAGCTCGGTCCACTTAGTTACGGTGCAAAAGAGGAGGAAATATTTTTAGGAAGAGAAATTCAGAAGCACAGAGATTACAGCGAAAAAACTGCAATTGAAATTGATGAAGAAATAAGAAGCATCATAACCAAGGCTATGACTAGAGCTGAAAATATACTGATGGAAAATATGGATTTGCTTCATAAACTTTCCGCAGAACTTCTTGAAAGAGAAATCCTTGATGCTGAGGAAATCGATAAAATTATCAAGGGTGAAAATCTGCCTCCTGTTCAGAAAGAACCTGTAAAAAAAGAAGAACCAGAGGAAGTGCCTGAACACGTAAAGAAACTTATGGAACAAAGAAATAAACAGGACTCTACTCTTTAAGATGACGCACATTGATAACGGGACTATTAATTACAGAGATGAGTTAGTTAGAAAATTAATTCATCTCTTTTCTTTATCAATACCGGTCATTTACTATTTCATCCCAAGTTCTACATCAATTACAATTCTTGCTATCCTAACTGCTATCGCTTTAATGATTGATTTTGGAAGATTTGTTTCAAAATCATTCGCTAAAATTTTTTATAAAATTTTTGGTTTTTTATTAAGAAAACATGAATTGGATAATGATAAGAAAAATTTAACAGGTGCCACTTATGTCCTCCTCTCTGCTTTGATTTGTGCAATAATATTTCCAAAAGTGATTTTTGTAACCGCATTTACAATTTTAATAATCAGCGATACGATGGCTGCACTGATAGGCAGAAAATTTGGGAGGAATAAATTTCTGCGTAAAAGCTTTGAGGGAACTTTAGCATTTTTCATTAGTGCAAGTGTTGTTATTTTTTTAACACCTAAAATTATTTATGCCCCGGCAGAATACTGGATTGGAATTGCCGGTGCATTTGTCGGTGCTATTATTGAAAATATTTCCTACGGTTATTCTGATGATAATCTTTCAATTCCATTATCAGTTGGATTAACAATGTGGGGATTATATTTACTAGTTCTGCCAAATTTAGAATTGATACTTTACAACGTACCGAGGTAATAATGAAAAAGTTTTTTTTAATCGTACCAGTTTTATTTTTTATTTATATGCTTGCGGGCTGCGATTCTTCAAATAAACCCGCAACAGGTTTGGAAGATGAAATTTATGTAGTTGCCGATTCAGTTGAATTTGAGGAATTAAAATTAGCTTTGCAATCAGCTTTTGAAATAGAGATAAACACTCCTTTACCTGAAAAACTGTTTACACTCAAAAGAGTATCTTCCAATCAAATCGAAAAAGTGCAGAGAAGAAAAAATGTTTTGATAGTTGCCCCGCTTAATTCAGGTTCTTACACATCTGAGTATATCAAATCAATTGTTGATACAGGTGTAATGCGAAAACTTGAACAAGAGAAAGATTTCATCCTACAGAAGTACAACCTTTGGGCAAAAAATCAGCTGGTTACTGTTCTATCTGCACCCAATATGCAGGAGCTTGAATTTAAAATTCTTAAGAATAAGGATAATCTTCTTTATGCTTATCAAAAAATATCCAACGAAAGATTAAAACAAAGTCTTTACTCGCCGCGTTACGAGAGAAAAGCAATTGAAGGAAGACTTTTAAGAGATCATGGATGGGTCATCTATGTTCAGGCAGATTACAAACTGGCTAAAAATGATTCCGAATATAATTTTGTCTGGTTAAGAAGATCTCCCGGCAGTGATATGGAACGCTGGATATTTGTTCACTGGATTGATAATGCTACCCCAGAATATCTTAATGCTGATTCAATTAAAAATATCAGAAACAGATTAACTGAGAAATTTTACAGAACTGCTGATGAATCTGCTTTTGTAGTTGTTGCTGATACTTTTTACACAACCAGTGAAGTGAACTTTAATAACAGATATGCGCTTTTCACTCAGGGTTTATGGGACTTAAGCGTTAAAGGAATGGGCGGACCATTTGTTAACTATACTTTTTATGATGAGAAGAGCAGAAGAGTTTACATGCTTGATGGTTCTATCTTTGCACCAAAGTTTTATAAAAGAAATTTAATCCAGCAGGTTGATGTCATACTTCAATCATTCCTTACGAAAGAAGAACTTTCTAAAGACAGAATAGATGATTTATTAGATGAGGTTGATGATTCAATCATTTATTAAATTTTGAAGAGCAGGCGGCAGATTGGTCATAGAAAAATCTGTTGCTGCTTTCTTTACATAAATTTTAGCTCTCTCATTAAACCCGAAATTCATTTCATAAATAGCTCGCCTTATTAACATTCCACCAATTATGTTTTGCAGAGATTCAGCATACTTATCTTTGTTATCCAAAAACCTTATTTTGAAATCGGGCAAAGGTGCTTCAATATACTGATCTGTATTGACTACTTTAAATAGTAATAAGTGTGGAACGAGAACATATCCATCCGGCAGAATAAACTCACCACGTGTCATTTCGCCATCAACAACTTCAGGCCCGATAAAATAATCATGCTCAGAAATGTTTGTTGATACTAATCCTGTCATTATCCTTCTGAAAAGATTTTCAAGAAGATTTGAATTAAAAACTTCTCCTCTTTCAAATGGTTCCAAAGCTTTCAGAAATTGATTCACTTCAGGTTTAATTCCATTAAGTAAATTTTTATGATTTCTATCAAGCTGATTGTAGTACCACGATCTTCTCAATAGTTCTTTATCCACAATTATCACATCATTCCTGTAGTTTTCAACCAATTGAAAATAATATGATTGTGAAATAAAAAAATCCCACTGATAACTAAAAACAATTGAATTCTGTGGCAGAGTACCTAGTAAGGTTTTTGTATAATTTTCGTAAGTAAAGTTGTTGCTCTGGTTTACGCTTTTAAAATTAGATGAGGCTTGAATAAGCATTAATATGAATAAAATCAGAAAAGAAAATTTTTGGGAAATCTTTTTAGTTTCAAAAAATAAAATTATCCAGACGATTCCAAATATTGCAAAGAATGATAGAGAGATATACGCCAGTAAAAAATATGCATCTATATCATTAATATCATAATTAATCGAATAGGCAACTGTTGATAAAAAAAGTATCAGATTAAAAACGAAAAATTTTCTTGCCCGGATAAATGATACAATCAAACCTATTGCTGATAAAATTAGTGTAACAGAAAACTCAGAAGGTAAATTGTTTAGAAAATATTTTAATTGTTTTGAAGCAGCCTCTGTTGAAGAAAACAGCCAAACCTGATATTGTTTTCCGGAAATATGTCTCAATATTCTTTCCATATCGACTGGATTACCCCAATTGAGCAAAGGATTTTGTGAAGCTCTAATTGGCAGATATGCATAAATCAAAATAAGGACTACAAAGAATAGAACAATCATACCTGAAAGCTGCTTTAAGCTTTTTGAGCTAAACTTATTTTTTTCAAAGTAGAGATATGCAACACCGGGCAGCACTAAAATTGTAGTCATATGATTTGTAAAACCAAGTGCGAGCACAATAGAAAAAATAAACCACATCCTTAAGTTTATTGAGTTATCCTTATTTAAATATGCTTTTAGAAGAAACAACAAAATGACTACAATTAAAAGCAGATGAAGACTATAAACTTCTACAGCTGTACTTTGGAACCAGAATGTTTTGCTGAATGCAAGAATAAATCCAGCTAGGACCGAAACGGTTATTTTAATGCTTTCATTAAGAGCAATTTTATCTTCTGTTATTAGCTTTGTTTTATCAGAAGAATGTGCTTTGCTTTTCTTTTTGGCTTTTTCTTTTTTAACAAATTTAAAACGCTCAATGTTATCCAGAATAATTTTTGAGGAATAAGTAAATAAACTTACCGCTAATGCGCAGTACACTGCGGCTAATAAATTCAACTGAAAAATTTTTGTGAAGGGAAGTGGAATCAGTGAAATTAAGTAACCGAATATCGTGAAGAGAGGATAACCTGTGGGATGTGCAATACCTAAAGTGCTTTGCACCGCTGCTAATTCTCCTGAATCAATCTGAACTACAGACGGTGCTAAAGTAAAAGTATAAATAGTAAACGCAATTAAGCCTGATAAAACAAAATAATATTTCTGAAAAATTTTCATCAGATGTCAGTTAAATGTTCTCTGAAAAGTGTTTCTGATTACGGATGTGTACTGAATAAGTTTTTCATTAAAAAATTTTATTTCTTTTAACTTAAACATATATGAAAGCTTAATAAGTTTTCTCTCATCAGTTGGAATCTTTGAACTTTTAGCATTAAAAATTATTTGATTAAAGATTTCTAATTTCTTTAAAAATAAATAAGCTTCGGATAAATATTTAATCTCGCTTTTTGTGAACTTATGCAATGATAATTTTTCAATAGTGCTTAATACTTCATTATTAAATTCTGTATCCAATAAATCAGGATTCATCAAAAGGAAATAGCTTGTTAAAAAATCCAAATCTAAAATGCCGCCGGGACTTTTTTTAACATCAAACATTCCATCGGATAGCGGTAAAAGTTTATGCCGCATTTCTTTCATATCAGATTTTATTTTTTGCTCAGGCAATTTTTTGATAGAGTTGATACAAGCACTTCTGAATTCTTTAAATATTTTTTTATTACCAATAATAAATTTACACTTTGTAAGAGACTGCAGTTCCCAAACTCGTGCGCGAGAAATTAAATATTTTTTATAGTCTTCAATATCCCAAACAAGTAAACTGCTTTTTCCTTCGGGTCTTAAACGACAATCAATTTGCAGCGGATGAAGATGCTCTCTGATTAATTTTAATAAGTTTTGAAAATCTTTTTGCACATTTGGATAGTTGGTTAATCCTTTTACAACAAAAATTAAATCTATATCGGAGTTAAACGTTAACTCCCCGGCACCAAAGCTACCCATTGCAGCAATGAAATAATTTTCTTTCCAGTTTTTATCAGTAACAAAATCTGAAGTGATAATATCAATTTTCTCAGTTAAATAGGTTGCGTACAAATTTGGGAAATCGTTTGTTTGTATTATTTCAGCAATAATCTGAACAGATGAACTGAACATAAAAGTTTTTAAGTTTACATCAGGCAATTTCAAATCTTTGATTGGATTTAAGCAAACTCTGGAAAGGAACTCATCTCTTAATAATTTATCCTCTGCAAAAAGATCAATTGTCTTTTGTGAAAATTCACAAAGCTTAAGAAATAAATCAAAAAATTTATTATCCATAAACTCATCGTACCAGATTTTAGGAAAGTGAGAATTTCTGATAACTCTCGCAAAATTTTCTAACACTAAATCGGGGTCATTTGATTTTAGAAGATAACTTAAAAGAGCCGGTTCAATTTTCTGAAATGACTCAATCGTTCGGGAATCAAACTGTTTTTTCCCTAAAATGTTTTTTCCGGTTTGTAAGAAAATAAGATTTTGTTTTGCTCTTTTTGAATCAACAAATTTGATTGTATCTAACGTTGAAAGATTTTCTTTATTAAGATCAGGCTCAAATACTGATTCATAAAACTCTCTGATGATTTTTCGATGAAAGCCAACTGATTGCTTAAATGATTTAATATCTTTAAATCCAAGAAAGTAACTCAACTTTTCTGCTATCTCGCCTTCTGAAGGTATAACATGCGTTTGCTGATCATTCATTAATTGTAAATAATGTTCTATCCTTCTGAAAAAAATGTATGCCTCTTGAAGAGAAACTTTTTCTTTTTCAGAAATGATTCCTGATGATGAGAGTGAAGTTATGGCTGATAAAGTATTTCCGGTTCTTAATTCAAAATTATTTTTGGCATTAATTAACTGTAAGGCCTGAACTGAAAATTCAATATCTCTGATTCCGCCGCTTGCAAGTTTTATATTATCATCAGAAGAAATTCTTTTTTCAATACTGATTTTAAGTTTTCTTATTTGTTCAATTGGAGAAAGATTAAACGAGGAGTAGAAAATAAATTTTGAAATGTAATCATAAAATTGTTTGAAGAGAGATTTACTCCCACAAAGGTAATTCGCCTTTATCAGCATTTGCCTTTCCCATGCTTCTCCGCGCATCTCATAATATTTAAGATATTCAGGATAACTGCCGCAAAGTGGTGCGTTGCGTCCATCTGGTCTTAACCTGAAATCTACACGATACAAAAATCCTTTACCTGTTTTCTGTCCTGCAGCCTCAATAAAAAGTAAAATTGCTTCTGAAAGAATTTGTTTGAAATACACTTTTTTGTTAAGGAATAAATCTTTATCGTAAAATGCTATAAGGTCAATATCAGAACTATAATTCAATTCATTTCCACCAAGCTTCCCAAGTGAAATAATCACATATTTATTTGCAGGCTTTTTAATCTGATGCTTATTCAGAATTTCTTCAAAGCAAATATTAAAAAGTTGTGAAGAGATTGAAATGGCAAGCTCTGAAAGTAATCCTGTTGTGTCAGATAGATGACTGTTTAGATATATATCTCTTAATCCGATTCTTAAAATTTCTTTACGTTTAAAATTTCTAAGTGCATTAACTTTTCCCTCAAAAGTTTTGTAGGATGAAATTATATTTTGTAAAGATTTTGCATATACAGTTCCGTCAAGTGTTTGATTTATTATAGAAGGAGTGGCAGCCCAGAAAAAATATTCCGGATTCCGGACAAGAATATCAGTTAGATAATTGCTGTTGTTTGCTATTGATATCAGGATTTCAATTTGGTGAGGATATTTAATACATTCTTTTATAAAAAACGGGATATCAAATTGGGCCTGGATAATTCGCAGTAAATTTGATTCAGATCCATTTGTAAAGTGGTGTTTTGTTAGTTCAGTTTCAGAGAGGGAAATAAAAGTTTCGAGCTCTTCTTTTGGTATTTTCCCAACAGAAAGCTCAATAAGCTTTACTAAGAAATCTTCTGAAAAACTAAACAATCTTAACATTAATAATTTTGATTTTTGGAATTAGAATCTAATATTAAAGTTAAGAAAATTAAAAAGTAGAATGAATTAATCCGGAATTGAATTACTGACCAGTTGCTGCTTGATATTTTTTTTTATTCATAAATACTGAATTCCGGAATATCATTTGCTCACTAAAATAAACTTTAGATCTTATATTAATGTGAATAAATAATAATCAACAATTAAAAATCGATTATCAAAAATGAAATATCTTGGAATTATTAGCATAGTTTTTATAGGATATTATTCTATAAGCTGTTCTACCTGTAAAAAGGTGAATGATAGTGATGAAGTAAATGTTTTGATTTCAGATAAAGCCCCGAACACAATACAACAAAACCTTTCACTTGTTACCGCTGAATTGATTAATGTAGAAGACCAGGGCGGTGAATTATATAAATTGAAAGCAAAAATATTATCTGTAGAAAATACTGAATCATTACCCAGCATTGCGGCAAGTGGCAATGATTACCTATTAGTTCCGGCTTATCAGTATGATAGCGAAAGTCTTATTCCAAATGATATTAACACAGGATTAAAAGAGCTTAAAATAAAGCCGGTAGGCACAAGATTTGAAGCCGAAATTTTTCTTGATGCTAAACTCGGCTGGGTGCTTCAAAAGGTAATAAAGTATTACTGATGGATGATTAGATTCTTAACTATTAATTTGAAATTCAAAAAACAATAACAGGTATGTTATGAAAATTAAGTTAACCATAATTTCATTTGTTTCATTTTTCTTGGGATTTGTTCTATTCAAATCTTACGAACCGGAACTTTACACAATGCATGATTTTGTTGTAGAAAAAATTAAAACAAAAAAAATGAAAGGTTTTGCAAAACCAGATAAACCTGATAAAGCTATGCAATGGTTCGTTGAACAACGTGCCTATCCTAATCAGCGAATTCCTGATGATTGGCGGGAAAATGCACTGCAGCATGTTAATAAACTTAACAAATCAACTTCAAACCCAAATGCACTTAGCTGGACCCAACTAGGCCCCGGTAATGTTGGTGGTAGGATTCGGGCAATAGTTGTTCATCCTACCAATCCGGATATCGTTTATCTCGGTGCAGTTGCCGGAGGTGTATGGAAATCAACTAACGGTGGAAATAGCTGGACATCAATCAGTGATTTTATGGAAAACATTGCTGTCTGTGCATTGGTAATAGATCCAGCCAATCCTGATATAATTTACGCCGGTACCGGTGAAGGATTCTTTAATTTTGATGCTATTCGAGGAGCCGGAATATTTAAATCAACAGATGCTGGTAATTCCTGGACAAGGTTAGCCTCAACTAACAATTCTGATTTTTATTATGTAAATGATTTAGATATTGATAAAACAAATGGTAGGATTTATGCCGCAACAAGAAAAGCTTTTTACTATTCTGCTAATGGTGGTGTAACCTTTAATCCTTTAATTTCTGCCGGGACATCTGATGCTAACTGTATGGATATCGAAATCGCTTATACTAATCCAACCACGGTATATGCAACATTTGGACAATTCAATCAGGCAGAAATCTGGAGAAGTATTGATGGAGGAGCTACATTTACACAAAATCTTACTCAGGCAAGTATGGGTAGAATTGAAATGGCAGTTTCTCAATCTAACCCACTGGTTGCCTATGCATCTTTTATGGATTTAGCTACGCTTGGCACTGCAGATGTTAAAGTTACTACAGATGGAGGTAATAACTGGAATTCTAAATTAATTCCAGGTCCTTCTTTTGCCGGTGCTTCCACTTATACAGGAGCACAAGGATGGTATAATAACATATTAGCAGTTGATCCGGAAAATTCTGATCGTTTACTTGCTGGTGGGATAGATAATTGGAGATCTTCAAATAGTGGTGGAAACTGGGGCCAGACATCTAATTGGTATTTTAGCAGCGGCGCACCACCTTATGTTCATGCAGACCAGCATGCTTATGTTTTTGCTCCTTCTAATCCAAACATAGTATATCTTGGTAATGATGGAGGCATTTACAAATCTACTGATCGGGGAGAAACATGGGTTTCTTGTAACAATAATCTTTTTATTACCCAATTCTATTATGGTGCTGTCAATCCAACCGGAACTGTTTATCTCGGTGGTACTCAGGATAATGGTACATTAAGAACAACAGGATCTACAGACTGGTATGAAATTCTTGGTGGGGATGGCGGAGCTACTGAAGTTGATTATAATAATCCTCTAACAATTTACATGGAATATGTTGATCTTGCCATATTTAAATCTACTGATGGTGGAACAACATTTTTTAAAGCAATGAATGGAATTCCAAGAGGTAGTAATTTATATGATGGTACCACTGACAGAACACTTTTTATTTCACCTTTTTCTATCAGCCCAAATAATCCTAACACTTTGGTTGCAGGCACATACAGAGTCTGGAGAACAACTAATGGAGCAAATGACTGGGATCCAATAAGTGGAGATCTAACAGGTTCGGGTACGGGGTCTTCTGGTGCAACTATTTCTACTGTTGTAATAGCTAAGGGAGATGCCAGAGTAATATATGCAGGATGCACAAATGGCAGGGTTCAGGTTACTACTAATAACGGTACCAGCTGGAATTTAAGAAATACCGGGCTTCCAAATCTTTATGCAACCAGAATTGCTATAAAAAATAATTCACCCGCAACGGCTTTTGTTACATTTTCCGGATATACAAATGGTTCTAAAGTTTATAAGACAACTGATTATGGTGTAAGCTGGACAAACATTTCCGGTAATCTTCCTAACATTCCGGTTAACTGTATTTTTATTCATCCTGATAACGAAAATTATTTATATATAGGAACAGATCTGGGTGTATTTGCTACTACTAATGGTGGCACTAATTGGGTACAAGAGGTAAATGGAATGGCAAATGTTCCGGTTCTTGATCTTGATTATCGATCTTCAGATAACAGACTTTTTGCAGCAACTCACGGAAGAAGTATGTACTCAGCAGTTTTACCTGGCATCACTTCTGTTAATGAAGTATCTAATGAATTACCCAGTAATTTCAATTTAAGTCAAAACTATCCGAATCCGTTTAATCCAATAACAACATTCAGATACTCACTTCCACAATCTGAAAATGTTAAGGTATCGATATTTAACTTAAATGGAGAATTAATAGCAGAAGTTGTAAATCAATTTCAGAGTGCCGGAACATATGAAGTAGTATGGAATGGAAAAAACAATTCCGGTCAGCAGGTTGCAAGCGGCACTTATATATACAAAGTTCAGGCTGGAAATTACTCTGAATCTAAAAAAATGATTTTATTAAAGTAATTTCATAGTCATAAACATATTTTAATAAAAGGCGATCGTGGAATCGCCTTTTTTATTAACTCTTAATCCAATTATTCTTAAATTGCATATCAATACTATCATATTTAATTTTTGCAGCCCAAATTCTAATGGAGATAAATATTTAAATGTTAAAAATTATTAAAAAGATTTTTGGTGATAAACACGAACGCGACTTAAAGGTTTTATGGCCGATTGTTGATGAAATAAATACGCACTACGAATCCATAAAAAATCTTACCGATGAAGAGCTCATCAATAAGACAAAAGAATTCAAAGAAAAAATTCAGCAACATACTGAAGAAACCAGCAACAGAATTGAGGAGTTAAAAGCAAAGCTTCAGAGCGATGAGGATTTTGACAGACAGGCAGCATATGATGAATTAGATGAACTTGAAGAAACACTAAATGATCAATACGAAGAAATACTGGATCAGCTGCTGCCGGAAGCATTTGCTGTTGTTAAATCAACCTGCCAGCGATTAGTTGGTAAAAGCTGGACTGTTGCCGGAAATAAAATAACTTGGGATATGGTCCCTTATGATGTCCAGCTTATTGGAGGTATTGTGCTTCATCAAGGTAAAATTGCTGAGATGGGAACCGGTGAAGGTAAAACATTGGTTGCAACGCTTCCGCTCTATCTTAATGCACTTACCGGAAGGGGAGTTCATCTTGTAACTGTTAATGATTATCTGGCTAAAAGAGACAGCGAGTGGATGGGTGAAATATTTAAATTCCATGGATTAACTGTCGGTGTAATTTTAAATACAATGGATTCTCATCAGCGCCAGCAGCAGTATGCGTGTGATATAACTTATGGAACAAATAATGAATTCGGATTTGATTATTTGCGTGATAACATGTCCATAGACAAATCTCAACAGGTTCAGCGTGGGCATAACTATGCAATTGTTGATGAAGTAGATTCTGTTTTAATTGATGAAGCCCGTACACCTCTTATCATTTCTGGACCAGTTGACAGAGATGATCATCAGTTTAATGAAATGAAACCAAGAATTGAGAGACTATTCCGCTTACAAAAAAATCTAGTTGCTTCTATGGTTCAGCAGGCAGAAGAAATGTTGAGTAATGGAAGTGGAAATGATACAGAAGCGGGAGTGCTTTTGTTCAGAGCTTATCGCGGGCATCCCAAAAACAACAGACTTTTAAAGGCATTAGCTGAACCATCTTACAAAAGGTTAATGCAGCAGACAGAGATGGAATATTTGAGGGAAAAAGGTAAGAATATGCACATCATCGATGATGAACTTTATTTTGTTATCGATGAGAAAAACAATCAGATAGATCTTACTGAAAAAGGCAGAGAAGAGCTTGCTAAGGGAAGCGGAATGGAAAAAGAATACTTTGTCCTTCCTGATCTTGGTTATGAAATCAGCAAGTTTGAAAACGATGATACGCTTACTTTGGAACAGAAATTAAAACGTAAAGATGAACTCTATAAAAAATATTCTGAGGCAAGCGAAAGAATTCATACGCTTCATCAGTTATTAAAAGCATATACTTTGTTTGAGAAAGATGTTGAATATGTTGTAACTGAAGATGGCAAAATCGCTATTGTTGATGAATTTACCGGACGTATTCTGCCCGGCAGAAGATATAGCGATGGATTGCATCAGGCAATTGAAGCCAAAGAAAATGTAAAAGTTGAAAGAGACTCTCAAACTCTTGCTACTATCACGCTGCAGAATTACTTCAGAATGTACAATAAACTTGCAGGCATGACCGGTACTGCTGAAACCGAAGAAGGTGAGTTCTATGAAATTTATAAACTGGAAGTTGTGGTAATACCAACTAACAGACCCGTTATTCGTGATGATCAGGATGATGCAGTTTACAGAACCAAACGAGAAAAATACAATGCAATCATCGATCAGATTGATGTACTTAAAAAAGAAGGAAGACCTGTACTCGTCGGTACAACTTCTGTTGAAGTTTCAGAAACTATCAGCAGAATGCTTAAGAGAAAAGGAATTCAACATAACGTGTTAAATGCAAAGCAGCATCAGCGTGAAGCGGAAATAGTTGCTCATGCAGGCGAGATTGGTGCTGTAACTATTGCAACCAATATGGCTGGAAGAGGAACTGATATTAAACTTGGAGCCGGCGTTAAAGAAAAAGGTGGTCTTTATATACTTGGTACAGAACGACACGAATCAAGAAGAATTGATAGACAATTAAGAGGACGCGCAGGAAGACAGGGAGATCCCGGAACTTCTAAATTTTATCTTTCTCTAGAAGATGATCTGATGAGATTATTTGGCAGCGATAGAATTTCATCTGTGATGCAAAGAATCGGAATTAAAGAGGGCGAAGTGATTCAGCATCCGATGATTAGTAAATCCGTTGAACGTGCACAGAAAAAAGTGGAAGAGAATAACTTTGCAATACGAAAAAGACTTCTCGAATATGATAACACGATGAATTCTCAGCGTGAAGTTATTTATGCAAGAAGACAGAAAGCTTTGCAGGGCGATCGTCTGAAGAGTGAGATTCTTGCTCAGATGGAAGAAATAGTTGAAGAGGTTGTTGAGAAAAATTTTGAATCTGTTAATGTTATCGGCATTAAAGAACAAATCTTACAAACGCTTCTGGTTGATTTTAAACTTGAACCGGAAGAATTTGAGACTCTTGGTAAGGAAGGAATTGTAAAAAGAATTGTTGATGCTGCACACGATTTTTATAAACGAAAAGAAGAGATGCTTGGCACTGAATTGATGGCAAGACTGGAACGATACGCAGTTTTGAGTGTTCTTGATAATAAGTGGAAAGAGCATCTGCGTGAGATGGATGATCTAAAAGAAGGAATTGGATTAAGAGCATACGGTCAAAAAGATCCCCTTGTTGAATACAAAAGTGAAGCATTTAAAATATTTGTTGAGATGCTCGATCAGATTAAGTATGAATCAGTTTCATTCGCATTTAAGTTTTGGCCTCAGGCACCCGAAGAAGTGCAGAGAAGAAGAACAACGCCACTGAGAATGACTGAACGAAAACAGAGTACAGAAAATATCGGATTGACAAACCGTCCTCCACAAACTTCTGCGGACGGAAAAGTACAGACTGTGCATGTAGAAGAAAAAATCGGAAGAAATGATCCTTGCCCCTGTGGCAGCGGAAAAAAATATAAACATTGTCACGGAAAATAAAACCGGAGTATCAGGATGAAAAAAATAGAAGCAATAATTCGTCCCTTTAAACTTGATGAAGTAAAAGAGGCTCTGGTTGAAGAGGGAATAAGAGGATTGACTATTTCTGAAGTAAGAGGATACGGCAGACAGAAAGGGCACACCGAAACTTATCGCGGCAGTGAATATCAGATCGAATTCATTCCTAAAATTAAAATAGAAATAGTTGTAGATGATTCGATACTTGAAAAAGTTGTTGATGCGATTTTACGCACTGCAAAGACAGGGCAGGTGGGCGACGGCAAAATATTTATTTACGATGTAGAAGATGTTATAAGAATAAGAACAGAAGAATCCGGAAATCAAGCCTTGTAGAAAAATTTTACCTTTTTCTTTTCAATTTCGTTTGATAGCTTTCACTATGATTTTTAGAGTTAAACCAGCTAAATATCTCATTTTCATTCTTTCAATATTTTTTCTGAACGGCTGCTCAGTTTGGGAGAATTTTACAACTTATTTCAATCTCTACTATAACACTTCAACTTTATTTGAAGATGCTGAAAAAGAAATTTTAAATCAGAAAAGAGATTTATTTTCCAATGAACCATTAACTGCTCAGGGCAATTCAAAGAATGCATTAGTTAAGGTAATCGAAAAAAGTTCTAAACTTCTGCAGTTCAATCCAAACTCTGCTTACGTTGATGAATCCTTGATGATGCTAGGAAAAGCTTTCTACTACCAGAATAACTATCAGAAAGCAAAAAGAAAATTTGAAGAACTGCTTGCAACAAATCCCGATGATGATGAACAGGTAACAGAAGCAAATTTGTGGATAGCCAAATGTATGTTCGCGCTAAAAGAAAATACATCGGCATTACAATTAATTGAACAGGTTCGTTTAAAGGCAATTGAAGAAGATTATGATGAGATAATAAGAGAATCTTATATCGAGGAGATCAAATTCAGACTGCGGGAAGAAAACCTAACTATTGCAATCAGTCTTGCTAATCAGTTTGCAGAAGTTTATGATGATAGCGAAACTCGTGCAAAAATCTATTTTGAACTTGGTAAACTTTATCAGCAGGTTGGTGATACAGAAAATGCAATCACTGCTTACTCAAATGTTTTTAATTACTCACCCGATTTTGATCTTGAGATTGCTGCAACAATAAAATATGCAAATGCATTAAGAGATGCCGGAAGATATGATCGGGCATTGGAAGTATTTGAAGATATCCGGACACAGGATAAATACCAGTCATCTTTTAATGAAATTGATCTTGAGATCGGAAAAACCAGAGCCAAATTAGGATTGTATGATGAAGCATATTCACAGTTTCAGCTTGTGGATTCAACTTATAAAAATACACCTTTTGCTGCCGCAGCAAATTTTGAACTTGGAGAATTGTACCGATATCGCTTTATGAAATTTGACAGCGCACAATATTATTATGCAAGGTCTGTTGCCGGTAATCCTCCAAAAGATTACGTAGAGAAAGCCCGAAACAATAGTCAATTATTCCAGAAATATGGAAAGCTAAGAAAAGATATAAATAAATTTTCCCAACAACTTTTTTACACTCAGAATCCGGAAATATTTAAACAGGATTCAGCGGCATATCTCGAAGATTCTTTAAAAATTCTTAATGATTTTCTTGCAAAAAAGGAGTTACAGGATCTCTGGAAAACATCAGACATTAATCCGCAAAAAGTTGATGACAGCAGACTTGATACGGCAGTAATTAAACATACAATCATAATAAATGATAGCTTAAAAAAAGTTGATAGTTTAGTTCAGATTGGTCTGTATAATCCTCCAGATTCAATTGGATTAAGACAACGTATCCGAAATTTTCTGATTGATTCGTTTGTAAAGGATAGCCTTCACAAAGTTGATAGCCTTGTGAGGATTGCAAGATTTCTTCCGCAGGATACTATTGGATTGAGAGTAAAACTTAAAAATGCTTTGGTTGAGAAGACTAAAAATCTTACTACTCCAAAGGATCCCACACAGGAAAGACTGAATAAATTGCTGCAAAATCCCGGACAAGTTAGACTTGATACCGTTAGGTTTAAGAAAAATCCCCCGCTAAAGCTTAGGATATCTGTTGATTCTGCAAAAACGATTTTAGCAAAAAATAGTTTAGAGCTTGGTAATTTGTTTTTAGCGGAACTTAATGTGCCGGACTCGGCTTATTATTTATACAATAAAATTTTAGAGGAATATCCGGTACAAAGTTATTATCCCACAACACTCTACGCACTTGGCAGTTATTATTTAACGGTAGATAATAAAACAAAAGCGGATAGTTTGTTCAGGGTGATATATGATAACTACAAAAATAAAAGCATTGTTAATGCCGCAGCCAACAAACTAAACTTACCATTGATTGATCTTGAATATGACCCGGCAAGAGAACAGTACGCATCCGCAGAAGATTTGATGAAACTTGGTGATTATAAGACATCCGTTACAAGGTTTTATGAAATTTATAAAAATTATCCCAAATCACCTTTTGCCCCGCAAGCACTTTACACAACCGGATGGATACTTGAAAATGATTTGTTTATGTACGATTCAGCAGCAGTGGTTTACGATACACTAGTTACTAAATATCCTGCTTCTGTTTATGTTAAAAATGTTACAAGAAAGCTTACAACATACAAACAGGAAAAAGCACGAATTCAAAAAGCTTATCAGGATAGCTTGCTTGCCTTACAAAAACAAAAGACAGACTCGCTCATTGTTGAAAATAAATTAATTGAAGATGAGCAGGATAGAATTGTCGAAGAAGCATTTTCAATGAATGACCAAACTGAAAAGGAACCCACCCGGAACGTTGTAACTCCGCTAAAGCCCAATGGAGTGGTTCAGAAAAAACTTGAACCGCTTTGGGATCCAAGAAAACACTTTCAATAAATTTAATTTAAAGATTATTTATCACCATGCGGTATCGCGAACTAATTGATTTGATTGAAGAAGGTGAGAATATTCAGTGTGAGTTCAAAAGAAAATTTTCCACTCCTGAAAAAATTGCTCGCGAACTGATTGCCTTTGCAAATACAAAAGGCGGCTATATGCTGTTTGGAGTTGATGATGATAAATCAATCGTAGGAGTAGAAAGTGAAAAAGAAACCTCTGAACTGGTAAAAGATGCAGCAACAAATTTCTGTCAGCCGCCGCTGGATTTTGAAATAGAATTTAAAGAAGTAAAAGGTAAAGAAATTGTGATAGTAAGTGTTCCCGAGTCGCAAAACAAACCTCATCGTATTCAGGATTATCTTAATGAGCTTGATATTAACAAAGCAATCGTAACAGTAAGAGTTAATGATAAAAGCGTGCAGGCAAGCAAAGAAATGATACGGATTTTGAGGGCACAATCATCGCAGCAGGCATTAAAAAAATATGTGGTTGGTCCCAATGAAAAAGCAGTTTTTGCATATCTTGCAAAGAATGAACGAATTTCTGTTAAAGAGCTAAGCAATCTAATTAACATCTCTGAAAGAAGAGCATCAAGAACTTTGGTAAAAATGGTGCGTGCTAATCTGCTTATGATTCATACCAAAGATAATGGGGAAGAATTCTTTACTGCGGCAATGTGAAAGAAATAGCAAAGAGCAGAGCGCAAAGAGCTTAGAGAATATTTTTGATTATGAAAACCTCAATTCAATTTTGTCAATTTCAATCGTGCCATAAATTTCAAGTGGCTGGCTGTTATCTTCCATATGATATTCAAGTTCTTTAGGCTCAATTATCAAATCAAAATCTTTTACAATTTCTTCTTTGGTAGAAAATACAAACACCTTTGTTTTGTTATCTGAGCTTAAAACTTTAATTAGAAATTCTTTATCACCATCAATAAATGTTTTTGTACTTATGCTTGGTATAAGCTCAGTAGATGCAGCAGCCAGTCTTCCGTTTTTTTTCTTTACAATTTTTTCCGGAACAGGCAGCAACTCAAATGTTGCCCACAGACGGTAAACCGGAACTTTTTCTGCAAGTAATCTTTTTTCTGTAAAGGACAAATTCATTTCTAAATCGGATTTTAATTCTTTGTAAAAAATTATAGCATCGGTAGAATTTTCTATCGTCTTTAAATAATTCGATTTTTCATCGTCCAGCAAAGAAGGATGAAAAACAAAATTAAATATGTCAGTTTCGGTTATTTTCAATTTTATATAGTCGAAAAAAATTATTTCTCGGAAAATGGTATTAATTTTTATCCTTAAGCACCTCGGCGATTCTGTTTTTCATTACTTTTAGCAAATACTCTAAAATATTGTGATACTTTTCCCAGTAATCTTCTTCAGATAAATTATTGATATGAGGTTTAAGATAACCATAAAGTCCGGGTGAAACTCCGCCATTGCTTAAATCTAAAATCATCTCTTTAAGTGCTTCTTTTATTGCAAGGATTTCTTCTTCATTCAGCTTCCCTTTTACTAAATAATTTGAAAGTTTTTCTGAGACGACACTAAATCCAGTATTAATAATATCACTCAATTCAAATTTTTGTGATAAAACATTCTCGCTATCAATAAAAAGATAATCGGAAAAATTTATGTGTTTCAGTTTGTAGATAAGATCATTTAACGGAATAGCAGCATTAAATTCTGTCTCCAATCTTAAATGATTTAACAAACTCTTTAATAAAAATTTCTTTTGATGAAATAATTCGGAAGGCAGATTATCAAACTCTTCCAATGTTATAAATGATTTACTAAATGCTTCCTGCTGAGTTTCAGTAATGTAAGTTTTACCAAGAAAATGAATTTTATAAAATCCGTTTTGTTTGATTAGATGATTTATAGAATCCAGAAGTTTTGAAAAGAAAGGATCTTCTTCTTTTAGAATTTTGAATATATTCTGCTCAACTCTTGCAGATACAATTTTATTAAAGAAGAAGTTAACTTCTTCTTCGGTTTTAATTGGCGGCTGCCAGTTATTAAATGCAGAAGTCAGATTTATTAAATTTCCATTTTCATCCTGTATAAAAAGATTGGCGATAGAATCGACAGCCAGCTCCTGAATTGAAATTTCCTCCCTGTTAAGTAATCCGCTTACCTTTCTCTGATGATATCTTAGATACTTAAGCGCAATCTGATAAGACATTTCAACTATGCTGTTAAGCAATAATTGAGATTTCCTTGCCTCGGGATCTAAGAAAAAGGGGAGTATTTCTACATTTTTATGCATACGTGGATGCAACTTAAAAAAAATATTTAAATGAGTGAAAAAATTTTCCGAGCTAATAAACATTTCTAATATAAGACCTAATAATAATACTTAAGCTTAGCTATTTCATTCTTATTAGGAAGTTTTTTGTCGCTCAATTCATATAAGACTGTCGAATTCTGTTTTTGGGATATTTATCCATTTGAGATTAAAACCTTATAAACACTAATTAACCAAATTATTTTATCAAATTTATCCTTCACATTGGAGGGGAGTTAATTATGAAAAATCTATTATTTCTCTTCATTTACTTATTCTTTGCAGCCTCTTATACTCTTGCACAGGGTACAACATATTATTCACAAGCTACTGGAGACTTTAATACACTAGCCAATTGGAATAGTGAAAGAACTGGTGGTGGAGAAATACCGATAACCTTTGCTGATAATACATTTATTGTTCAAAATACCCACTTATTGACAATTAGTGGAGATATAACCCTGCACACTATTATAATTGAAGATGGTGGGGTTGTAGATGCTGGTATTTATCTTCTATCTACAAATATTTTTGACCTTCAAGATGGTTCTGAATTTATTCAGGGTGGCTCAATTCAATCTGTGCCAGGAACAAATAGAACATTAGCACCAACAAGTACATTTAGATTTAATGGTACTCAGGCAGGTCTGGCAAATACTGACTATCCCGAATTCGGAAATCTAATTTGGGAACCTACACCAAGCAGTGATGGAGTATTTCAAAATTCTGATTATGATCCTCCATTTCTTAATGGCCTAGTTGTAAGGGGAAATTTAACAATTAATATTCAGGGTACTGAAGAACGTGAGATAAGATTTGCAGATGGGTCGACGATTTCAAGAATTCACCAAATTGATGGATCTTTGTTTATAAATAGTGCGGTATCCAAAGTTGTTATTCAAGATGGAAGTTCAATAACAAGTACAGTAAATATTATCGGTGATTTAATTATTAATGCGGGTACGCTCCAAGGATTAAGTAGCACAACAACAAATGGTGGTAATGCCATAATAAACCTTGGTGGAAACTTAACGAATGTTGGAATTATTAACGTTGGAAATAGCACTGGAGGAACGTGGACATTAAACTTGTCTGGCTATTCATCCCCAATAGACTTGGATGCTGGTCCAATTAATTCATTTCAAAATATTAATTCTGTGGGTAAAGTAGTTACTCTCAGATCGGATATCAATTTGGTTGGTAATGGAACGTATAATGTCAATGGTGGTATGTTACAATGTTTGTTCAATATTATTAAAGGAGACGGAAATTTTATATTAGGTGATGGCTCTTCAATTAGAATATCTTCTCCTGATGGTATTACCTCTTCAGGAAGTTTAGGTAACATTCAAGTAAATGGTATACGTACTTTTAGTCCAAAAGTAATCTATCGATATCGTAACCTTTTTGATCCTATTGCTCAAGTGACTGGCAATGGATTGCCTGTTTTTATTGGAGGTAGTAACCCAAGCGCATTTATAATTGAAAATCCAGAAGGTGTGACTCTTTCTCAAAGCACCACTGTACAAGGTAATATCAGCCTTTTCAATGGTAAATTATATACAGGTCCGTATCAACTAAATATGATTGGAGGAGGAGGACTAACAACAAATAATCAAAATTATATTATAGGAAATTTTGGCTATTATATAAATTATGCCGGCCCATTTTTATTTGGTGTTGGAACTTCAATAGGTTATACCCCAGTAACATTGAGTAATGTTGTAGGTATTTTTGATACTTTTAAAGTTAGCGTACACGAGGGTAAACACCCCAACAGAACTAATGAAAATATGCTTGGAATGTATTGGACCTTAACTAACAATTCAATTGAAGCTGCAAATATAACTTTTAACTATCTTGATAGCGATGTAAATGGTAATGAAGAAAACTATAGATTGTTAAGATTCAATGGTGTTGGATTTGACATAGTACCAGCCACAATAAATACAATTGATAATACAGTTACAGTTTCTGGAGTTACTCAATTCTCTGATTTCACATTGGGGGAAATGGAAGACCCACAAACATTAACATTAATCAAACCTTACGTAAATCAAGTCACATATGCACTTGAAACAACTGAAATTACATGGTCATCTCAAAATATCATTGGAGGTATAACACTAAGGTTATCAACCGATGGAGGTGCAACATATCCGTTTACACTTATTGAGAATACAATTAACGATGGCAGCGAAACTGTAACTTTACCAGATGTAAAATCTATTTCGTGCAGAATAAGAATTGAATCTTATGATATTCCGAATGTGTTCGACGAAACTAATGGAAATTTTGTAATTACAGGTCGAGAATTGTTCACACTAAAATATTACTTACCAAAGGGAGCGTATAAAACAGCAATCGGTGATATTAACCAGGATGGAAGCACCGAATTAGCTGTAGGATATTCTACAGGAGAAAATTCGTATGTAACTATTTATTCCTTCAATTCGATGACTCAAATGTTAGATTCAATTCAAAGTATTAATTATACAGACCCTTGGATTTATCCATTAATAGGTGATGCAGATAATGATGGTACTAACGAATTGATTGTGACAACAAATAATGGGGATATAGGCAGTTATCTTAGAATTTATAGATATAGCGGAACCAATGTTTGGACAGAAGTTTGGAGTAATCAATATTATACTATTAGGTATCCAAATGCGGTTAATATTGGTGATGTCGATAATGATGGACAAAATGAGATTTCTGTAGGTGTGGCTTGGAATACCGGTGGATTGTATGTCCTTGAGTACACAGGAAATAATATATGGGAGAATTCTCTTGTTACACAATTTAGTAATACTTCTTCTACTTTCATCGGTGATTGTGATAATGATGGACTAAATGATCTTCTTGCAGGTACTATTGGGAGTGGTTGGCAAATATATAAATGGAATGGATCTTCATATTCTCTGAATACATCTTCACAGCCAATGGCATTAGTCGGAGCTACTATTGGCGATACTGATAATGACGGTCTAAACGAAGTAATTTCCCGAAGTGAGGTAACGCCTGAAATTAATTATGGTGAAACAAATTTAAAGATTTATAAATGGGATGGCGTAAGCTATGTTGATCAATGGTCCTGGAATTCAGGAAATTCAGTTACGGATCCAGTCATCGGTAATTTATCAGGAACTAAAAAACAAATAGCTGCATTTTCAGGAAGATGGGATAGCCGATATACAGCAGCAGATTCAAGGCTACACATATTTGAAAAAACCACAGATTCATATCAACAAATTTGGCAAAGTGGTCTATTCAGCAACCCTAATTTAGGTGAAAGTGCAATTGGGAATGTTGATGGTATTCAAGGTAATGAACTTGTATTTACTCATAATGTTGATGGTGTTTTCATCTATGGTGCAGAAAGCACTAACCAATCATCGCCTACATTAAGTTGGGCTGGAGGACCTGGATTAGGATCTGATGGAGTTGACCCTAACATTGGAACAACAAGCAGTAATTTTATATTTAGGATTATTTATACAGACGCGGATGGAGATGCTCCACAAAGTGGTTACCCCAAAATACATGTTTTGAAAAATAATGAAGAAATAATCGGAAGTCCTTTCAATATGACGGAAACATATGTTGAACCAACTTGGAGAAGGTATTCGTTTGAGAAGAATGATTTTTCTTTGGGAACAGATTACTCATACTACTTTGAAGCTTTTGATATAAATGGAAACCCAGCAACTGGCGAACCGACTATCCAGCGAAACGGACCATTGGTCTACCAGCAATTGTATGATATCAATACTTTTAATTCAATTACGTTAAGTCAAATCGCAAATACCTCACTCAATGGGGCTGAAATTAATGGAAATGATAATGCAGATAATCAATTGAATAAAGGAGCAATAATTTTATTTAGAACCAATCTAGGTAGATACGGAAAGTTTATAGTTCAAGATTATAGATATAATTTAACTCTTAATTGGGTTACTTATAATTCAGATGGAAGCATTTATAATAGTGGCGAAAACTTTGTGGTGCAGGGAACTTGGTCGGTTGACCTTGATGAGGGACTTTTGGGTGGTTTTAATAATGATGTTGATTTCTTTTGGAATCAACAAACTGATATTGAAAGAAAAATTTTACCTATGAATGATGCACTTTTTGCAGTTTATACCTCATTAAACCATTTCGCCCCTGTTTGGTCAGGAAATCCTTATTTACCAATGAATATCTACATAACCGCTGCAACCAATGATGGTATTGATTTAGGAGCAGGTGATGAAATTGGAGTTTTTGACGGCGAGCATTGTGTTGGTTCAATTGTACTTACCGAACCAATCCCACCATCAGGTTATATTTCTATTATTGCATCAACAGATGATCCCACAACTCCTGAAGTAGATGGATTTGTTCCGGGTCATACAATTACATACAGGCTGTGGGATAGTAATAACTCAAGAGAAATAACTAGAGTTAACCTTTCTTATACATTAGGTGACGGAACATTTAGCTCACAGGGCACAGCATTATTAAGTTTAGCCGGGATTTATACAATTTCACAAAATGTTCCACTTAATACTGGTTGGAACATATTATCTTTAACAGCAATACCCGATAATACAAATATGCTTCAATTATTAGATCCACTTATATCATCCAGTGTATTAGTAAAAGTTCAGGATGAGAGAGGATATGCCGTTGAACAATTACCTGTTATCGGATGGATAAACAATATCGGGAACTGGCAGGCAACCGAGGGTTATTATATGAGACTGAATGGTACTGCAACATTAAATGTTATAGGACCACCAATTACCCTGCCTTTGAATATTCCTCTTACAAATGGATGGAATATAATTGGTTATCCATTATTGACCGAAGAAAATGCTCTTGGTGTATTAGATCCTCTGATAGTTGCAAATCAACTTATCAAGGTGCAGGATGAAGCTGGTAATGCAGTAGAACAATTACCAATCATTGGGTGGATTAATAACATCGGTAATTTCAAATCTGGGGAAGGTTATTATCTAAAGGTTAATACAAATACAAGTTTAACTTTTAATCAACCAATTGTTAATCCACGTCCAGCATTTGTTAATATTGAGAAAGAAAATAAAGAGCTAAATAGCTTGCTAGTGAAACCAACAGCGAACCATTTTATCCCAATTTATTCTTCACCATATTTACCGATGAACATTTACATTACAAGTGCTACTTTAATAGGAGGCGAAAGTCTTGGCGCGGGTGATGAGATCGGAATATTTGATGGAAATAATTGTGTGGGAGCATTTGCACTGACTGAACCTATAGGGTCATATATCTCAATGATTGCATCTACAGATGACCCAACTACGCCGGCTATTGATGGATTTATACCAGGCCATACTATTAGTTATAGATTTTGGTTGTCTTCAATCGCTACTGAGATAACAAGTTACACGGCAAATTACATATTGGGGAATGGTACTTTTTCATCTCAAGGAACAGCTATGTTGAATTTTACAAATGTTTTACCAGTGGAGTTAATATCATTTATCGCCTCATCAAAGTCAAATTCAATCAATCTACAATGGGAAACCGCAACTGAAGTAAATAATTATGGATTCGAAATTGAACGTAAGGTTAACACCATTTGGGAAAAAATTGGTTTTGTCGCTGGTTATGGAAATAGTAACTCACCCAAATCGTATTCGTTTACAGATAATAATATAGTTGGTGGTAGCAAATTTCAATATAGGTTAAAGCAGATAGATAATGATGGACAATTTGAGTATTCTGAGATTGTAGAAGTTGAACTGACTCCAAATGAATATGCTCTTTATCAGAATTATCCCAATCCATTCAATCCAGTTACAAAAGTAAGATTTGCAATTCCTTTTGCAGGTAAAGTAATTATGAAACTTTATAATTCAATCGGGGAGGAAGTGATGGATTTAATAAATCAAGATTATGATGCAGGTTATCACGAAGTTGAGATAAATTTAGGTCAACTTGCTTCAGGTATTTATTTATACAAAATTGTTTCAAATGATTTTACTTCAGTAAAAAAATTAATAATAATGAAATGAAAATAAATAGCATGAAAGAAAAAAGGTTTGAGGGAGATTATAGTAGAGCAATAAGACGCGAAAAAATGATAATATCTGTTATCAATATTACAACTTTATTGCTTGGATTCATTTTCATGATAATAGTTTTGAATTTTATTGCCAAAATATGATTTATTGAAGAACTGAACAAAGAAGAAAATAAAATTGTATTTGAATCTGGTGGCTGTCGTAGTTAAAACTGCGGCAGCTTTTTTATTCCAATTCTTCTCTTTTTACCCATTTCCATTTGTCTGGAGAAAGCGAATCCTGTTTCCAGTAAAGTACTTGACTCTTTAACATCTCTATATATTCTTTAGTATCGGTGTAAGGAGGATTTAATTTCCCTTGTGCAACAAGAGAATCTCGATTTACTCTGAATTGATTACTTATGACAAAATCTATATCCTTCAAATTATAATTCAATTTCACCCAGAAAGAACCATCTTCTATTTGTTGAGTTACCATCAATATAAATCTGTACAAGTCTTCAAATTTTTCATCCGAGAGTGAACCACGACCAATTCCGCTTATTCGTATATTATTATATTTACTAAAATCTGTTTTGGGAATTCGTATGTATGAGATCAGTTCCGCAGGAGTATAGTTTTTAATTGTATAGTTTTTTGTCGAAGGTCTGACTTTTGTTAAAGAATCAATTGTAAAAGAAAACAAAACCTGATTCTCAAATCCATTATCAAATCCGATAGCAAGTATATCTTTTCTTCTATCATTATTAACATCTTTTATAATCGCATCAGATGTGTGTCCTGAACACCAAATTGTTCCCTGTAATCTTTTACCGGTTCGTATATCAATTCTGTAAATAGCTGAACTAAAAGAAGATAAATTTGAAGATATTAAGAAAAGATTTTTAATCCTGTCAATCGTTAATGTATCAACAAGGAATATTGAGTAATATGGTTTAAGAACTTCTCTTTCAGCTTCAACTGAATCTGTAAATGTATAAGACCACAATTTTTTATTTTGTTTTGAATAACAAATTAACTGCTGACTGCCGGAATTATTTTTTTCATCTGAATTTATTTCATTGGTTAATAATACTTCGTTAGCACCGTCTTCATCAACATCATAAATTCTGCAGTAATTTTTGATTAAATTTTGGTTGCCAGATTCATCATCTGACAACATAATTTTTTTTGTCCACAATACTTTCCCATTTTTATTTTTCACATATAAAACACTGCCTCCCGCAGTTAAACTTGCCGGGTTATCATCAAAATCCATAACAGATAAGTAAGCGAAAATTATTGCAAGTAAAACTGTAGCAACAGCAGAAATCCAATTCTTTTTAATAAACTTACCAGAACGTATAAGCAGTTTTTGTTTTTTAATATCAACAACATCTCTTCTATTGAGTACATCGTTTATATCATCAACGGGAATAAGTTTTAATTTTCTTTTGGGATATTTTTGTTTTAGCTGAGTTAATGAAAAATAAGCGTAAGTTTCTTCGCACTTAGGAAAAACAAAAGAATTTATTTCTGAAAAGAAAATTGTGGCCACTTTTTGTTTTATTATTTCTTCACTGGTGCATAAAACTTCTCCGGATTCCAGGACGCCACCTGTAAAAGCACTTTGACTTTTTATGTTAATCAGATAAGTAGGATTATAAATTTTTAACAATGTTTCAAGAAATGAAAGTGTTAAAGCAATACCAAGTGAGTTGCCTTCATAAAATCCAATCTTTTTATCAAAACTTATTATTACTTCGTGAAATTTATATGGTTCTTTCACATATCTCTTTAATAAAGTCAAAGCCAACTGCCACGATTGTGTGCATTGTGCAGCAATTCTTTTTTCGATTTCCTTCTCACTTGGCACAATAATAATTTTATCACTGTCAATTGCTTTATTAATTCTAACGGTAACGGAATCAATAACACCATACAATTCTCCCGGGGCATCATTATCAATCAGCGGGAAGAATGCTTTTGTGGATTTTTCGCTCTCAAATTCATTTCCATTAAGTATCAACTCCAGCTTTTCTTTTTGTCCTTCAATTCTTACGATTTCTGAATTTAATGTATCAAGGTAATTTGAAGCTATCTTCAAATGACTAACTTGTTTTAACAATTCAAGTATTTTCTTTGTGATAAATGGTTCAACTCCCCAAACTTCAAATCTGCATATGCAGTTAATATAATCTTCAATAAATTCTATCAGAAATGCTTCTTCAAGATTCGGATTGTGTAGTTGTAGTATTCGTTCAAAATAATTTTGATAAAGAAATAATCTGAGATTATTCGAAGAAGTTTTAAGAGTCTTTTCAATCAGTTCAGATCTTAAAGATTCTAGCTCAAGAAGATTTAGTTTATGATTCACCTGATTTCGTTTTCGTAGGGAACGGATGACTTGTCATGCCTGCGGCACTCCCGTCCGTTCCGAAAGATTTTATATTTATTAAAATATTTTTATTTATTTTTTTTATATCCAATCGGATCGATCGGGAGATCGATCCCTACATTTCCAAATATTTTTCTCATCTCAAAAACTGCAATGCCATATGCTACTGCAACATTTAATGATTGTTTTATGCCATACTGCGGAATCTCAATTGAAAAATCACACAAATCTAAAACTTCCTGAGAAACACCTGTAATCTCATTTCCAACTACCAAACACAACGGAAAATCATTTTTGTTAATGTTGTAATATAGATTACTGTTTTCGGTCAGTTCCAGAGCGCAAATTTTTATTCCTTTACTTTTCAATTCGTGTATAACTTCTTTCGGATCTTTTACATATTCCCATTTTACACTTTGCGTTGAGCCCAGTGCCGTTTTAAGTACATCTTTATTTCCTGAATTTGTTCCATCTATCGGAGGGTGAGGAGTGTAGCCGCAAAGGTATAACTTTTCTATCATTGCGCCATCAGAAGTACGGAAGATTGAGCCAACATTATAGGTGCTGCGGATTGAATTCAATAAAACATAGACGGGAAGTTTTTTTACTTCGTGAAGCGAATCAAGTGTACTTCTGTTCCTTGATATCTCATCGTGAGTTAGTTTTCTCATTTTAAACTCACTCTCCGTTGGAGAGGGCTGGGGTTAGGTTTTTAATTGCTAACTGACCACAGGCTGCAGCAATATCATCACCTTGCGTATATCTTACCATCACAAAAATTTCTTTTTCACGCAGTTTGTTTACAAAATCTTCTATTTTGTATCTGGGTGAAGGCTCAAGCTCTTTTGATAATCCTTCCGGACTCATATGAGAAATTGAATTAAAAGGAATTACGTTAAGCTTACAGGGAATTGATTTGCATAATTTTATAAGTGCATTTATATCATCGGATCTGTCGTTAATATCTTTTAACATCACATATTCAAAAGTAATTCTTGTGCCGGTTTGATTTGCATAGTATCTGACGGCTTCTATGTTTTCATTAACAGAATACTTTTTATTGATAGGCATTATTTTGTTTCGGGTTTCATCAAAAAGTGAGTGAAGTGATAAAGCAAGTTTCACTTTAATTCCGCTGTCTGCCAGCTCAACAATTTTTGGTGGAATACCCGCAGTGGAGACGGTGATTTTTCTTAAGCTGATGCCCCGGGTTTTTTCTTCTGCAAATATCTGGAGTGATTTTAATGTATTATGATAATTAAGAAGTGGTTCGCCCATTCCCATATAAACAATATTTGTAATTGGTCCTTTATCCCAGTTTTTGGAAGCGAGTAAAAACTGATCAAAAATTTCTCCGGAAGTTAAATTTCTTTTATAACCCATCAAACCAGTTGCACAAAATTTACAATCTAACGGGCATCCAACCTGAGTTGATATGCATAATGTGGTTCGCTTAACCTCTGGAATAATAACTGATTCTACAACCTGATTATCGCGTGTTTGAAATAAAAACTTTTTAGTACCTGTTCTTCTTGATACTTCTGAAGAGAGCAATTGTAATGTTGATAGCTCACAGTACAGATTCAGTTTTTTTCTGAGGTAATGGGGAATGGAAGACATTTCATCAAAACTTTGAGCCATATGTCCGTATAGCCACTCAAATGTTTGATCACCTCTGAATTTTTTTTCCCCCGCCGCTGTAAAGAAATCTCTTAACTCGTGAAGGGTTAGCCCCTTTAACATCGTTTTAGTTACAGATTCCTCAGTTAAGGTTTGCTCTGTCATACAACTTCTGAAATAAATCTAATCAAAAAATAAAATTAAAAATGTTAATTGCAGCTAAGTCCCAAATGATTGATAGAAATGATTTAATCCTGTATTTTAATAACAAAGATAATTCATCAATTCATTTGAGGTAAAACTAAACAGGATTTTTAATAAATAAAAGGATTCAAAATGAACTTCGATCTAACAGAAGAACAGCTGATGATACAGGAATCCGCAAAAGATTTTGCGCAAAATGAAATTGCACCCTCGTCAGTACAAAGAGACAAAACAGCTGAATTTCCCCACGACATTGTGAAAAAACTAGGTGAGCTTGGTTTTATGGGAATGATGGTTCCACCAGAATATGGCGGTGCCGGATTGGACACAATAAGCTATGTGCTTGCAATGATTGAAATATCAAAAGTTGATGCAAGCGTTGGGGTTATTATGTCTGTCAATAACTCATTAGTTTGTTATGGATTAGAAAAGTACGGTTCCAGTTACATCAAAGAAAAATATCTCACTCCACTTGCAAAAGGAGAAAAGCTTGGGGCATTTGCTTTATCTGAACCTGAAGCCGGCAGTGATGCAACAAAACAAAAAACTACTGCAGATATAGAAGGTGATTTTTATGTACTTAACGGAATTAAAAACTGGATTACAAATGGTACTACTGCGGATTATGTTTTAGTTATGGCTACAACAAACAAAGAGTTAGGTCATAAAGGTATTTCCACTATTTTAGTGGAAAGGGGAACCCCAGGATTTGATCACGGAGTGAAAGAAGATAAGCTTGGAATAAGAAGTTCTGATACTTGCTCACTAACTTTTCAGAATTGCAAAGTGCCCGCTGCTAATCTTGTTTGGGAAGAAGGCAAAGGGTTTAACTTTGCAATGAACACTCTCAATGGTGGAAGAATTGGTATTGCTTCTCAGGCAATTGGAATTGCAGAAGCTTCTCTTGATGCAGCAATAAAATATTCCAAAGAACGAAAAGCATTCGGGCAAACAATTTCTAACTTTCAGGCAATTCAGTTCATGATAGCTGATATGTCTGTTAAAGTTGATGCAGCAAAAATGTTAACACTAAAAGCCGCTGCACTTAAAGATGCAGGTAAACCATATTATAAAGAAGCTGCTGCAGCTAAATTATACTCGTCAAAAGTTGCAGTACAAAATGCTCTTGATGCAATTCAGATTCACGGCGGGTATGGCTACGTAAGAGAATATCTTGTAGAAAGATACTTGCGTGATGCCAAGATAACAGAAATTTATGAAGGTACATCAGAAATACAGCGAATGGTTATTGCGCGTGCTCTTCTTGATAAAAAATAAATTTGTAATTCTTACAGTGTGGATTATTTTATCAGCTCTTTCTTTTTCACAAACAGATTGGGTAAGATGGGAAAAATCTGATCCATCTTACCAGATTAAAAAACAAAATATTGAACGTAAAAATAACTTTGAAATCTCATCTCCATCAGATTTGATTACTAAACCAATAATAAATGCTTACCGTTTCCTGATATCTGATGTAGATGGTGCAAATTGTCCGTTTTATCCATCCTGTTCACAATTTTATCTGGAAGCCGTTGAAGAAACAAATTTAATTCAGGGAACAATAATGTTTTTCGATCGTTTCACGAGAGATACTAATGTATTTGACAGAGGCGATCATTATCCGATTTATGATTCAAGGCACTATTTTGATCCGGTATATCAGTATAAACTTCAGCAAGGTGAAATTAAAATTTTTCCGGCAAAGACATTTGTGCACAATTAAGTATTTCTAAATCAGCCAAATTGATTTTAGTTAAGAATATATTATCTATAAAGAAAGTTTATTTACTTTCATTCTTGCTATTAACTACAGGGACTGCTCAACAAAATAAGTTTCATACAATCAACAATATTAAACTCTTTGCAGATCATCTCTTCTGCGATCAGGATTATTTACGCGCGATAGAAGAATATAAAAAGTACCTGCAATCAGTTGAAAGCGACACTGTAAAATTTAAAATTGGTCTTGGCTACTCACGGATAGGTGATTTTGATAATGCAACAACTGTGTTTTCCTCTATTAAATCCCCATCTGTTTTTTATGATTATGCCGGACTGGAAAAATTAAAAATGTACTTCCTGAAAAATAAATTAGGGAATTTATTTTCAGACTCACTCCAAAATATTTCCAACAACTCAATAAATGCTGAAGCCAAAAGAATTAAATATACAGCTATGCTATTGTATAAAGATTTACCCGATAAAAAATCGTTCATTTCTGTTTTTGAAGAGAGGGATCAACAACACATATCAATCTTATATGATCTTAAAAAAAATCCACCATACAAAAGTGAAATTGTTGCAGGGATTTTATCAGCACTGGTTCCGGGTTCAGGAAAAATTTATACTCAAAATTATGGAGATGGGGTAACAGCATTTTTGTTAACGGGAATTTTTGCTTATCTGGCTTATGATAACTTTAAACACAATCACGATACTCGGGCGTGGATTTTTACTGCGCTTGGTGCCGGATTTTATGCCGGGAATATTTATGGCTCTGTTGCGTCAGCCCAGATATTTAATGCTAAAATAAATTTTGATTTTAGCGAAGGAGTGAAGCTCTTCTTAGAAGAAAAAAACTATTTCATACCGGATTATGAATTCTGTAAATAAAATACTTTTGGTTCTGGTCTTGCTATTTTTTACAAAGCTGACTGCTCAGGATGACTTATTAAATCAGTACAGCTTTGCAAAAAAATATTTTGATGAAGAAAAATATTTTGATGCAATAACAGAGTTAAAGAGATTAAACTTTTTTGATGAAAAAAAACAGTTTGCTTATCAATCTAATTTTCTTATTGCGCAATCTTATAAAGCAGGCGGTAAATTTGATGAAGCATTAAAATATTTTGTTCTCTCTGAAAGATTTGCAGCAAATGAGGAAGAATATTTCAAATCTAAAATCCTTCAGATCAGAACAAATATACTTCGCCGTTCGACTAAACAAGCACACAGACTGATTAATCAGCTCGAAAGCGATGACAGATTTGAATCGAAAAAAACTGAATTAAACTACTGGCGTGGATGGAATTATATTTTTGAAGATGATTGGGAAACAGCAGCTAAAATCTTTAAAGATGTTGATAGTACACTATATACATTCTGTAATTCTGTTGAAGAAGAAAAATACTCTGTGGCTTTTGCCAAATATTCTTCTTATTTAATTCCTGGTCTTGGGCAATTTTATACCGGCGAATATTTAAGCGGATTTCTTTCTTTAAGCTGGAATATTTTATTTGGCTATTTAACCATTAATGCATTTACAGAGGAAAGAGTTTTTGATGGATTGATGATTGGTAATTTTTTATGGTTTAGATTTTATACGGGTAATCTGCAAAATGCAGAACAATTTGCTGTTGATAAAAATCTTGACATAACGAATGCTGCATTATTTTATCTTCAAAATAACTTTAAGGGCGAAAAGCCTTAAGGGAATTTTTTATTAAAGTGCTCTTGTATGTTTAATAATCATTGAATAATATTTAATAACTTAAATTGAATCGTTATTATTTATCATCATTTTACAAAAACTTTCTTCAGGAGGATAAATGAAAAACAAGGGTATGATGATTGGCTGCGCAATTGGAGGAGTAATTTTACTTGCACTGGCAATGCTTGTTTTCTGGGGTATTAGTTTAAATAATAACCTGGTTTCTCTTGAACAAGGTGTTATTCAACAATGGGCTCAGGTTGAAAATCAATATCAAAGAAGAGCAGATTTGATACCTAATCTTGTAAACACTGTTAAAGGCTACGCTGATTTTGAAAAAGAAGTATTAACTCAGGTTACAGAAGCTAGAGCAAAAGTAAGTCAGTTTAATGTCACTCCCGAAGTTCTCAATGATCCGCAGGCGTTTTCCAGATTTCAATCTTTACAGGGTGAGTTAAGCGGAGCTCTTTCCAGATTACTTGTAACTGTAGAAAACTATCCTCAACTAAAAGCAAATGAAAATTTTCTTCAGCTGCAGGCTCAACTGGAAGGAACGGAAAACAGAATTTCAGTGGAACGTAAAAAGTTTAATGAAACTGTTCAGCAATTCAATACAACCATTAAAAAATTTCCGGCATCTGCTTTAGCCGGAATGCTTGGATTTAAAGAAAAACAGTACTTTACTGCTGTTACCGGAGCAGAAACAGCTCCAAAAGTTGAATTCTGATCAATGAAAAAATTTATTTTCCTTTCTCTTTTATTTTTAGCAGGGGTTGGTTTTTCCCAGCCCCAAATCCCTAAATTAAAAATGTGGGCAACTGATTTAACAAATACTCTTACTCAATCGCAATTAAACTATCTAAACAACAAACTAAAAACTTACGAGGATTCAACCAGCAATCAGATTTTGGTATTAATGATTTCTTCACTTGAAGGATATCCAATTGAAATGCTGGCTGAAGAAACAGCAACTAAAAATCAGATCGGATCAAAAAAGTTTAATAATGGCATTCTAATCTTAATTGCTAAAGAGGATAGAAAAGTAAGGATTGAGGTTGGATATGGTCTGGAAGGTGCAGTTCCGGATGCAATTGCAAGTTCAATAATCAGAAACGAAATAATCCCGTCGTTTAAAGAAGAAGATTACTTTGCTGGGATAGAAAGTGGAATTGATGCAATTCAGAAAGCAATTGGCGGTGAATACAAAGCTGATAATTCTGATTCAGAAGAAGGTTTCCCATTTTACATTTTTGTAATCATATTTATTATAATCTGGCTGTTTTTGGGAAGAAGCAGAGGCCCTTTTATTCCTGGCGGTATTTATCGAACCGGTACTCATTATGGTGGATGGTCCAGCGGATCAGGTTCGTGGGGTAGTGGTGGATTTGGCGGAAGCGGAAGTTTTGGAGGGGGTGGCGGTTTTAGCGGCGGCGGCGGTTCATTTGGAGGCGGCGGAGCAAGCGGGAGCTGGTAAAATAGCTTAAAAATTTTACAATTCTACCTTGAAGAAAACTCCCAATTTCCCTAAATAGTAACACAGATTTGAAATAATAATTTTTTACTCTTACTAAATTAAAATTAAAGGAGAATTTCTATGGCAATAATGATAACCGAAGAATGCATTAATTGTGGTGCCTGCGAACCGGAATGCCCAAACACCGCAATTTATGAAGGTGGTGTTGATTGGGAATTAGCCGGCGTTCATTACGGAAAAGATGATCCTGCCCCTTCTGGTGCAACAGGTTTTTATTCAACTGATTTCTTTTATATAGTACCGGATAAATGCACTGAGTGTAAAGGATTTCACGATGAACCACAGTGTGCTGCTGTTTGTCCTGTTGATTGCTGCGTTCCTGATCCGAAACACGTTGAAGATGTTGATACTCTGCTCAAGAGAAAAGAGTATCTTGATAGTATTGGACGATAAGCAACTGATGAAATTCAAGGGTGGTTTTGCCACCCTTTTTATTTTTAAATGATTCCTTTCTTCTATTAAAAATCTATAAATGATTGTTATTACTTTTTATCATTAATGAAAATTGGTAAATACAAATTAAAGACTGTTCTTTCCGGATATTTTGCATTAGACGGCGGCGCAATGTTCGGAATAATCCCAAAACCGCTTTGGGAAAAAACATATCCTGCAGATAAACAAAATCGTGTAATTCTCACTACCAGAAATCTATTACTTATTAGCGATGATAAAAAAATTCTGATTGATACCGGAATGGGTAAAAAGTGGGACGATAAATCAAAAAATATTTATAACATCAATCCTGAGCTTGATATTGAACTTGCACTTGAACGAAATGGAATTAAAAGCAATGAAATAACAGATGTGCTTCTTACTCATCTTCATTTTGATCACACCGGCGGCTCAACAAAAACGGAGAATGATAAAATTATCCCGACTTTTACTAATGCAAGATATTACGTTCAGAAAAAAAATTTTCAATGGGCTGTAAATCCATCTGAACGTGACCGGGGAAGTTATATTAAGTATAACTTCGAAGTTCTGATGAAGGAGGGTGTTCTGAATCTGGTTGATAATGAAATTGATTTTGATGAGTTTATTTCGTTAAAAATAATAAACGGTCACACATTTGGACAGCAAATGGTTAAGATTTCAGATTCCTCACAAACGTTATTATATGTTGCAGACTTATTGCCATTCGTATCTCACATCCGTATTCCATACATAATGGGATATGATTTGCAGCCACTTGTAACAGTTGAGGAAAAGAAAAGGTATCTTAAGCTTGCTGCAGATAATAATTGGTTACTTTATTTTGGTCACGATCCTGATTATGCAATTGCAACAGTTAAATATTCAGATAAAGGAATAATTCAAGATAAACTAATTAAAGATTTCGAATGATAGACAGCGAATACACAAGGGTTTGTAAGTTATCGGATTTAAGAGAAAAAGTTGGGCAAAGATTCCTGATTAATGATACTGATATAGCAATTTTCAAAGTTAACGGAAAAGTTTATGCATTAAGCAACGTTTGTCCACATAAACTTTCAGCTCTTATTTACGATGGATTTATTGAAGATGATTGTGTTGTTTGCCCGGCGCACGGATGGAAGTTTAATCTGAAAGATGGTAAAAAACCCACAGGGTCTCGCGGACTTGTTTCATTTCCCGTTGAAATAGTTGATAACGAAGTTTATGTAATTGCAAAACCCAATAACTTTAAGTGGTAACTCTTAATGAATAAGATAACTAACCAAATAGTAATAGAAAAAGCACATCAGATTGGATTTGATTTAGTGGGATTTGCAAAAGCAGATTTACTTGAAGATGAAACAGAAAAACTTCAGCAGTGGCTTGTTAATGGATATCATGCAACAATGAGTTATATGGAAAAGAATTTTTCTAAGCGTAAAGATGTTCGAGAAATTCTTCCCGGAGCAAAAAGTATAATATCATTAGCACTTAATTATTACATCCCTGAAAATCATTCAAATGAAAAAGATTTAGGCAAGGTTTCCCGATATGCTTGGGGAAAGGATTATCATTTAATTATCTGGCAAATGCTTGATGAACTTGAATCTGAATTAAAACAACTTGAACCTGAACTTGAAACTTTATCATACGTTGATACAGGTCCTGTTATGGATAAAGTGTGGGCTGTTAAATCAGGTTTGGGCTGGATGGGGAAGCATTCCAATGTAATTAACCCTGATATTGGCAGTTGGTTTTTTATTGCGAATATTATAACAAACTGTGAATTCGATTATTCTGAAATAATTGTTGATCATTGCGGCACTTGTACGGCTTGTATAGACGCCTGCCCAACAAAAGCGATTATCAAAGATTATGTGGTTGATTCAAATAAGTGTATTTCATATCACACGATTGAGAATAGAGGGGAAATTCCTGCTGATTTAAAAAGTAAATTTGATAACTGGATTTTTGGTTGTGATGTTTGTCAGGATGTTTGTCCGTGGAATATTAAGTTCGCAATCAGAAGCTGGGTGGAGGAATTTAAACCTGTAATTAAAGAATTAACTTATCAGGAAGTAATTAATCTGGATGAAAACTCCTTTAGAGAAAAATTTGCCGAAAGCCCGATTAAAAGAACTAAACTAAGTGGACTTATTAGGAATGCGAAGTTTTTGGTTGAACCCTGATTTGCATAAATGAATCTTATAATCAGTAAAAAAAAATATTTGATTAAAATAAGTTGTGGAGAAAAACAAAATGAGTGAACACGAAAATCAAAAAAATCATTTTAAGGTTATTATTATTGGATCAGGTCCTGCTGGATTAACAGCAGCTCTTTACACTGCACGCGCAAATCTTAGCCCAATAATTTTTGAAGGAATGCAGCCAGGGGGTCAGTTAACTATTACAACAGAAGTGGAAAATTATCCGGGATTTGAACACGGAATTACTGGTCCTGAATTAATGGACGTGATGAGAAAACAAGCTCAGCGCTTTGGGGCTCAGTCTGTTTATAAAGAAGTAACGGAAGTTGATTTTTCAAAACGACCTTTCAAGGTAAAATCTTATAACGAAGAATATACTGCTGATGCAGTTATCGTTTCTACCGGTGCTTCGGCAAAATTATTAGGACTTGAAAGCGAAAAGGAATATATGGGATATGGTGTTTCAGCTTGTGCTACCTGCGACGGATTCTTCTTTAAAGGTTTAAAAGTAATTGTTGTTGGTGGTGGCGATACGGCGATGGAAGAAGCTAACTTCTTAACAAAGTTTGCAACCGAGGTTACAATAATTCACAGAAGAGATGAATTCCGTGCTTCAAAAATTATGTATGAAAGAGCAAAGAAAAATCCTAAAATAAAATTCCTAACGAATAAAGTGATTAAAGAAGTGATTGGGAAAGTTGAGAATGGAAAGAAAAGTATGACCGGCGTTATTCTTGAAGATACAAAAGACGGATCTACAATGGAATTTAAAGCTGATGGTTTATTTATTGGTATTGGTCATCAGCCAAACACAAGCTTATTTAAAGGCTGGCTGGATATGGATGAAACCGGTTATCTGAAAGTTAAACCAGGATCAACTTTTACAAATATTGAGGGCGTTTTTACTGCAGGGGATGTTGCTGATAAAACTTACAGACAGGCAATAACTGCTGCAGGCACCGGATGCATGGCAGCTTTAGATGCTGAACGCTGGTTAGAAGCTCAGGAGTAATTTTTAAGTAGAAAGAACCTGCCTGTCCGACAGACAGGCAGGTAATTATATTTAATAAAACTAATCAATTTAAAATTGTGTATTCTTTGTCAATAATTAGGTAATCACATCAATTAAAATCAATCAATGTAAGTTTAGCTGTTTTTATTTTTTATTTTATTAGCAGCTAAGTTAGCAACCACAAACCCAATACCTGTTACAACAAACAAAGACAAAGGAACCCAATAATCTTTTGTGGTAACATCTTGCATAAAAAGTCCAAAACCCAAACCAACACCAAATCCAATTGAGATAATTCCAAGTTTCATCAACACAAGTCCATCGCGTTTTTCCTCGAAAAACTTTTTAATTTCTTCTGCTGAAAGTCCTTTTTCAATCAGCATTTGTTTTTCTCTGGACTTCAGATAAAAATAAACCACCAGTACAACTCCAGTTACAAGTACAATTATAATTGGAATAAATACTGCTACAACTTCTGATGCCATTTTATTTCTCCTTTTCTTCTTAAAAGATTTTAATCAATTATTTGTTTATTCCTTTATCTAAAACATTTGACTATTTAATAGAAACAGAGGTTACAAATTGTTTCTGGAAATATTTCAAACTAATTTTCAACCGAATATTGATATTTGTAACCATTGGCAGGATTAGTTAGTCTTATATGACAATGAGGAACCTCTCTGATGTTGAAATTATCGAATCCGTTAAAAAAGGTAATACAGCGGATTTCAGTGTTCTTGTAGATCGCTATAAAAACAAAGCATTAACTATGCTAAAACGCATGTTAAAAAATGAATTTGATGCAGAGGAAGTTTTGATGGATTGCTTTCTTAAAGCTTACAATAATCTTGACAAGTTTAAGTTTGAATCAAAGTTTTCAACGTGGTTCTATCGTATAGTTTATAATACTGCAATAACTAAACTTTCAGGAAGCAAAAGAAAAATTGAAAACGAAATGAGCTCGGTTGATGATTTATATCATCTTGAAAGTAAATATTTAGCTGATGATTTTATTAAAGAAGATATTGCTTTACTTGTAAAAAGTATAGTTGATGAACTTCCACCTAAAAATGCAGCTATTATAACAATGTTTTATCTTGAAGAATTAAGTACAGAAGAAATAAGTGAAGTATTGCAAATATCTGTGGCAAATGTAAAAGTGATTTTACATCGATCAAGGAATCTGCTGAGAGAAATTATTGAAAAAAGAAATTTATCGGAGGATTTGTTATGATTAACATTAATGATGAATTGTTAAACCGATACATTGATGGCGACTTAAGCCAGTCCGAAAAAGACAGCATTGCTAAACAATTACAAACTTCACCCGAGTTACAAAAAAAATATAATGCTTTACTTAAAGTAGGTGCAGAGCTAAAAAACATTGAAGAGGCAGGGCTGACTCCAAACTTTACTAAAATTGTTATGTTAAAGCTGGCAAAAAAAGAAAAGCTTGCCAAACAGCAGAAACATTTTATAACATTTATTATAAGTTCTCTTGGCTTAATTGTGCTTGCTATTACAGGATTTATTCTCTATCAGATTCTGAATTCTATTGAAGCAAGCAGTGCAAATGCAATAGTTACAAAATACTCAGAAGGTATCGGATACTTTTTAACTGAAATTTTCAGCAAGAAAAATATTTCAATTTTTGGTTCAATCCTTTCATTAGTTATGCTTTTTTCGGGTTACCTCATTTTCGAATATCAGAAACAGATAAAGAAAAAATTATCGCACTAATCATCTGGATGTATTACTTCAATCCAGATTAATTAGGCTACACTTTCCTTATCTTTATTTCATAACTCAATATTATATTTGTTATCATAATATAATTTTGAGTTAATGATGAATACAAAATCCGGATACGCAGCAATAATTGGTCTGCCAAATGTTGGTAAATCCACTTTGCTTAATGCCTTGCTTGGACAAAAAATTTCCATAACTACAGCAAAACCACAAACAACAAGAAAAAGAATTTTAGGAATTTTATCTGATAATGATTATCAAATAATTTTTCTTGATACACCCGGAATATTAAAACCTTCCTACTTGCTTCAGGAAAAAATGGTTGAAGAGATTGAATTATCTATAAAGGACGCAGATATCTTAATTCTGATTTATGATGTAAGCAGTGAAAGCGCAATCACTGAGTCTGAGAATAATGAGCTTATCAGAATTCTTAAAGAAAATAACTCTAAACCCAAAATACTTATCCTTAATAAGATTGATAAAATATCACAGGATAAATCGATGGAATTGATTCAAAGATTTGAAAATCAGAAAAAGTTTAATGCGGTAATTCCTGTCTCAGCAGAATTGGGATTTAATATGCACAGGGTGTTGAACGAAATTGTTGAGCTTTTACCTGAAGGCAGTAAATTTTATCCGGATGACATTGTTTCCGAAGAAACAGAAAGATTTTTTGTTTCTGAAATTATAAGAGAAAAAATATTTGAACTCTATCAGGATGAAGTACCTTACAGCTGTGAGGTTCAAATAGATGAATTTAAAGAACGGGAAAATGCAAAAGACTTTATTAGCGCTGAGATAATTGTCGAAAGAGAAACTCAGAAACCAATCATAATCGGTAAAGCAGGAAGATCAATTAAAGATCTGGGAGAAAAATCAAGAAAAAGTATTGAAGAGTTTCTTGGCAGAGAAGTCTATCTGGAATTGAGAGTTAAAGTCAGAGAAAAATGGCGTTCAAATCCTGTAATGCTTAAGTCTTTTGGGTATTTCCGCGAGAAAGACTGATGAGTTCAAATTCAAGTTTAATTTCAGGTTTATAATTTAAAAGATGAAAAAATATTTTGGAGAGTTAGCTTTATTATTTAATACTATAATCTGGGGCGGAACTTTTGCAATTATCAAAAATGCTTTTGAAGATGTCTCGCCAATGATGTTTTTAGGACTAAGATTTGGTTTGGCATCATTAATCTTCCTTCCGTTTGTTTATTCATATTTAATTAAAGCAGATCGTAAAACATTAGCCGCAGGGGCTATCCTTGGTGCATTTTATTTTTCTGGTTTTGCCGCACAAACTTTCGGATTAAATCTTACTACTGCAACGAAATCCGGATTCATCACCGGAACATTCGTGGTTTTTATTCCAATACTTCAGTTAATTATTGAAAAAAGAAAACCAAAATGGTTTAACACTGCAAGCGTGATAATTGTATTGATAGGATTAATTATGCTTTCAAGTAAAGGAGAAAATATATTTGAATTTATTCATCAGCTGGGTGCAGATTTTAATGCCGGTGATTTGCTCACTTTAATTTGTGCATTGCTGTTTGCATTTCAGGTGGTTTATGTTGATGTATTCACAAAAAAGTATGATTATCTTCCAATGGTTTTTGTTCAGTTGTTAATTACAGGATTAGGTGGATTTCTGCTGTCATTTGTTTTTTCACTCACATCAATTGAATCAATCAAGTTTAATATATCCGGCTCACTGATTTTTGCAATTCTTTATACTTCATTATTTGCATCGATACTGGCAACTATCATTCAGTTGAAATATCAGAAAGTAGTTTCACCTACAAAAGCAGGAATAATTTACTCCGCTGAACCAATATTTGCAGCTGTATTTGCTTACTTTTTACTCAGTGAAAAAATTTCTAATTTTGGTCTGATTGGATGTGCGCTTATTTTTATCGGACTACTGGTCTCAGAAATATTTACAACTAAAGATGAATAATTTATCTCGTGCAAAAATAATTGTTAATGGTTTAGTTCAGGGGGTAGGATTCAGATATTATGTTATGAGACATGCTGAAAATCTAAAGTTGAATGGATATGTGCAAAATCTTTTTACAGGTGAGGTGCTTACCGAGGTTGAGGGTGATAAGTCTTTAATCAACGAATTTATCAAACAAGTTAAAATTGGTCCGATGAAATCTCACGTTGTCAATTGCTCAGTTGAGTGGAGTGATTACAAAAATGAATTCACGAGATTTGAGGTTAGATATTAAGTTATATCATTCCGTATCTTTGCTCTCTTTGCGTGGGATAAGTTTCTTTTTCACTCAAAGGACGCAGAGTTTTTCGCAAAGTCCGCAAAGGAAAGAGTATGAAATCAAATTTTAGAACCGGTTTAGGTTTTGATGTACACAAATTTGTCTATGGCAGAAAACTAATATTGGGTGGAATTGAAGTTCCACACGATAAAGGGCTGGAAGGTCATTCCGATGCCGATGTTTTACTACATGCTATTTGTGATGCTATGCTTGGAGCATTAGCATTAGGCGATATTGGTATTCATTTCCCCAATACAGACAGTAAATGGAAAGATGCAGATAGCTCAATACTACTCACTCAAGTAAATGAAATGATAAATTCAAAAAGTTATGAGATTGGTAACCTGGACTGCGTACTCGCACTCGAAAGTCCCAAGATTTCACCATTCGTTGAAAAAATCAGAAAAAACATCGCATCAATATTAAAAATCTCTTCTGATCAGGTATCAATCAAAGCAACAACAACAGAAACGCTTGGTTTTGTTGGTCGTAAAGAAGGTGTTGTAGCGATGGCCACAGTTTTACTTGTAAAAAAGGATTCGAATGTTTGAAGATATCCTTTCGCGAATTGGTGATTTTGCACCTCTTTGGATTTACATTTTTCTTTTCGGTTTTGCTTATCTGGAAAATTTATTTCCACCTTCACCAAGTGATATCGCAATAGTAGTTGGCGGTTCATTAATCGGTACAGGGGCTCTTAGTTTTGTTCCTGCAATTATTTTTTCTACAGGCGGCAGTGTCGCAGGTTTTTTGACTGCTTTTGCAATTGGCTGGCAGTTCGATAAGAAGCTTATTCATTCGGGCAAACTTAAATTTATTAACATTGAATCCGTTGAAAAAGTTGAGTCGGCTTTTAGGAAATATGGATATTATCTTATAGTAGCAAACAGATTTCTTCCGGGCACACGCGCAGTAATTTCTTTTTTTGCAGGAATGAGCAGACTCAATATTCACAGGACTATGATTCTATCAACGGTTAGCTCTCTGATGTGGAATTCTATTTTGCTTTATCTCGGGATTATATTTGGCGAAAACATTGATGCTGTTGATAAATACCTTGGCACTTATAGTAACATCGTTATCCTGATAAGTATTATTATAGCGTTATTCTTTTTATTCAGATTTTTAATTCAGAAGAAGAAAAAACCCGTTTGAAGTTCTTCAAAAAAAAATACAAAGAGCCATTATCTGAAGAACAGAAAAAAGAACTGAGAAAAGATAGAGTTTACCTTATTCTATCCGGAGTTCTTTTCGGTATATCATTTACTCCTTTCCCGTTTCCGTTTACACTGCTGCTATTCTTTGCATTTGTACCATACTTCTTTGTAATAACAAAGAGAAAAACACTTGCCGGAGTAAATTCCGCCTCATATCTGACATTTTTTATTATAAGTCTTATAACTGTTTATTGGGTGGGAAGCTGGCAGAGCAAAGCAGATCCTTTTTTGATGATTAGCGGTGTTGTGCTCGTTTTCTTTTTACCCTGTGTAATGCTTATCAATTCAACTTTGTATTTCTTATCAAAAAAAATTTTTAAGAAAGATTTATCACTTTACTTGTTTCCATTTTTTTGGATAACAGGTGAATATTTATTATCACTAACTGATCTAAAATTTCCGTGGTTAACAATAGGACACGGTTTAGCAAAATTTACTTCTTTTATTCAGATTGCAGATATTGTTGGTGCATTTGGGTTATCATTTATTGTCCTGTGGATTAACATTTTTATTTTTTCGGCACTTCGATCTTTCGATGACATAAATAAGATTGCCTGGAATTACATCGCTTCTGCTATTGCAATTTTTATTTTAGTAGTCTTGTATGGATTTATCAGAATTAATTCAACTGATATTTCTGAAAAAACTATTAAAATCGGAATCGTTCAGCCAAATATAGATCCGTGGAATAAATGGGAACTCGGCGGGCTTCAGCAAATTCTTGATAACTACTTAAATCTTTCTCAGAAATGTGTTGATGATGGTGCCAAATTAATTTTGTGGCCCGAAACTGCTTTACCTGTCTATCTGTTTTCAGGAGCATATCAGGATGAAGTGGATAAGATTTATTCATTCATTAATGAAAATAAAGTTTCATTATTAACCGGTATGCCGGACTTCCAAATTTATCAGGATAATCCCTCTCAAAATGCTAAGTATAACTCTGCTGAGAATTATTACTACGCAACTTATAATAGCATCTTGCTTCTTCAGCCGGATAAGTATGAAATTCAGAGATACGGAAAAATTCATCTTGTACCTTTGGGTGAGCACACACCATTTGTTGATCAGGTTCCGTTTCTTGGTGAGCTTTTAAAGTGGGGAGTGGGAATAAGCGGCTGGAATGTGGGACAGGATACGACCGTATTTAAGTTTGTTAATGATAATGATACAATAAAAATTGGCGGCTTGGTTTGCTATGAATCGGTATTTCCGACATTTCCTAACTACTTTGTTGAAAGAGGTGCACAATTTTTAACTGTTGTTACTAACGATAGCTGGTACGGAAAATTAAGTGGGCCATATCAGCATAAAGAATTTGCAAATCTTAGGGCAGTTGAAAACAAACGTGCAGTTGTTCGTTGTGCTAACGGCGGGGTAAGCTGCTTAATAAATAAATTTGGTGTTACAGAAGTAGAAACAGAAATGTTTGTTCGGACTCATCTCGTTGTTGATGTTCCGTTAAGTAATGAAGAAACATTCTACACAAAGCATCCGCTGATCATTCCGATAATTTCTTCTCTAATTTCAATTTGGGTTGTTGGAATGAATGTTTTATTGTGGTTGAAGAAAAAATTTAAATTATAAAATTTTGTCACACTGATATTGTCATCCCGAGCGGAGTCGAGGGATGGAGTGTGATATTGTAAAACTTATTTTGTCATCCTTCGTTTTCGCTCAGGATGACTAATGGTGGAAATATTATGATAGACTTAAGAAGTGACACAGTAACTCGTCCTTCAGAAGCAATGCGTAAAGCAATGTACAATGCTGAAGTTGGTGACGATGTCTTTAAAGAAGATCCAACAGTTAACAAACTTGAGCAATATGCTGCAGAACTGCTTGGTAAAGAAGCTGCACTTTATGTTCCAAGCGGAGTTATGGGTAATCAGATTTGCTTAAATGTATTAACAAATCCTGGTGATGAGGTGATCTGCGAAAGAGATGCACATATTTTTAACTATGAATCGGGTTCACCGGCAGCATTAAGCGGCATTCAGCTTTTTCCAATTGAGGGCAATTATGGTGTAATAACGCCAGAGCAAGTTGAACCGATAATCAGACCAACATCTGCTTATTATATGCCGCGTACAAAAGTTATTGAAGTTGAGAACACTCATAATCGCGGCGGTGGAACAATCTGGCCAATAGAAAATATTATTGCACTAAAAAATCTGGCAAAAAAATATAATCTTTTTTATCATCTTGATGGTGCACGAATCTGGAACGCTTCTGTTGCAACCGGAATTTCTGTTAAAGAATATGCCTCTCACTTCGATTCAATTTCCTGTTGTCTTTCAAAAGGATTGGGAGCTCCTGTTGGATCAATAATCGCAGGTTCAAAAGATTTTATTAAAGAAGCTTATCGGGTTCGTAAAGCATGGGGCGGGGGAATGAGACAGGTTGGTATTCTTGCTGCTGCAGGTTTGTATGCTTTGCAAAACAACGTTGAAAGATTAAAAGAAGATCATGACAAAGCTAAATTTCTTGCTGAAAGAATTAATGCTAATCAAAATCTTGAAATTGATATGAAATCAGTGCAGACAAATATTTTGTTGTTTCGTCCCAAAAGCATTTCTGTAGAAGACGGAATAAAAAAATGTAAAGATAAAGGATTACTTGTTTCAGTCGGTAAAGTAGATTTAATCCGCGCTATTGCACATCTGGATGTTTCATTTGATGAAGTTAAAAAAGCTGCGGATATAATTGATGAGGTTTTTAGTAACTGATTGTTGAATTGTTGCATTGCTCAATTGTTAAAAATATAAATAGCAATGAAACAATTTAGCAGTTAAACAATATTGATATTCAATAAAAAGAAATAAATAGATGAGCTTAGAAGAATTTAAACATAAAACTACGGTTAAAGTCCGATTTCACGAAGTTGATATGCTGGGCGTTTGCAACAATGCTGTTTATATAAATTATTTTGAACACGCTCGATTAGAATATGTTAAAGAAGCCGGACTAGTTCCCGAAGGAGGAATTTTTTCGGACGGGAAATTATTTTTCATGGTAAGAAATGAAATAAATTATCGTGGTCATGCTTTTTACGATGATGAACTTGATGTTTACTCAAGAGTCTCTTATATAAAAAATTCATCTTTTGGATACGATCATTTGATTGTTAGAAAAAAAACTGGTGAAGTTATTGTTGATGGAAAAGGTGTAGTGGTGTTTGTTGATCCCAAAACAAGAAAATCTACTCCACTTACAGAAGACTTTATTGAAAAAATAAAAAAGTTTGAACCTGGCGTTCAGATTCTTTAAAAGTCATTGCGAACGATCCCGACTAGTCGGGAGAGTGAAGCAATCTATTATGAAAATGAAAAGTTATTACATCTACATACTGACTAATAAAAATAATTCAGTCCTTTATGTTGGTGCGACGAACAATATCGTTAGAAGAATATGGGAACATAAATCAAAACTGATTGAAGGATTTACGAAAAAATATAATCTGGATGAACTTGTTTATTATGAAAAGTTTGATGATCCTAACTCTGCGATTGCTAGGGGAAAGCAATTGAAAGCTGGTTCTAGAAAAAAAGAAATTAGACTTAATTAATTCCTTTAATAAAGATTGGAAAGATTTATTTAATTTAGACCAAATATATCAATAGATTGCTTCACCCCGATAGAATCGGGGATTCGCAATGACATTTTTAAGGAGGTATTAAAATGCGCAGACTAATCTTTGATATCGAAACCAGTTCTTATCCTTTTGAATCTTTGTCCGAAACTCAGCGTGAATACCTGTTAAAATATGCTGATAAAGAAACTGATCCCATAAAAAAAGAAGCAATGATTGATGAAGCCATCCGATTTACTTCACTTTATCCATTTACTGCAAAATGTATCGCCATTGGAATGTATGATATCGAAAAAGAAAAATCATATGTTTACTACGAATCAGAAAAACCGGAAGAATGGAATTCTGAAAATACAAATGTCTTTTACAAAGGCTTACCAGAAAAAGAGATGCTCGAATCTTTCTGGCGAATTGCTTTGTACGTTAATCAGTTTATAACATTTAACGGAAGAAATTTTGATATTCCTTTTTTGATGATGCGCTCTGCAATGTTAAAAGTAAAACCAAGTAAAAACTTAATGGCTTATCGTTACGGTGAGGAGCATATTGATTTGCTGGAACAATTTACTTTTTATAGTACAACAAGAAAATTTAATCTTGATTTTTACTGCCATGCTTTTGGAATTGAATCACCAAAATCAAAAGACATTTCCGGAATGGAAGTAAAAAATCTTTATGAAGCCGGAAGAATAAAAGATATTGCAGTTTATTGTTCAAAAGATATTTATGCAACTTATCAGTTGTATAAGATTTGGGAAGAGTTTTTGAAATAGTTTAACCCATCCTAAATCCTTCTCCCG
>CAZCJF010000010.1:50315-70656 GCA_964499095.1 uncultured Ignavibacteriaceae bacterium
TAAGATTTGGGAAGAGTTTTTGAAATAGTTTAACCCATCCTAAATCCTTCTCCCGAATCAAGTTCGGGACAGGCTCTTTCAAAAAGGGAAGGACTTTTAAATTCTCCCCTATACAAGAGGGGAGAATACAAGAGGGGTTCGTTTTAACAATGCAGGAATTGAAATAAAATAATTATTTTGTCACGAAGCGGTTCCCCGACAAGTCGGGGCAGGCTGTGACAACCAAGAAATCCTTTTCCTAAATAGTTAAATTCTGTAATGTTGCAGGCAATGACGGTGGAATAAAATTTATAAATTGTAGGGACAAGGCTTGCCTTGTCCGCTTTGAGATGGTATTATTAAATTATATTCGGGAAGGGCAACCTGTCAAGATTTACTGGATATTACACGGCAGTCACGAACCATTTCGTGACTGATTGATTATGGGCAGAAGAGGTAGATTAAATTTAACAGATGAAAGTATTTTTTTTGTAACGACAACAATTATTGAATTTACAAGAGTATTTACAAAAGATATTTATTGTGATATTCTTATAAGGAACATTTTACATTACCAGAAGAAATACCATTTTAAAATATTGGCTTTTGTCATTATGCCTTCTCACTTTCATTGGATTATAGAAGTTGATAAAGAATATGGGTCTATTTCTGATATTATGCGGGATATAAAAAAGTTTTCTGCCTGGGATATTATGGAAGAGATTGAGAGGAATGACGAAAGTCTATTAGATGTTTTTATTGAAGCAAGTAAAAAATATCCTAAACATAAAAGAAAATTCTGGATGCAAAGATTTGATGATGAAGTCATTAGAAATGAAAAAATGTTTTGGACTAAGCTGCATTATATTCATAACAATCCAGTAGAAGCCGGATTAGTTTTGAAATCAGAAGACTATAAATATTCAAGTGCCCGAAATTATGTATGTGGTGATCATTCAGTTTTATTTGTTGATATCGAATATACAGGTATTGAAATTAAATAATTATTCTGTCACGAAATGGTTCGTGACAGCCAAGAAAGATCGTATTTGGGAAGGGCAACCTGTCCATATTTATTGGAAGATTATTAAGGGAAGGGCAAGCCCTTCCCCTACAAAAAATTCACTACTGAATATTATGGGATTAAGATTAACTAAATTCCTGTCGCGAAATGGTTCGTGACAGCCAAGAAAATTATCGGGAACCATTTTGTGACTGATTAAAACAGTTTAATTAGCAGGCTTCTTTTCCCACTTTCCCTTATATTTCCTAATAAAATTTTTAAACTATTTTAAATCCTATTGGAAGATTGATGAAAGAACCCGAAGTAACTTTTGAGCTTGCACAAGAGCACGGTTTAATTAAAGAAGAATGGGAAAAGATATTAAAAATTCTTGGCCGCACTCCAACTTTTACGGAGCTGGGAATTTTTTCAGTTATGTGGAGCGAGCATTGCAGTTATAAAAACTCTATTGCACAATTAAAAACTTTACCACGCAGCGGCGGAAGATTACTTGTTGCAGCAGGAGAAGAAAATGCAGGGTTAATCGATATTGGTGATGATTTAGTAGTGGCATTTAAAATTGAAAGCCATAATCATCCATCAGCAGTTGAACCATACCAAGGCGCGGCAACAGGTGTTGGCGGAATAATGAGAGATATTTTTACAATGGGCGCCCGTCCAATTGCTTCATTAAACTCACTTCGTTTTGGTTCATTAAAAGATGCACGAACAAGATTTCTATTTGATGGTGTTGTTCGTGGTATTGGAGATTACGGAAACAGTTTTGGAGTTCCAACTGTTGCAGGAGAGGTTTATTTTGATGAATCATATCAAGGCAATCCGCTTGTTAACGCAATGGCTGTTGGAATTGTAAACAAAAAACACGTTGCATCAGCCGTTGCAAAAGGTGTGGGAAATCCGGTGATGATTGTTGGTTCATCTACTGGTAGAGATGGGATACACGGTGCTACTTTCGCATCAGAAGAGATTTCTGAAAAGTCCGAAGCAAAACGTCCATCAGTCCAGGTTGGAGATCCGTTCACTGAAAAACTTTTACTCGAAGCAACTTTAGAAATTATAAAAAATGATTGGCTGATTGGAATTCAGGATATGGGTGCGGCGGGAATTTCATGCTCAACAAGTGAGATGAGTGCAAAGGGAAAATCCGGAATGAAAATTAATCTTGATAAAGTTCCTTTGCGCGAGAAGGGGATGACTGCTTATGAAATTATGTTGAGCGAAAGTCAGGAAAGAATGTTGTGCTGTGTCAAAAAAGGATATGAAGATCGTGTGAAAGAAGTTTTTGAAAAATGGGATTTGCATTGTGAAATTATTGGTGAAGTTACAGATGATGGTCTTCTTCATATTGATTATCAAGGCGAACGTAAAGCAACAATGCCAGCATTCGAATTAGTGCTTGGCGGCGGCGCACCTGTTTATATTCGCGATCAGAAGGAACCGGCATACTTACAGGAAACCAGAAAGTTTGATCAGAATACTTTGCCGGAACCAAAAGATTTAAAAGAAACTTTTCTAAAAGTATTTTCATCTCCCAACATTGTTTCTAAACAATGGGTTTATCATCAATATGATTCGATGGTAAGAACAAATACTATTGTTGGTCCAGGCTGCGATGCTGCGGTAATTTTAGTTAAAGGAACCAACAAAGCTTTAGCGATGAAGACAGATTGCAATTCGCGTTATGTTTATTTAAATCCAAAAGAGGGAACGAAGATAGCAGTTGCTGAATCCGCAAGAAATATTGTTTGTTCCGGCGGTGTACCTCTTGGTGTTACTAATTGTTTAAACTTTGGTAATCCATATAAGCCGGAAGTTTACTGGCAGTTTGCTCAGGCAATTGCCGGAATGGGAGAAGCCTGCAGAAAGTTTGATACCCCTGTTACCGGCGGCAATGTAAGTTTCTATAACGAATCACCTGACACTGCTGTTTATCCAACACCAACAATTGGAATGGTTGGATTGGTAGAAGATTTAAATCATATAAAAACATCTTACTTTAAGGATGAAGGCGATATAATTTATCTACTTGGTGAAGATAAAGAAGAACTTGGCGGAAGCGAGTATCTAAAGGTTATTCATAAAAAAGTTGCAGGAGAATCTCCGTCTATTGATCTTGATGAAGAAAAAAAATTACAAGAAACATTATTAAATCTTATAAGAAAAGGATTGATAAAATCTGCGCACGATATTTCTGAAGGCGGAATTGTTTCTGCACTTGCAGAATGCTGCATTATTAACCAGGAAAAACAGATTGGATGCGAAGTTGAGATTCCAATCAAATCCAGAAAAGATTTTTCTTTATTCTCAGAATCTCAATCAAGAATTATTATTACAGTTTCAAAGAATAAAAATCTTGAACTTGAACGTGAACTTAAACTCACGGGCATTAAATTCTTAAAGATTGGTTTTGTTACCGGCTCATTATTAAAATTAAAAAATCTTTTTGAAGTAAGTGTGAGTGAACTTTCAGATATCTATTACAATACAATTCCGGGAATAATGTCTCGTGAAGAATAGAATTAAAGAGATTTATAAAAAATCTTCTTTCTTTAAATATTTCAGGCAGCTTAGATATTTATACCATCTTCGCCCGCACTGGCAAAAGACGGGTAAGTTTCTTAAACACTATTTTGGTGGTTTGTATGACAGGATAGATCGCCATAATGTTTTTTTACTTTCGGGTGGACTAGCGTTCTCTCTTTTCACCTGCATTATTCCTCTCATCTTAATTATGTTTTGGATACTGGGTAACTTTTTAAGCTCCGAGGAAATGGAGCTGCAAATTATTAATCTGATAAATACTGTAATTCCTTATACAGAGTATGCCGATTTTGTTAAGGAAATAATTTTTACAAGAGTTGAAGAAGTAATTGAGCTTAAGAACGTTGCTGGTATAATCGGCTTTAGTGGTTTGTTCTTCGCAGCAAGCGGATTTTTCAGCAGTATGCGTACTGTTTTGAATAAGATTAATGGAACCGAAGTAGATATTAATTTTTTTCTCGGTAAGCTTAGAGACTTTTTAGTTATACTTATTGCGATATTGCTATTTTTTGCATCAATTCTTGCTCTTCCTCTTTTAGAACTTCTAAAATCAATTGCAGAATCCACAGAATATTTACAAATATTTAATCATCCTATTTTTCAGCAGATGTTCACAATTCTTGTTTCAATTGTGATAATGCTTTTGCTAATGTATTTGTTCTACAGCTTTATCCCAACCTCTAAAATCAAACATCGTTCTGCTTTAGTTGGAGCGCTTTGGTCTTCTCTAATGTGGGTTGGAATGAAAGTTTTGTTTGGATATTACCTCGCTAATTTTCAGACTTGGGGAAAGATTTATGGTGCATATGCTTTATTAATTGTTATTGCATTCTGGATTTATTATACCGCTGCGGTTTTTATAATCGGAGCAGAAATTGCAAAACTTTTTGATGAAAGATTAAAAGAAAAAATTTCTCAAAAACAAACTAAACCTACAAACATCCCGCCAATTAAATAAAAAGAATTAATTATGGAGCAAAAAATAAATTATGCAAATCTTTGCGACTCAATTGAATACCAGAATAATTCAATAGTGAGTAAACAGATCATTAAAAAACCAAATGGAAACATCACACTATTTGCTTTCGATAAGGATGAATCATTAACAGAACATACTTCACCATACGAAGCAGTTGTGTTTATGGTTGATGGCGAAATGGAAATAACAATTGGAGGACAACCATTTCATGTTAAATCAGGCGAAATAATTGTTATGCCGCCAGATATCCCTCATGCTTTAAAAGCTTTAGTTAAATCCAAAATGCTTTTAACGATGATCAAATAAAACTTTCTTAATCCATCAGTTTTTATTTGATTCACTGAACACAGCAAACTCTTTGTAATTGGCAATAGTTACTAATCCTTAAAGAAAAAAAAGTCGGACTAACTTTTAATTAGATTTTTCTGATTCTAAATTTCATTAGTAAATAATAATTATTTGGCACTAATGATTTCTTCATATCTCTCTCCAAAATTTCAACTCAAGAAAGGATAACCATTATGGATAATAACGATGTACAAAAACGTGTAAAAAAAGTTATTGCCCGTATACTAAAAACTAATGAAGAAAATATCTCTGATAATGCAAATTTTATTTTTGATTTAGGAGCCGATTCACTTCAAAGCATTGAACTTGTTGCTGCTTTTGAGGAGGAATTCCAGATTGAAATGGAAGAAGATAAAGCTTTAGAAGTTCAAACAGTTTCTGATGCGGTTAAATTTATTTCTCAGTATTTAAAATAGCCGGAGGAAATATGAACGGCGTTTCTTCTGAGAAACTGGAAAACATCCATAAGATTTTTTATCCGCAATCAATTGCTGTGCTTGGTGCTAATAAAGTTAAAGGAACTGTTCCTGCCGATATTTTAGTAAACATTCTTAAAGCCGATTTTAAAGGTGTTGTCTATCCGGTTAATCCAAAAGAAAAATACATTGCTTCGATAAAAACTTATAAATACGTAATTGATATTGAAGATCCTGTTGATATTGCTGTAATCGTTTATCCAAGTTCTGTTATGCATATGGCACTTGAGCAATGCGGGCAAAAAGGAATAAAAGGTGCAATAATTATTTCAGCGGGATTTAAAGAAGTTGGCGGACAGGGAATTGAACGTGAAGAGCAGATAAAGCAAATTGCACAGAAATATGGAATGTCATTTATCGGTCCGAATTGCCTTGGCGTTATAAATACGGATCCATCTGTAATGCTTGATGCATCATTTGCCAGAAAGATGCCTGAGGAAGGAAATATAGCTTTCATTTCTCAGAGTGGTGCTTTGTGTACTGCTGTTCTTGATTATGCACAGGCAAAACATATCGGATTTTCTAAATTTGTAAGTATTGGTAATAAGGCTGATATAAGTGAAATTGATTTACTCTACTATCTGAAAGATGATCCCAAAACAAAAGTAATTCTCCTTTATCTGGAAGAGATTAGTGATGGTCCGGGATTAATGAAAGCTGCAAGAACTGTTATCGAGGAGACAGGGAAACCCGTGCTTGCAATTAAATCTGGAAGAACTAGCGCAGGAGCATCTGCGGCAGCCTCTCATACAGGCTCACTTGCCGGAAGTGATGAGATTTGTCACGCAGCTTTTAAACAATCAGGTATTATTCGTTGTGATGATATTGAAGAAATGTTTAACAAAGCAATTGCATTTACTTATCAACCGCTTCCAAAGAGCAACAGAATTGCAATTGTTACTAATGCAGGCGGACCCGGTGTTTTAACTACTGATGCTGCGATTCGTTACGGACTTGAACTACCAAAGTTTAAACCCGAAACCACGGACATATTAAGAAAAAGCCTTCCTAAAACTGCAAACATCAGCAACCCGGTTGATGTAATTGGTGATGCAAGAGCAGACCGTTACAGCGTTGCAGTTTCCAGCATATTAAAAGATGAAAATGTTGATGGGGTTTTTATAATTCTTACTCCTCAATCGATGACAGAGATAGATAGTATTGCAACCGAGATAAGTCATTTAGCAGGTCAGTATGATAAACCAATCTACACATCTTTTATGGGTGAAGCTGATGTTGCTACAGGAATAGATATTCTTCAGCGAAATAAAATTCCGCATTACATTTTGCCTGAATCAATGCCAATGGCTTTTGCTTCTGTTTACAACTTCAAAAAAATGCTGGATAATAAACCTGAACCAATAAAAAACTTCGATGATGTTGATAAAGGGAAGGCTCATTCAATTTTAAACAAAGCAATCAGCGAAGGAAAAAAATATTTGCCTGAAGAAGAATCAGCTAAAGTTCTTGAAGCATACAACTTCCCTATGCTTAAAAGTGGATTAGCAAAATCAGCCGAAGATGCGGTTAATTTATCTGAACAATTAGGTTATCCGGTTGTTATGAAAATTATGTCAGATGATATTGTTCATAAGTTTGATGTTGGCGGCGTTATACTGGATATCAATTCTAGTCAACAGGCAAAAGAATCTTATGAGAGAATTATTGAGAATGTTAAAAAATATAAACCTGATGCAAAAATAAAAGGCGTTTTTGTCAGGCAGATGATTCCTCCCGGTGAAGAAGTGATTCTTGGTTTGAAAAGAGATCCAACTTTTGGTGCTGTGGTTATGTTTGGTCTTGGTGGAATCTTCGTTGAGGTTTATAAAGATGTCAGTTTCAGAATTACTCCGCTGGATAAAATATCAGTCGATAAACTTATAACAGAAACAAAGGCATCAGCAATCCTCTCAGGTGCCAGAGGACGTAAAAAAAGAGATATGGATTCTCTGAAAGATTGTATAATGAGACTTTCTCAACTGGCAGTTGATTGTCCTCAGATAAAAGAATTGGATATAAATCCACTAATAGTGCTCGAAGATGGAAAAGGCAGCTTTGTTGCCGATACAAAAATTATGCTTTAACAATTTTTACAGGAGTGTAAAATGAGAATTTTAATTTATGATAACTATCAATCACTCAGCAAGTGGGTGGCACATTACATTGCTTCGAAAATCAATCATGCAAAACCAACAAAGGATAAACCTTTTGTTCTTGGACTTCCAACCGGTTCATCTCCAATCGGTACTTACAGAGAGCTTGTTGCTCTGCATAATGAAGGATTGGTATCGTTTCAGAATGTAGTTACATTCAATATGGATGAGTATGTTAATATTTCTGAGGATCATCCGGAAAGTTATCACTACTTTATGTGGCATCATCTGTTCAGCCACATAGATATTCCTAAAGAAAATGTTAACATCTTAAACGGTAACGCAAAGGATCTTGAAAAGGAATGCCACCAGTATGAAGAAAAAATTAAATCTTATGGTGGAATAGATTTCTTTTTAGGAGGAATCGGAGCGGACGGACATATTGCTTTTAATGAACCGGGTTCATCGCTCTCATCACGCACAAGAATCAAAACTCTTACTTATGATACAAGATTAGCTAATGCAAGATTTTTTGATAATGATGTAAACAAAGTTCCAAAAACTGCTCTTACAGTTGGTGTGGGAACAGTTATGGATGCACGGGAAGTGTTAATTATTGTAAGCGGTTACAGCAAAGCAAGAGCATTGCGTATGGCGGTTGAAGAAGGTGTTAATCATATGTGGACTGTTTCTATGATGCAGCTTCATCCACACGGAATTATTGCCTGCGATGAAGAATCAACTCTGGAATTGAGAGTTGGGACAGTTAAATATTTTAAAGAGATTGAAAGCCATACGTTAGCTGAACTTCCGGTTGTGTGATTTTAAATTTGTTTTCACAACTTGTTGTAAGTTTTCAATAAGTTATTCAAATTACTCAAGATGACCGTTTATTTGGTAAGGGGTTAAAACCTCTCGAATATTTTGTAATTTTCTTCGTCCACGCCCTAAAGGGCGTGGCTATAATAGCCCCGACCTTCAAATCGGGGATTAGAAATTCAAAAAAGCATCGGCTTTAGCCCATATTAATTAAGCGGTAAAATTGAGTAAATTATTTTACTTGCTGGCTTTAGTCGTATTTACCCAGTATCTAATTTGAAAGTTAAATTATGAATTACAGAAATCTCACGAGTGAAGAAATCAACTATCTGAAAAACAGTGGATGCACATCAGGTGATTGGAATAAAATAAAAGTTGCACAAAAATTTAACCCTGAACTGATTAGAAACTCAGAGTTTGATGGGGAAGTGTCTATAGGCGAAAAGGTTTCAATACAAAACGTAAAACATCTTTCTAATTATCGTATTGAAAATAATGTTGAGTTGAAAAACATCTCCTCTCTCTCTGTTGATGGTGGAACTACTTTTGGAAACGGAACAGAGATATCTGTTCTTAATGAAGGCGGTGGCAGAGAATTACTAATTTACGATAAACTTTCTGCTCAAATTGCTTATTTGATGGTTACCTGCCGGCACGATAATGAATTCATAAAATCTTTATCTGATTTGATTAAAGAATATTCTTTAACTAAAAAATCAAACATTGGGAAAATTGGTGAAGACACAGTTATAAAAAATTGCGGAACGATAAAAAATGTGTGGATTGAAAATTCCGCAGTCCTGGATGGTGTAACCACCTTATCTGATGGTACAATACGAAGCAGTAAAGAAGATCCGGTTAAAGTGGGGAGTGGAGTGATTGCAAAGCATTTTATTATTCAATCCGGATCATCTGTTACAGATGGAGCTCTTCTCGACAATTGTTTTATTGGACAAGGTGTTAAAATCGGGAAGCAATATTCAGCGGAAAATTGTGCATTCTTTTCTAACTGCGAAGGATTCCACGGTGAAGCTGTAAGTGTGTTTGCCGGACCTTACACAGTAACACATCATAAATCTACTTTGTTAATTGCTGCAATGTTTTCATTTTACAATGCAGGCAGCGGATCAAACCAAAGTAATCATATGTATAAACTTGGTCCGTTGCATCAGGGAATATTAGAGCGCGGTTCAAAGACTGGATCTTTTTCTTATTTGCTCTGGCCTTCAAGAGTTGGGGCTTTCAGTGTCGTGATTGGAAAACACTATACAAATTTTGATGCAAGTGAATTTCCATTTTCATATATCAATGAGGAAGATGGAAAGAGTGTTTTAACTCCTGCAATGAACCTTTTTACTGTTGGAACACGAAGAGACAGTGAGAAATGGCCTAATCGTGATAAAAGAAAAGATCCCGAGAAGTTTGATATTCTGCATTTTGATTTATTCAATCCTTATATCATTAGTAGAATGCTGGATGGATCTGCCAGAATGAAAGAACTTCTGGAAAAAGCAAACAAAGAGCAGGAATATGTTACTTACAAGGGTTTGCATATTAAAAGACTTTTATTAAAAACCTGTACAAAATACCACGAAATGGCAATAAAGATTTATATCGGGCAGGAAATGTTGAAAAGAATTTCCGATGAAACAGATTTTGAAAAAATAAAATCCAGATTGAAATATGACAAAGAGCTTTACAGTTCCAGGTGGATTGATGCTGCTGGAATGTTTATCAGTAAAAAAGATTATGATAAATTAATTAATTCAGTATGCACAAGAGAAATTGATAATCTTGAAAAACTGGATAGTGAATTAATTAATCTTAACAAAAATTATTCTGAAACTTCGTGGGTGTGGTGTGCAAAACTTATTGAAGAAAGATTTAATTGTAAGATTGAAGAAATATCAAAAGAAGAACTAATCCAAATCATTACTGATTGGAAAGAGAACAGCATAAAACTGAATAATATGATTCTTAAAGATGCTGAAAAAGAATTTGATCAGAACAGTAAAATTGGTTTTGGTTTAGACGGTGATGAAGAGACAAAAGAAATAGATTTTGAAAATGTTCGTGGTAGATTTGAGGATAATAAGTTTGTTATCAATCTGAAAGAAGAATCTAATACTATTGCGGATAAGGCAGAAAGATTCATCAAAGTACTTTGAATTGCATGCTCTCCTTCTAATTTTTCTCACAATTTAACTTGACATTAAAAAAAATACTTCTTAAGTTAAATCAGAGTAAAAAATCCGATTATAAATTTATTGCAGATTGAATTGGTAAAGTGAAATAATTAAAGTGTATCAAATAATCAGATAAAAAAGTCTTATTTAAAAAATTATATAAAGGAGTAGTAATGAATAATTATAAAAATCTTTCTGTTTTTGTGGTATTATTTGGGCTTGGTTTTCTCTTTCTCTCTGCTTGTGGAGATAATACAGCACAGGATCCTTCTAAATTCAGTAATACAAAAAAAGTCGAAAATACCAGCGGCTTATCAGATTTTGAGCTTGAGAATGGTATTGGTCCAATTAAGCAGAAAATTCAATTAGCTGCAATTGACCCAGCATTAGTTAAAAAAGGGCAGGAAATTTTTGATACAAAATGTGCATCCTGCCACAAACTTGATGAAAAGTATGTTGGACCAGCCCAAAGAGATGTTTTTAAGAGAAGAAGTCCGGAATACATTTTAAACTTTATGCTTAATCCGGAAGAAAACTATAAGAAACATCCCGAAGCAAAAAAATTATTAGGAGAATACTTGACACAAATGCCTAATCAAAATCTTACAATTGATGAAGCAAAGGCATTGCTGGACTTTTTCAGAAAAGTAGCAGACGAAAAATAAATCAATAAAAAGGATGGCTTATGAAAGACATATCTAAAAAAACTTTGTTTAGTGCGCTTGGAATATTATTTCTAGTTGCACTGATTTATTCTGGTTGTAACCAGTCCAAAAGTTCTTTATCCGGAAATGAAGCAGAACAGGTTTATGTTCAGCCCGGTACTTATGATGAGTTTTATTTATTTACTTCCGGTGGATTCAGCGGGCAAATGGGAGTTTACGGACTTCCATCCGGAAGACATTTTAAAACCATCTCAGTGTTTTCTCAAAATCCCGAAACAGGATTTGGTTACTCTGAAGAAACCAAAGCAATGTTAAATACTTCTTATGGATTCATTCCATGGGATGATGCTCACCATCCTGAATTCTCTATGACTGATGGTGTCCCTGATGGCAGATTTATTTTTATAAATGGAAATAATACTCCACGAGTTGCAAAAATTGATTTGAAAGAATTTGAAACAACAGAAATAATTGAGATACCAAACTCAGCAGGTAATCATGCCTCTCCCTTTGTAACTGAAAACACAGAATACATTGTTGCTTCAACAAGATTCAGTGTCCCTGTACCTCAAAGCGATGTTTCAATTTCATCTTATAAAGAAAACTTCAAAGGAACCATAAGCTTCATCAAGCTCGATCCAAAAACAGAAAAAATGAATCTGGAATTTCAAATAATTGTTCCGGGTTTCAACTACGATCTTGCTCACGCTGGCAAAGGTCCATCATCTGATTGGGCTTTCTTTACAAGTTATAACAGCGAGCAGGCAAATACCCTACTTGAAATTAATGCTTCAAAGAATGATAAAGATTTTATTGCAGCCGTTAATTGGAAAAAAGCTGAGCAATATTTAAGAGAAGGTAAAGCTAAAACTTATTCAGCAGAATATTACAGAAATTATATTGATGAAAAAACTCACGTTGCAGTAAGCGAAGTTAATAAACAGGTAAAAGTGCTTGATCCGAAAGACTGTCCCGGTATGATTTATTATTTACCAACTCCAAAATCACCGCACGGAGTAGATGTTGATCCTTCAGGTGAATACATTGTTGCAGGCGGAAAATTAGCAACAGTGATTCCAGTTCACTCATTTACCAAAATGATGAAAGCGATTGATGAAAAGCAATTTGATGGTGAGATAAATGGAATTCCAATTCTAAAGTATGATGCTGTTGTTGCGGGTGAGGTTAAAGATCCTGGACTTGGTCCATTGCATACAGAATTCGATGGTAATGGATATGCATACACTTCAGCATTCATTTCATCGGAAATTGTAAAGTGGAAAATTGGAACTTGGGAAGTTGTTGATAGAATCCCAACTTATTATTCAATTGGACATTTATGCATACCAGGTGGCGACAGTCAAAAACCTTGGGGCAAATATGTAATTGCTTTAAATAAAATTACAAAAGACAGGTATTTGCCAACTGGTCCCGAGTTAACTCAATCAGCCCAGCTAATAGATATTTCCGGCGAAAAGATGAAGCTGCTGCTCGATTTTCCGACTGTTGGAGAACCGCATTATGCTCAGGCATTGCCCTCAGAACTAATTATGAAAAATTCCTTGAAGTTTTATAAAATAGAAGAGAACGGAAATCCTCATGCAGTAAAATCAGAAAAGAATGTACGCGTTGAAAGAAGTGGTAATGAAGTTCACGTTTATATGACAGCCATGCGAAGCCATTTTGCGCCTGATAATATAGAAGGAATTAAAGTTGGTGATCAGGTTTATTTTCATATCACAAACCTGGAGCAGGACTGGGATGTTCCACATGGTTTTGCCATCAAGGGTATGAATAACTCCGAATTATTAATTATGCCGGGTGCTACAAGAACAATTAAATGGGAACCCAGGAAAGTTGGCGTTTATCCGTTCTATTGTTCAGACTTCTGTTCAGCATTACATCAGGAAATGCAGGGATATGTAAGAGTATCACCTGCTAATTCAAATGTACAACTTTCTTATAGTTTAGGAAATTAATGTTTTGTTAAGGAGGAACTGAAAACAGTTCCTCCATTTTTTTGAGGTAAATATGAAAAGTAAATCGAGAGTCTTGATTACGCTGGGAGCTTTGATACTTATTTTAACTTTTTTCTTTCCGCTCTGGACAATTGATCTTAATGCTCCACAATATCCGGAGGGACTTGGTCTGAGAATCTGGCTGAATGAAATATCTGGCTTAAAGCCAAACGATCTGCAAAGTATAAATGGTCTTAATCATTATATAGGAATGAAAGAAATTGTTCCTGATGCAATTCCTGAATTAAAGATAATGCCGTATGTTATAGTTTTTATGATCGTGTTTGGATTATTGAACGCCTATTTATTAAACAAAAAACTAATCTATGTGTGGTTAGTTCTCTTCATTATTCTTGGTGCAATTGGGTTGTATGATTTCTATATGTGGGCTTACGATTATGGACATAACCTTAATCCCAATGCTCCGATAAAAGTTCCGGGAATGACTTATCAACCTCCAATAATCGGATCAAAACAATTATTAAATATTACTGCAGTTTCATTGCCATCTATTGCAGCGATGATAATTTTAATATCAATACTTATGAACACAGCTGCTTTATATTTAGTGAAAAGAAAGGATTAAAATGAATGAGTTAAAATTTTATCTGCTCGCACTCCTTTCATTATTATTTGTTGGCTGCAGCAAAGAACCAAAACCTATTAGTTACGGTGAAGATGAATGTGAGTTTTGTAAAATGATTGTAATGGATAAACGGTACGGATCTGAAATGGTAACGGCAAAAGGTAAAATTTATTTTTTTGATTCTATTGAGTGTCTTGTCGGATATATTGATAACATGAAAATGACTAAGGATGATTATTACTCGCTTTGGGTTAGCAATTATGCGGATCCCGGAAATATCATTGATGCTGAAAAAGCTATTTATCTTAAGAACGATTCTTTAAGAAGTCCTATGGGACTTAATGTATTAGCTGTGGAAAATGATTTGCAATTAAAACCAATTTACAGTGAGTATGGTGGAACGAAACTCGAATTTACTGATCTCTTTAAACTTATAAGAGAGATGTAATTGAGAACTTATATCAGTATAGCGTATCTGGTATTAATATTTTCACTGCAACTAACGGTGTATGCAGATAGAATTATCGTTGATAAAAACACTGCGATAAACTCTGTTTCTAAAGCAATTGAAGTTGCAAAACCTTATGATGTAATAATCATAAGATCGGGTGTTTATAAAGAAGGAAATATCATAATTACAAAGCCATTAAAAGTTTTTGGCGAAAATTATCCTGTAATTGATGGCGAAAATAAATTTGAAATTTTTAATATTCATTCTGATGATGTTTCAATTTCCGGAATCACGTTTAAGAATGCCGGAGTAAATTATCTAAAAGAAAATGCTGCTGTAAGATTTGAAAACGTAAAAAACGGAGTTGTTTCTGAATGCAAATTCTTCGACAATTTCTTTGGTGTCTATCTTGCAAAATCCAATAACTGTAAAGTTCTTAGCAACTATATTGAAGCATATGGAAAGAAAGAAGCTTCATCAGGTAATGGAATTCATATGTGGAATTGCCGTGAGATTGAAGTGAGAGACAATAAAATTATTGGGCACCGAGACGGCATTTACCTTGAGTTTGTAAAACAAACTGTTATTGAAAATAATTACAGTGCGAATAATTTGAGATATGGTTTGCACTTTATGTTTTCTGATAGCTGCGTTTACTTATCAAATCATTTTGAATTGAATAGTGCTGGAGTGGCGGTGATGTATTCACGCTTTGTTGATATGGAAGAAAATACTTTTAATAATAACTGGGGTGCTGCTTCTTATGGACTTTTATTGAAGGATATTTCCAAGAGTAAGATTACTAAAAATTATTTTATCCAGAATACTTCAGGAATTTATATCGAGGGATGCAACGGCTCTGAATTTCAATTTAATCAGTTTGAAAAAAACGGCTGGGCAATAAAACTTATGGCAAACTCTACTGATAATACTTTCTGCTCAAACAATTTTATTGCGAACACATTTGATGTATCCACAAACAGCAAGCAAAACTTCAATCTCTTCAATTCAAATTACTGGAGCAAATATGAAGGTTTTGATCTTGATAAGAACGGAGTAGGTGATATTCCTTACAGACCCGTAAAACTCTATTCTATTATGGCTGAACAAAATAAACCATCTTTAATTTTATTGAATAGTCTATTTATCGAACTGTTGAACATAGCAGAAAGTGTTTTTCCTTCGTTAACTCCTGAAACATTATTAGATAATGCCCCTTTGATGAGGAAGTTAAATTGATAGAATTTAAAAACATAGAAAAGCGATTTGGTAAATACGAAGTTCTGAAAAATATTTCTCTGAATATTGAACCGGGTAAAATTACTGCTATTGTTGGTCCGAATGGTTCAGGTAAAACAACAATCATTAAATCTATACTTGGACTGGTTAAGCCGGATAGCGGTGAAATACTAATTAATAATGTATCTGTGATAAAAGAATTTTTGTATCGAAAAGAAATAGGTTATATGCCCCAGGTTGCGAGTTTTCCCGATAATCTTACTGTTAGTGAAGTATTTAATATGATAAGTGATCTGAGAAAACAGCAGATTAATGGCAGCGCAGAAATTATCAAAACTCTAAACTTACAGCCGGAGTTAAATAAGAAGATAAGAACTCTTTCTGGGGGCAATAAACAAAAAGTTAGCGCCTGCATTGCGTTAATGTTTAATCCTAAAATTATTATTCTTGATGAGCCTACTGCAGGACTTGATCCTGTTGCAGCGGCAAATCTTAAAAAGAAAATAATTGAACAAAGAAATGCTGGTAAAACAATAATACTAACTTCTCATATTATGGCTGAGATAGAAGAACTTTCAGATAATATACTGTTCCTGATCGAAGGTAAGATAGTATTTAACGGAAAAGTGAGTGATCTTGTGGAGTTAAGTGGTCAGGCAAAACTTGAAAATGCAATTGCAAGCATGATGGATAAGGAATTTAAATGGAACTGATATTTAAGATCATAAAATTTGAATTCAGTAATGCACTAAGAAGCAAGTGGATAATATTTTACTTTTCATTTTTTGTTCTGCTTTCTTTCCTTTTGTTCAACTTTGAAAGCGAATCCGGTAAAGCTGTGTTAAGCCTGATGAATGTTGTATTGATAATAATTCCTCTGGTCAGTATAATTTTTGGAACGATGTATGTTTACAACTCTAATGATTACATTCAAATGGTACTCTGTCAGCCATTAGACAGAAGATCACTTTATTTTGGATTATATCTTGGTAATGCAATTCCGCTTGCGTTAAGTTTTGCTGCGGGAGTTTTAATCGGATTTTTATTTAGCGGGATTGATCCTGCAGGTGTCACACCAGTGTTAATCCTTACAATAAATGGATTTGTACTTACATTAATATTTACATCCATTGCGTTTTTAACTGCAATCAGATTTACAGATAAAGCAAAAGGGTTAGGTGCCTCTCTGATAATCTGGTTAATGCTTGCAGTAGTGTATGATGGACTGATTTTATTTGTTACCTACTTTTTTAGAGATTACCCGATAGAAAATATAATACTTGCAATAAGCTTAATTAATCCTATAGACCTGGCAAGAATATTTTTTATACTCGATTTTAACATCTCTGCTTTAATGGGCTACACAGGTGCATTGTTTAATAAATTCTTTGGAACATCACTCGGAGTTATAGTTTCAATAAGCCTGATGATCGTTTGGTTTATAATTCCTTTTCTTTTGGGATTACGAAGCTTTAATAAAAAAGATTTTTAACAGATTCATTTATGGCATCATTCTTTTCCAAAAAATGTGAATATGGATTGCAGGCTGTATTGTATTTAGCATCTAAAACAAATGATGTTCTCTGCTCAGCTGAGGAAATTTCCACTGAGCTGAAAATACCCAAAGAATTTACATCTAAAATTTTGCAGGATCTTACTGAAAAAGGAATTATACATTCACGTAAGGGTAGAGAAGGTGGCTTTAAACTGGCGGTTGAAGCTGAGAAGATAAAACTGATAGATATTGTTGAGGCTGTTGATGGATTGCAGATATTTACCGGATGTGTTTTGGGTTATCAAAGTTGCAGTAAAGGCCAAAAATGTATAATTCACAATGAGTGGATCGAGATAATTTCAAAAGCCTACGATCTTTTTAATAACCGAACGGTCTCTCAATTACAAAAAATCATCTTACCAAACTGATATTTACCTGGTTAAAATAATTTTATAAAAATAAATCTTTGTAAATTCTTGACTCTTCCTGAAAAATAAACTATTTTTAATCAGACAATTTTATCTGATTAGTTTATGACAGTATTTTTCTCTAAAAAATGTGAGTACGGTTTACAGGCAGTTCTTTTTATGGCTGCACACGAAACAAATTGTGTCTGTCCCGCTGAAGAAATTTCAAAGAAACTTAAGATCCCAAAAGAATTTATTTCCAAAATACTTCAAAGCTTAACTGAAAGCGGAATTATAGAATCAAAAAAAGGGAAGTCGGGTGGATTCAAGCTGGCCAAACATCCCTCCAAAATAAAATTAATTGATATTGTTGAAGCAATTGACGGATTGGACAGTTTTAATAGTTGCGTTTTAGGTTTTCCGGAATGTTCGCCGGAAAAACCTTGTCCTGTTCACGAAAAGTGGGGCGTACTTAGAACTAAAGCTTTTGAGATGTTAAGTTCTGAGACTATAGATAAATTCAAAGAAAAGACATTAAATAAAATTAAAACTACTTAATGCAACTTTATATTTAAGAACGTGCGATCTGAAATAATGGAAAAGACTAAAAGCAAATTGGTAAAAGCAAAAATTATTCGTAACGATGAAAAGGGGATTCAGAAAACAAGATTTATTGTGCAAACACTTTTTGCTTTGCTTTGTATATGGATAGGTGTTGAATTCTATCTCTTCACTCAATACTTAGAAACAAATGGCGCTGCTGCTTTTTATTCACGCCCACCAGGAGTAGATGGATTTCTTCCTATCAGTTCATTCATGAGTTTTTATCTTTTCTTAACAACGGGAATTATTCATCAAGCACATCCTGCCGGATTTTTTATTTTTCTTGCAATTGTTTTAATCTCACTTGTTTTTGGAAAATCATTTTGCAGCTGGTTTTGTCCAATAGGATTTATTTCAGAATTAGTTGGAGACTTTGGCGAAAAGATTTTCAGGCGCAGATTAAAACTTCCAAAGTGGTTAGACTACCCATTGAGAAGTCTAAAGTATCTGCTTCTTGGATTTCTGATTTACTCAGTTGTATTTCTAATGACAGAGCTTGCGCTGAAAGCATTTCTGGATAGTCCGTACAACATTGTATCAGATGTAAAGATGTATTACTTCTTTGCAAATATTTCTCAAACAGCTTTGATTGTAATCGGAGTTTTATTTGTACTATCAATATTGATTAGAAATTTTTGGTGCAGATTTCTTTGTCCTTATGGAGCATTACTTGGCATATTTTCATTGCTTAGTCCGAATAAAATCCAAAGGAATGCTGCAAGTTGTATCGATTGCGGATTGTGCAATAAAGCTTGTCCTTCTTTTATAAAAGTTGATAAAGTTAAAACAGTTATTTCCGATGAGTGCTCTACTTGCCTTAATTGTGTTGATGCTTGTCCCGTTAAAGATACTTTAGAATTAAAAATGCTTTTGCCAAAAAAGAAAAAGATAAATAAAAGATATGTGGCAATTGGAGTTGTTTCGATTTTTATGTTAGTAACAGGATTTGCAATACTAACCGGCAACTGGCAAAACAAAGTTTCTAAAGAAGAATACTTAATACATTATAAGTTAATGAACAGCTATGGTCATCCAACTGGAACTAAAGAATTTAAAAAGCTTAATGAAGAAGTTGAGATGAAGAAACAGATTAATAAACAATTGTCACCCTGAACTTGTTTCAGGGTCTAAAATAAACTTAAAGATGCCGAAACGAGTTCGGCATGACACGATAAAATTATGAAACGACATCCTGCACTAATACCGCTTTCTCAAGATCACCAGAAAGGATTGCTTCTTGCACAACTTTTAAAGAAGAATGCCCCCGAATATAAAGGCTTGCCATCTGATATAATTGGAAAAATAAATTTTGCAAAAGATATGTATAAAAATGAATTGGATAATCATTTTGAAGATGAAGAAAAATTATTGTTCCCTTATTTAAAGGGTAAAGATAAAGAGCTCGATAACTTAATAGCTGAGATTCTTGATGAACATATATTTCTTAAAGAAAAAATTCTGGGATTAACCGAAAACACTGAAATAATAGATCAACTTGATGAAATCGGAAATGTACTTGATCAGCACATAAGAAAAGAAGAAAGAATACTATTTGAAAAAGCTCAATCAATTTTAGATGAACAGGAATTAAATCTTATCGCAAGTAAGTTTGATGAAAGAAGACCTAATAGTAAAGCTTGTATTATAAAATAACCAAATAATTAACTATGAAAAAAGTAATAGATAAAATTAAACCGCCTCCCATATGGAAATTACCAGTGTTATTAAGTCTTGGTGTGTTAACCGGATTATTTTTCTTTGCTCTGCACATAGGAAGAGCTACCTCATATTTATCTGATGATCCAACAGCATGCATTAACTGCCACGTAATGACGCCGCAGTTTGCAACATGGGAAAGAAGCAGCCACGGCAGATTTACAGTTTGCAATGATTGCCACGTACCGCAGGATAACTTTGTAAAAAAGTATTTCTTTAAAGCTTCTGATGGAATGCGGCATTCATTCATGTTCACATTTCGTTTGGAGCCGCAGGTGATACAAATTAAACAAGCCGGCAAAAATGCAGTTCAACAAAATTGCATTCGCTGTCATTCAGAAATGATTCACCCGATTTCTGTTAGAGCAATTAGCAATCAAAAAATTCAGGAAGACGGCGATGGATATTGCTGGGATTGCCATCGTGAAGTTCCTCATGGAAGAGTTAACAGTTTATCATCTACTCCTTATGCAAGAGTTCCTGTTTTAACTTCGCCTGTGCCAAAGTGGATTGAAAAAAGTTTAGGATTAAAAAAGAATTAATTTCAATTAAAACATTAAGGAAAAAATTATGAAACCAATTAGTGAAGTAGTAAAAAATAAACCATGGTTAGGATGGCTATTGTTTTTTGCAACTGCAGTGGTAGTCTTTTTAGTTGGATTGTTCGCTTCTTCTATCATTGAAAGAAGAAATGAATCTGCAACACTGCAAATGGT
>CAZCJF010000010.1:70756-80184 GCA_964499095.1 uncultured Ignavibacteriaceae bacterium
ATCAGAAATACATTAAGAACTGGTGATAATGAAAACAGCCCGATGCCTGCAACTTGCTGGACTTGTAAAAGCACAGATGTGCCAAGAATGATGAATGAAATGGGAACAGCAAATTACTACAAAGCTAAATGGAAAGATCTTGGAAGTGAAATAGTAAATCCAATTGGCTGCCAGGATTGCCATGATCACAAAACAATGAATTTAAGAATTACTCGTCCCGCACTTATCGAAGCTTATCAGAGACAGGGAAAAGATATAAAAAGTTTTTCTCGTCAGGAGATGCGCTCACTTGTTTGTGCACAATGCCACGTTGAGTATTACTTCAAAGGGAAAGAAGAAAAATATTTAACTTTTCCATGGGATAAGGGATTTAGTGCAGATGATATGGAAGCTTACTTTGATGAGATAGAATTTTCTGATTGGACACATGCACTTAGTAAAGCACCAATGCTAAAAGCACAGCATCCGGATTTTGAATTGTTTATGACAGGTATTCACGCAGTTCGCGGTGTTTCCTGTTCTGACTGCCATATGCCATATAAATCTGAAGGCGGAGTTAAGTTTACTGACCATCATATTCAATCTCCATTAAACAATGTCGCAAACACCTGCCAGATTTGCCATCGTGAGGATACAAACAGACTTATGCAGGATGTTTATGACAGACAAGATAGAATTGAAGAGCTAAGAAGAATAGCTGAAAAATCTATTGCTGCTGCACATATCGAAGCAAAAGTCGCCTGGGATAATGGCGCAACTGAGGAACAAATGAAAGCTATATTAAAACTTATTCGTCATGCACAGTGGAGATGGGATTGGGTTGCTGCTGCAAATGGATTGGGTTTCCACGCACCGGTTGAGGCATTGCGAGTATTGGGAACTTCTATTGAAAAAGCAGAACAATCAAGACGAGAGTTAGCTATTCTTTTTGTTAAGCAGGGATGGAAATATCCCGTTCAGCTGCCGGATATCTCTACTAAAGAAAAAGCTCAAGAATTTATCGGGCTTAAGATGGATAAACTAAAAGCTGGTAAAGATGAGTTTCTTAAAACTACTACTGTTAAGTGGGATGAGGAAGCAAAACAACGTCAAGGATATTTATTCGAGTATAAATTAAAAAATTAATATAAGTGTTTCTTAGTGTTCTAAGTGTCTTAGTGGTGAGGAAAATTTACCACTGAGACACTTAGGACACTAAGTATCACTTAGCATTTAAAAACAAAAAGAGAAAACTTTATGAAAAAAATATTATTACTAGTTGCATTTACTATCTTTATCAGTAACAGCTTTGCACAAGATTTAAGCGGCTGGAAACTTAATGGTCAAGTTCAATTAAGATCAGAAGTTGATGGAAGAGATTTTTCAAATAACACTCACCCTACTACTTTTGCAAGCCTTAGAACAAGGCTTGGTGTTGACAAAACTTTTGATGAAAAAGTTCAATTGTTTGTTCAGTTCCAGGACTCAAGAGTTTTTGGAGAAGAACCAAATACATTAGCCGCTATCGATAACATCGATCTTCATCAGGGTTATGTTAAACTTATGAAGCCTTTCGGATTACCTGTAAATGTGCAAGCCGGCAGGTTTGAAGTTTCATACGGTACAGAGAGATTTATTGGTGCAGTTGGCTGGCATTATGTAGGCAGATCTTTTGATGGTGCAAGATTTACTATCAATCCCGGCTGCTGGGATCTTGATCTCTTTGCATTAACACTTAATGAATCTAACAGCTATGCTGCGAATGCTTATGCATCATTCTCAAATTCACCCGGTACTGCTACCCCATCATCCAGCTTGTATGGATTCTGGAAAAAGACAGAACTAAGCAAAGAAAGCAAGTTTGATCTGTTCGGATATTTTGAGATTAATAGAGAGGATGTACGGCCAGATACAAACAGATTAGAACTTTTTACCGCAGGCGGAACATACTGGGGCAACTACGGTGATCTATCCACAATCTTTGAAGGGGCATACCAGTTTGGTTCTATTACAGGCAATGATATAAGTGCTTACCTGTTATCTCTTCAGTTGTTTTATAAAACAGGAATAACAAAATTTGGTTTAGGCGGAGATATGCTCTCCGGTACTGATCCAGAATCTACTTCAAACGATTATAACACCTTTCAATCTAACTATGGAACAAATCATAAGTTCTATGGATATATGGATTACTTTATCAACGTGCCATCCCATACTTTTAATCTTGGTTTGAATGATTTTTATGCAAATGTAAACATTGCTCCAAAAGATCTTCCGTTAAGCTTTGATGCAGCATTTCATTTCTTTATGTCTAACCAATCTGTAAATATTAGTACACCGGAAAATCCATCAGGCAGCAAAGAAAATATGTTTGGGCAGGAACTTGATCTTACAGTAAAGTATGCATTTGCAGAAAACACAAATATTATCTGGGGCGGAAGTCTTTTCTTTTTGGGCGAGATATTTAAAACTGCTTACGCTCCGAGAAAAGACACTGCGTTCTGGACTTATTTAATGATAACAGCAAGTCTTTAAATAATTACAGAGGTGCAGAAATGCACCTCTTCTTTAATCAGATAAATCAATTGCCGGTAAGGTAATCAAAAATATTGAACCGGTTGGTTTATTATCTTTAACTTCAATCGTTCCTCTAATTTCCTCAACAAGAGATTTTACCAAACTTAGTCCTAAACCAAAACCTTTAATACCAAGCTTTTCTGCCCTATCCGATCTGAAAAACTTCTTAAATATTAATTCCTTTTCAGCATCTTCTATGCCTATACCATTATCTTCCACACTAACAATTATTTTCGAATCAATTTTGCTTGCTCTAACACTTATATTCTTATCCTGCGGAGAGTATTTTATTGCGTTGTGAATAAGGTTCTGTATCACCATTAAAAATTTTTCTGATTCACCTCTCAAGTATAAATTATCCTCAATACTGTAGCTTATGTTATAATCTCTAAAACTAAACTCTACTTCATTATTAATTAGTTTTGATAAATTAAATACTGCTGTTGACTTAGTTTTAACCTTTCCGCTTTTGGCAATAAGCAGTAATGTTTTTACAATGCTAATCATATTATCCGTTTGTGCAGAAAGTTTAACCAATGCTTCATTGTATTCAATTGATGTTCTTTCTTTCTTAAGTAAATATTCAATTTCTGTTTGAATAGCAGTAAGTGGATTCATTAATTGATGTGAAACATGATCAGAAAAATGTGTCAGCTCCAATACATAGTCTTCAATTCTGTTAAATAGTCCGTTAAGAGTATCTCTTAGTCTTCCAATCTCATCATTTGGTTTCGCATTTACTTCAATACGCTTGTTAAAATTTTGAATATTAAATGAAAGTGAAGCTTCAATTATCTGATTTATAGGTTTGAAAGTTTTTTTTGCAGCCCAGATACTTGCCAAAATAACAATAAACAGCAAACCCAACACAGCCCACAGATTAAAGTATAAAAGATCCTTCATGAAATTTTTAAAGTTTCTTTCATACACTGATATTTGAAGAACCCCTGCTTCTTTTCCGGATGAATCATATAAGGTTTTATAACCGCTTCTAAAGGTTATATTTTCAAAATCAAAACTTTCAAAAAATAAATCATTCGTTAATTCCATTCTTTTGAATGGGAGTCGTTTAAACAAAGTAACATTTCGGCTAGTGAGGATTATTTTACCATCGTTGCCAAGCACCTGAAGAAAATAGGGGCTTTCAGTAAGTTCATAAAAATCTGATTCTTTAAGTTCGCTTGAATCAGTTACGGTTATCACATTACCGCTTAAAGACAGTGTGTTAGTAACCTTTTCAATTTCGTGCGTAATTCTTTGATCCATATTTCTATGGGCGATATAATAAATGAAAGATATAAGAAGTGCATTAAAAAAAATTAACAGTAAAACAAAAATCAGAATATTTAAAGCCGTCAAGCGTTTAACGCTGTCAGTTAGGAAAGGTATTTTTTGTTTATTCTGCAATTAAAATATATCCTTCGCCATAAATATTTTTTATGTATTTACGTCCGGTTACATGTTCAAGCTTTTTTCTGAGATTTTTTACGGTTGCTTCGCAAATGTTTGTTTGAGGCGTAAAGTTTAAATCCCATACGTATTTACAAAGATTATCCTTACTTAAAATTTCACCTTTATTCTGTATCATATATTTAAGAAGGTCAAACTCCTTATCGGTTAAATGGATTTCTTTATTACCAGAAGTTACGACTTTTCTTTTATTCAAATCGAGTAACAAGTCATCAAACTCGAGTATATCTTTTGAATTATTGGATCTGCGAAGAACTGCATTAACTCTTGCATAAACTTCTTCAAAAGAAAATGGTTTTGTTATATAGTCATCTGCCCCGGAGTTCAGAGCCTCGACTTTGTTGGAGATATCACCTAAAGCTGTTACCAAAATTATAGGAATATTTTTATTAGTCTCTCTGATTTTTTTACAGACATCTAAACCGGTAACTTTTGGCATTTTCCAATCAAGTAAAACAACATCGTAATTAATTGAGCAAATAAGCTTTAGCGCCTCACTTCCATCACCAGCAACAGACACAAAATGTCCTTCATCAGAAAAATGCTTCCTTAATGTATCTGCAATCTGATTTTCATCTTCCGCTATAAGTACATTCATTTTATTATCCTATTATCTGCACAAAAATATAATTTTATTTTTCATTTAATAAACAGAAGAAAAATGAAAAACTTTTCATAATTGTTTTCTTTACATAAATCTGCCTTGCTGTTAAGTTTAAATAGAAAAATGATTTTTTCTTAAACTAACTTAGGAGTAATTATGAAATATTTGAGACTGATTATATCAGTAGTACTTTTAATTCTTTTTATACCAAAAGAAGAATTAATGTCTCAATCATATGTAGGCAGTAATACTTGTAAAACCTGCCACAGCGGGCAACATACAGATTGGAACACATCTGGCCATCCATATAAAATACAAAAACTTCAGAATGGACAGGGACCACAATATCCGCCCTCATTAACCGCAACTTACAATTTTGGTCCTTCTCTATCCTATACTATTCAACCTGGTGTTCCAAGACCACCAAAGGGCTATACTTGGGAGACTGTTGGCTTTGTTATGGGAGGATATCATTCTAACGCAAGATTCTTAGATACACTTGGATATCTGATTTTAGGAGATACAGCACAGTATAATATTCCAACAAACAAGTGGGTAAGATATGTACAATCTGCTCCGGGTACCACTCCCTATACTTATGCTTGTTACAGATGCCATACAACAGGTCCAAGCCAAACCAAAACACCAGAGTTCGATAAATATCCCGGAATTGAAGGAAGCTGGGCAGAATTTGGTGTTGGCTGTGAAGCATGCCATGGACCTGCTAGCGGACATATTTCAAATCCGATTGGCGTAAAACCATCTAAAGAAGGCTATGAGACCTGTAATAATTGCCACGCCCGGGATAGAACGGATACAAACAAAAGAGTAGAATGGCTACCAACTACATATCAGGGAATACCTACCGGATTTATTCGACACAGAGAACAAGGCGATATGATGTTAGCAACAAAACATCACCTTGGTGGAATGACCTGTGCAACCTGCCATAATCCACATAAGAGTGTTTATTATAAATTAGGTGGAATTAAAGCGACGGTTACCTGCGAAGGATGCCATCCGGGACACGAAATACCTGGACACGGACCATCAGTTGCAACCTGTACAGATTGTCACATGCCAAATGCAGCCAGAAACGGAGATCATATCAATCGGTATGTTTCAGAGCAAAGTGCACACTTCTGGAAAATAATAACAGATCCTATCACAATGTTTGAAAATCTTGATACTACTTTTGTAGTTGGTAAGAAATATATCAAGGTTGATGCGAATGGATTTTCAGGTGTTACTCTTGATTATGCTTGTTTGCAATGCCATTCCAGTCAGGATGTAAACTGGGCTTCACAGTATGCACAAAATATACACTCTGTCGGAATTCCAGTTGAGTTAACTTCACTTACTGCAACAGCCTCTGCAAAAGAAGTCTTATTATCCTGGTCAACAGCAACCGAGCTGAATAATAAGGCATTTGAAATTCAGAGAAAATTTGGAAACAGTCAATTTGCAACCATCGGAAGTGTTGATGGCAAGGGAACTACGACAAATCCGACCGATTACCGATTTACTGATAAACCGGGAACGGCTGGCAAATATTATTACAGACTAAAACAAATTGATTTTAATGGAAAATATGAGTATTCAAAAGTTGTGGAAGTGGATTGGAGTCCGGTTAATGAATTTAATTTAGCACAAAATTTCCCGAACCCATTTAACCCAACAACAACGTTATCATACGGTTTAACAGAGAAAGCAAATGTTAAATTAACAGTTATGAATTTACTTGGTGAGGAAGTAGCTGTGCTGGTTAACAAAGAGCAAGATGGTGGCAATTATTCTGTGGTGTTTAACGCTGTTGATTTACCAAGTGGAATCTATTATTATCGTCTGGAAGCCGGAAACTTTGTACAAACAAAGAAAATGGTGCTTCTGAAATAAGCGAAGATTTTATTGCGGCCCCTAAGTACGTAATAGATCTTGCGAACCGCTCCTCTTTTGAGGAGCGGTTTTTTATTTAGTAAAACTGAATTTTTATTTTACTGTATGGAAATAGTAATAATATCATTGGTTGCACTATTTGCGTCTCTTTTAACCTTCTTTACAGGATTTGGATTAGGTACAATTCTCACACCTGTCTTTGCAATTTTTTTTCCAATAGATATTGCAATTGCTTTAACAGGAATTGTGCATTTGCTTAATAATCTTTTTAAACTTGTATTGGTTGGTAAAGATGCAGATAAAACTGTTGTGCTTAAGTTTGGATTGCCGGCTATAATTGCGGCATTTATTGGTGCCGAGCTGATGATATCATTATCAATTCTGCCCGAAATTTTTTCTTACAATCTTTTTGGAAAAGAATTTTTTATTCTTCCCATTAAAATCATTGTGGCAGTTTTAATGATTGCGTTTGCTCTTATGGAAGCATTACCAAGACTTAAAAACATTCAGTTTGATGCAAACAAACTTTACCTTGGCGGTGCATTAAGCGGTTTCTTCGGCGGACTCTCAGGACACCAGGGTGCTTTCAGAAGTGCATTCTTAATTCGTGCAGGTTTAACCAGGGAAGCTTTTATAGCAACAGGAGTTACAATTGCCTGTCTTATCGATTTCACAAGACTTTCAGTTTACTTCTCAAAATTTCTTTCTGCCGGCATAACAGATAATATCAGTTATATTATTGCCGCAGCGCTTTCCGCTTTTGTTGGTGCTTATTTTGGCAAAAGGTTATTAAAAAAAGTAACACTCAACACTTTGCAGTTAATGGTTTCTGTGATGATAATTATTCTGGCTATCCTGCTTGGGGCGGGAGTTATTTAAATTTCAGGAGCGAAAAATCACTTGCATTTGTGTAAAATCTGGTTATTTTAGCAGTTAAGATATCAATAGTTGACGCAAAACAATTGAAAATTATTATCAAAAATATACTAACGACAATTCTTGCTATCACGCTACTTATAGGTACAACTGGATTGCAGGTTTACAAGCATATTTGCTTTTCGCATAGTTTTGCTGGAGTGTCTCTGATCGAAACTCCACAATGCGGAAATAACCACCACTCTGTTACCGAGACAGATAACTGCTGTAAGATAGAGGAAGTTGAACCAATTAGTTGCTGCGAAACAGAAAGTAATGAAGCTTCCTATCCAGTCAGTTATTCATCGATTGAAGTTGAGTGCTGCATTTCAATTGTTGATAGCAGAAAAATTGATGAAAGCTTTTATCCGCCTATCGATAAAAAAGAGATCTCATTTGAGCTATCAGCTATCACATTAATCGATTCGGATAAAATACCAAATCAAGCAAAAACACTTATAATCTCAACCGTTAACGATCTGCCGCCACCAAAGTACGGCAGAGAATTACTCCAAACAATACATCAACTCAAGATAGATACACCAGTCTGTTAACTTTTTCAGGATTGTCATTCCGATGGCGAAGCCGTAGGAATCTGTTAAACCAAACCGATTCTTTTTATTGCTTTGTCTTAAATGACATTAGTTAATTTTTAACAAACAGGTGTACAAATGAAATTAATATTATATTCTCTTTTTGCTTTAACCATTAGTGCTTCTGCACTTGCGCAAAGCTTAAAGGGAAACGTTTATGAAATAGATGATAAAGGTAACAAAGTTCCTTTGATCGGGACCAATGTTTTTTGGGAAGGGTCTCAGGTAGGTACAACCACCGATGAAAATGGTTTCTTCGATATTAAAAAAATCAATTCCGATCATCTTCATCTTGTGGTAAGCTATATCGGTTATCAACCGGCTAAGGTAGAAGTACCTGCTGATCTCGATACAATCGAAATTGTGTTAACAATAAACCGCGAGCTGGAAGAAGTTGTAATAACCGGCACTTCGCTTTCAAAATATGTTGATGATCTTGATGCAAAACAAACCGAGATAATAACTTCTAAAGAATTACTCAAAGCTGCTTGCTGTAATCTCTCGGAAAGTTTTACAACCAATGCTTCTGTTGATGTGCAGTTTCAGGATGCGGTTACAGGTGCAAAGCAGATACAGCTTTTAGGTTTATCAGGATTATACACTCAAATGCTTTTTGAAAATATTCCAACTCTGAAAGGTTTAGGGAGTACATTCGGTTTGGGTTACATTCCCGGTCCGTGGATGACATCGATAAGTGTTTCCAAAGGCGCTGCATCGGTTGTTAACGGGTATGAGTCTGTTACAGGACAGATAAATATCGAGTATAAAAAACCTGATGACCTTGAACGATATTACTTTAATGTTTTTCAGAGCACGCATTTTAAGACTGATCTGAATGCGAATGCCGCAACGCATTTAAGTGATAATCTTAGCACGATGATACTTGCCCACGCAAATTTTAACCAGAAGGCTATGGATGATAATAATGATTCATTCAGAGATCAGCCGAATGTAAAACAGTTCAATCTTATTAACCGGTGGAAGTACCAGTCTTTTTCAGGATTTGAATCGCAGTTCGGTGTACAGGTAATGAATGAAGAAAGACGCGGCGGACAAACAACAGAATCGCACTCAAATACCGGTGTTCATATAAATCATCCTTACCAGATTAATGTTGATACAAAAAGATTCGAAGTTTTCGCAAAGAATGGTTACGTTTTTGATGACGAAGCTTATACAAGCATAGGGTTGATCCTAAATGCACAGTGGCATAAACAGAATTCTGTTTTAGGATTAAGAAACTATGATGGCGATCAGAAAACATTTTATGCTAATCTACTATTCCAGACAAAAACCGAAGATGAAATTCACGCTTTAACTCTTGGTGGAAGTTTTGTGTATGATAAGTATGATGAATCTTTCCAGGGTTACAATTTTGGAAGAAATGAATCGCG
>CAZCJF010000011.1:0-59073 GCA_964499095.1 uncultured Ignavibacteriaceae bacterium
TTTTCACTTTCTTTAGGATACACACCTTTCTCTATCATAAAAATGTTGTTATACATTCCAAGAATATCAGCTTTACATTCCTCCATTATTGAGTATGTTTCCTTAAGTTCTTTCTTCACTTCTGTATTACGTCCATTTACTTTAATAAAACCGGGACCAACACCGTGAGACATTTCGTGCATAAGTGTGTGATTGAAGAAAGCATCAAAAGTAACATACTGTAATTCAGAGGGATCAAGGACAATTTCAGCAATCGGTTTAAGAAGCTTTTCAAACTTTGCTTCGTGAACATTCTTAAGCATAACTTTTTTTGAGCCTTTTGCTTGCCTTACTCTTTCGTCATTAGGAAGATTGAACGCAAGTGTTTGAACTCCTGCCTTTGTATCGCCCGCAGTAAAAACTTCATTAGCAACAACTATTGGTGATTCAGAACCGCGGGTATAATTTTTATGCTTATCATCAAGAGGAAGATTTTTTTCAATATCTGTTAAATATTTTGCAAACACTTCAAGTTTTTTTGTTTCAACAGGATCTTTAATGGTTACAAAACTTTCAAATGATGCTTTGTAATTAAACATTTCATCTTCATAAACTTCATAAGGACCAATAACAACCTCTATATTGTGGTCTTTCAAATCCATCCAGTCCATGTCGCTTTGATAATAATCATTTGAAAGAAATGCATCCGCACGAGATAACAAATATTTTTTAAGTGAAGGATTATCTGCATAATCAGCTGCTTCCTTTAAAAGATTTGAAATTTTTGTCAGAGGTTCTTTGTAATACTGGCTGTAAGGAATCGCGACCAGGTTTCCATTTTCTCTTCCTATAACAGTAAACTCGGAAGTAAATGATTTTTCATCTTTAGGGTGTTGCTTAATCCAGTTTTCAAATTCCTCCTTCGTCATATCTTCGGGATAGAAGTTAGCCCCAGCAGGTTTTTTATCTGTTCCGATAAACGGTTCATTATCTTCAAGTCTGTCAAATGGACCGAACATAATATTGAAGAGTTCAAGTTTAAGCTCAAGTTCAGGTTTTAATTGTGGCTTTTCATTCAGAAGAGATTTGTTAGATAGATTTGAAATCAGTTCTGATTTTATTTGATTGTTTTTGTAATAAACCTGATCAAGGAAAATTGAATCAATCAATCTGGACGCATTAACAAGTTTTTCTAATAAAACCTTTTCCCGATCGCTTAATATATTTTCATCATATTTAATTTCAACGGGAATAAACTTTGCAATTTTTTCTTTGAGCATAGATATATCCTCACTATCATCTTGCGGTGATTGATTTTCTTTTTGATTGCACGACAGTAATAATACTGATAGAATCACTACTAAAAACGTCTTCATAAAACTTTCCTTTCATTAAATTTTGGGCAGCTTAAATCTTACTCTTAATACTCCATCCTCAAAGCTGGATGAAATTATCTGGAACTTACCAATTTCCTTTGTTGAATTTACATGAACACCACTGCAGGGACAAGCATCGTAATCACCGATTTTAATAATACGAATTGTGTCCCCGGCATCATCAGGTAATTGAGACAGTTTAAAATTCTTAATTGCTTCGTCTCTGTGAAGAAATTCCTCTGTTACGGGTAAATCTTTTTGAATTACCTCGTTAACTTTTTTATTAATCTCTTCAATTTCTTCTTCTGTAAGATTGCGATCAAAATGATAATCGCATTTAGATTTTTTCTTTTCAATATGATTTGAAAAAGATCTTCCTTTGTTAAACATTCTTACCATTGTCTGATTTAAAATATGCTCGGCAGAATGCATTTCGGGATTGTAATCTTTATTCGCTTTTACTTCGTTCATACGTTACCATTTATTGTGGTGAATTTTATCTTGCTTAAATCTTTCTTCGGTTGTTACTTCTTCATCCGGATAGCCAAGTGAGATTAGCGAAACAGGAACAATATTTTCAGGCAGACCAAACTGAGTTTTAATATTTTTATATACATCATCCATTCCGTGTATTGCAATCCAGCAGGAACCGATTCCCAATCCGTGTGCAGAAAGTAAAATATTTTGTATCGCGGCTGAACAGTTTTGTAAGAGCCAGCTCTCATTTTTTTCAATCGCTGAATCACCACACACTAAAATTGCTGCTGCAGATTGTTTTAACATTTCTGCATAAGGAATTGATTTAATTGTTTCGGTTAAAATGTCTTTATCATCAATTAAAACAAATTGCCATGGCTGAAGATTCATTGCGCTTGGCGCATACATTGCCGCTTTCAATATAATATCCAGTTTATCTTTACTGATTTTCTGATCTTTATATTTTCTGATACTTCTACGATTAAATAAAGCTTCCTGAATTTCCATATTTCCTCTGTTATTATTAATTGCCACGACTTTTAAGTCGTGGATAAGTGTTGCCCAGCTGTTTGGGCTAAAGCCAGATCTAAAAAAGCTATCTTTCCCACGAGCTGAAGCTCGTGTCAATTAAAGGACAAAACTAAAACAATTATTCAAAAATCTTTACGCAAATATAACACCACTTGCTTTTCACTTCGAATTTCGGAATCATTTTTTTATTATGCATCACAAATTTTAGGGAATGAGAATGGATTATTTACACAAAACCAAATTACTAATAACAAAGCAGTCAAAACTGAAATATTTTATAGCTGGTGTAATTTCTGTTTTAGGAATTTTTTATCTGTTTACCAGTTTATCATTTAAGAGCAATTCTGATGGTTCATCAACAGAAAATATTTTTCCACAGGATTACAGAATTATTTCCCCAATATTTCCTGACAGCATTTACATTTTTGGTGAAAGAGTTCCGCTGGAAAATTTTGAAGTTTACGAGCGCATTGACCGAGAAATTTTAGTTAATACATACTGGCATTCAGCAACAATACTTGCAATTAAAAGGGCAGCAAGATGGTTTCCGGTTATTGAATCAATATTAAAAGAAAATAATATTCCTGACGACTTTAAATATCTGGCGGTTATTGAAAGCAATCTTGAAAATGTTGTTTCGCCCGCAGGGGCAGCGGGTTACTGGCAGTTCATAAAGTCTGCCGCAGCTCAATATGGATTAGAGGTAAATGAGCAAATTGATGAAAGATACCATGTTGAAAAATCCACTGTTGCGGCTTGCAAATACCTTAAAACCGCTTATAATATGTTTGGAAATTGGACGATGTCTGCTTCCTCTTACAACGCAGGATTGAGTGGAATTGAAAAATGGAGCGGATTACAGCAGGCAAAAAACTATTGGAATCTTGTACTCGGATCGGAAACTTCTCGTTACGTTCCAAGAATTATTGCGATGAAACTTATTATGGAAAATCCAGCTGCATATGGATATGATTTAAAAGAAGATGCTTTATACAAACCATTAAAGTTTAATGAAGTTATTCTTGATTCTTCCGTGTCTAACTTCGCAGATTATGCAGCTTCTCTGGGAATAAACTATAAAACATTAAAACTCTTTAATCCCTGGCTTCGTGATACATTTCTGAAAAATAAAAACAAGAAGCAGTATGTCATTAAAATTCCTAAGGCGGGAAGTATAAATCTGATAAGTGATAATTAGACTAATTAAAAATCATATTGTAGTATCGTTTAATTTGTTCATTAAGCTGTTCAATGGAAATGTTTCTTGATGCTCTTATCATTTCTTTTCCATCAAAATAAATTATGATTGTCGGGACAGCAAATACGGAAAGCTGTCCGGCAATTTCTCTGGCTTCATTTAAATCAACATAGTAAAATTCAATTTTAGGAAAGTCTTTTTCCAGCATTTCCATAACTTTTGGTTTTAGCACTTTGCAAACATTGCATTGCGGGGTGCTGAGATAAAAGCAAACCGCAGAAAATTCTTTTGATAATTGAATAAGATTATTATAATCTTTAAGAGTTTTAATTTCCATAGCATAAAAAAGAGGATTGAAAACCTCAATCCTCTATGGTTCATTTTACATTTTTATCTTGCCTACAGCAGACGGGTTGTTGATTAATGATGGTGGTGTCCACCAGGTCCGTGAACATGACCGTGGGCAATTTCTTCTGCAGTTGCATCGCGAACATCAAGAAGTTCAACATCAAAGTTAAGATTTTTGCCGGCAAGGGGATGATTAAAATCTATTGTCACTTCTTCTCCCTCAACATTAATAATAGTAAAGGGCATCTGAACGCCATCGGGGTTGCTTGCCAAATATTCCATTCCAACTTCCAAAACAAAATCTTCCGGAAAATTATCCTTACCAACAACCTGTACGATTTGTTCGTTGTACTGTCCGTATGCATCAACAGCATCAAGCCTGATATTTTTTCTTGTTCCGATTATCATATTGTTAACTTCTTCTTCAAGCTTGGGCAGGATGTTATTATTCCCGCTCAGGTATGAAAACGGTCCTCCGTGGTCAGTAGAATCTAAAACATTTCCATCATCATCAGTAAGAGTAAAATTCATTGTAACCACTTTGTTTGATTCTATAGGCATATTTATTCCTTTATTTATTTAATTTGATGTTTAATTATAACTAAACTTGTTACTAAAAAAAATCCAAACTTAAATTTTGATTCAAGTAAAAAATTACTGATTTAGTACTGAATATTTCGTCAAATATCTTTATCAGAGTTAGCTATGAAAAAATTTACTTTTTACCTGATTTTAATTTCAATATTTTCTTCACAATCACTTGCACAGTATGGTTCAGAGGATACTGGCGGACATCTTCTGAAAGAACAGGCTGCTTACGATGTCAAATTTTATAGCATCAATCTAAACATAGATCCAAAAGAAAAATCTATAAACGGCTGGGTTGATGTTGTTGTAAAAACGATTAATCCGTTACAATCATTATTGCTGGATCTGAATTCCAATTACAAAGTAACTTCCATACGCTGGAACGACAAAGACGATAAGAATGAAAAACTTTCCTTCGATCACGATAGCGGAAAAATTAGAATATACTTCCCGCAAGAAATTGATAAAGAAGAAACGATACAAGTAACCATTCATTATCGTGGAAAACCTCCTGTTGCAAAACGTCCCCCGTGGGATGATGGATTTGTTTGGTCTAAAACTCCTTCGGGAGCAAATTGGATTGGAGTTACCTGCCAGGGCGGCGGTGCCGATATCTGGTGGCCCTGCAAAGATCATCCATCAGATGAACCTGACTCTTTGGAATTAAATATTACTGTGCCCGAAAATTTAATATGTGCCGCAAACGGAAAGTTAATTGGCGAATCAGTAAATGGTGATGGCACTAAAACATTTAACTGGTTTGTTTCCACCCCAATAAATAATTATGGAGTGTCGCTTCATATCGCTCCCTATGATACAATTAGTTATAAATATGTCAGCGTAACCGGTGAAATAATTCCCGTTACATTTTATGTTTTACCAGAAAGTATGGAAAAGGCAAGATTACATTCTCCTCAGTTTCTTGAACACTTACGATTTTATGAGGAATTACTCGGACCTTATCCTTTTAGAAAAGACAAATACAGCACTGCTGAAACTCCTTATTTGGGAATGGAACACCAGACAATTATTGCTTACGGATTTGGATATAAAAATAGTGAAGATGGGTTCGATTGGCTACACCATCACGAGCTTGCGCATGAGTGGTTTGGAAATTTAGTTACTGCCCGGGATTGGAGTGATTTCTGGATTCACGAAGGAACAGGGGCTTATATGCAATCCCTCTACGCAGAAAAATTAGGTGGAATATCCGCCTATCATAGTTACCAGCAAAAAAGAATGAATTTTGAAAACAAGCAGCCCATTGCACCAAGAAAAGAAATGACTGGTGGCGAAGCTTATACTTCCGATATTTACGTAAAGGGTTCGTGGACTTTGCATACACTACGATATTACCTGAGTAAAGACACATTATTTCAGATATTAAGAAAATGGTGTTATCCTACAAAGAAATTAGAAAATATTTCTGATGGAACACAATGCAGATTTTCTGATACTGATGAATTCTTAAAAATTGCCGAAGAGGTTTCCGGTAAAAAGTTAGATTGGTTTTGGGAGGTTTATTTAAGACAGGCGTCATTACCAACTTTAATTGCAGAGATAGATTCATCTGACTCAATACTAAAATTAAAATGGCAGATTGAGAATAATATTCCATTTAATCTTCCTGTAGAAGTTAAGATAGGAAATGAAATAAAAAGAATAGATATGAAAAACGGCGAGGCAGAAATTACTCTGCCTCAAAACACAATCCCCGAAATTGATCCGAGTAAATGGATACTGATGAATCCCGTTGATATTAAATATTTTTAGTTATAATAATTTCACTAATACCAGAAGTGAAATTGTAAAACGAAGGAATCGTTTTTCAAATCAGGGTTTGCATCATCGCTTACAAATCTGTACTGCGGTCTGATTTCAATAAATGAATATGGTTGAAATTCAAATCCAAAAACTAATTGTGAAATTTCATTGCTATTAATATCTGTATTGATATCCATTCTATCATATCTGATTATAATATCCAGCCCCGTTAACAACCCGTAAGCTGCTTCAATCATCAAAAAGTTTGAGGTTTGTTCCGGACCAATAATATTCTTACCGATATCAAATTCCGAGAGCAATGAAAATTCATCATATCCAAATCCTATAAATCCGCCGAACATATTAACGGATTGCGGAATTTTTGCTGCAGCATAAGAGCCGCCAAGTAAAAAATTTAATTGGTCTATTTTGGGAGTTAATTCAATCCGCGCAGTATATGTTGGATCTTTAGACAAAGTTCTGTTAGATAGAAGATTAGAGCCAACGCTTGCGCTTGCAAATAGTAAGTCGCCTCCAAACATTCCAACCTCCACACCTGCTTCGGTGTAAAATGGATTATAGATCAGTCCCTGATAGGCTCCTTCAGAAAAAAGTAATCCAAAATTACCGCCTCTGGTAAACGCTGTGTGATCATCAAGCCGAATTCCGTAATTAGGAGTAAAAGCTCCAACTTTAACGTAGCCGTTTCCTGGTAGAACTTGTGCAACACCAAATCCTTCCCATATTCGTGTAATAAAATCATACTTACCAATAACATTTACTTTTTTTGATAGCGCCAGATTTGTGTAGATAGCGCCGCTCATACTCTGGAAATCAGATCTGTTTTTTTGCTGTGAGTATAAAAATTGAGTTCTGTAATCAATACCAAGACTTATATTTTCAGCAATCTTGGGGGACATTGAAAACTCTGAGTCACGGGTTGATATCATGCTTAAAATATTTTTACCCCAGTGCCATCCATCTGTTGATCTTATAATTCCACCTGTTGGATTGTAATGACATGCACTGCAACGATCGCCAAGCTTAACTGCAAATCTTGGCAGGGCAAAAATATTAGCGCATAGGAACAGATATAGTAAAAAAATTAAAACTGATTTTGAGTTCATATTTATCCTGTTTGATTAAACTTTTTTTTACAACTAAATGTAGAGGGACAGTAAGTCCCTCTGATCATTTCATCAAAATCATTTTTTTAGTTTCAGTAAAACTACCTGCAATTATTTTATAGAAATAAATACCACTTGGCAGATTTAATGCATTAAAATTAACCCGGTATGCGCCAGCTTCTTTTTCTTCATTTACCAGTGATTGAATTTCTTCTCCAATGAAATTATAAACTATTAAATTCACAAAACCTTTTTGAGGAATAGAATAATTTATAGTTGTTGAAGGATTAAATGGATTAGGATAATTCTGTTCAAGAACATAGTTGGCGGGAACAGAACCATCTGTTTCGGAGATATCGGTTGTTCCGGGCCATTGAATGTCTGTAAAGCTTGTACTATGAGTGAAGTTTTGCACAAAGTCACCTGTGGTGCTTGTAAAGCTTAGTCTCCATGCATGATCAGTTGGCGGTGCATCATAAACGCCGTTGCCATTGTGATCTGCATAAAAATCTATGTTATAGTTTTTGCCCAACTCAAATTCCGGAATAAATACTGAAAAATTTGGAACAAGAATTTGTGGCAGAGTAAATCTTCCTATTTCTAATTGATTATCCTGACGAACAACTCTTAGTTCAAATTTTTGTCCAAGATGTGGTGTCATTGAAGATAGATTTACAGTTAATAAATACTTCCAGTTAATATCTACAAAAGAAGCATTGTGTGAAAAGTTAACAGTTGCATCTCCGGTATTATTAGTAAAATTAATTTCCCAGGCGTGATCGGTTGGTGGGGCATCATAAAGTCCATTGTTATTAAAGTCAGCATAAAACTGAACTTTATATTCTGGTCCAATTTGCAATCCGGGAATTTGGATCTGAAAGTTTGAAGAAGGAATTGCAGTAACTCTAAATCTTCCCACTTCTTCATTAGTGTTATTATTTTCAACTCTTAACTCAAGCATCTCACCAATATGAGGATCCATACTGCTAAAATTTACAGTTAACATGTATTGCCAGTTAATATTTGTGAAAGAAGCATTATGAGCAAAATTAAGTGTATCACCACCAGCTTTAGCATTATTTAGCTGCAATCTCCAGGTATGATCAACAGGTGGGGCATCATAACGACCATTAGAATTGTGATCAGCAAAGAAATCAACAAAATAACTTTCTCCTGCTTCCAGAACCGGCATAGTAACACTAAATCCCGAAGCTGTTATTTGCTGCGAAGTGCGTCCAACTTCTTTTCTTGTGCTTAGTTCAATAACTCTCATATAAAGTGTTTGATTTAAATGAGGTGTCATACCCGTAAAGTTTACGATTAGGTTATCATGTGCTGATGCACTGGAAAATAATCCAATCACAATAAATAATATTGCTGACTGAAATAAGTATCTGGTATTCATATTTTATATCTCCAATAAAATGATTATCTAATTATTAAGTGCGCCTCTGTTTATCCAGGCTGCGATGCTGTCAATTACATCGTTTGGAAGAGGTGCTGAATTTAATGGCATTCTTGGGCTTACTTCTCCTTTAAGAATTTTGATAAGCAAACTTTGACCATCGTTGCCTGGTAAAACTCTTTTAAAGGATGGGAATAACACGCTTTGTACATTAACAAGATTTGAAAAAGATTGTCCGCTTGTTAAAGTAAGATTACCTTGATTGGCTGCTGCCGAATGACAGCTGGCGGAGGCACAGGAGTTAAAAACCTTTGCCTGTATATCACTTAATTTGGCAAGTGGCGCATTAGAGCCTCCGGGTGGTGGAGTTACGGGAGATGTTGTCTGGTCATCAGAACAGCTTAACACCAACAGAGCTATAACAAATCCGGTTAAATATTTAAAAAGATTATTCAATTTCATTTTTCTTCCTTTCGATTAGAATTTTTCCAAAAGGTTAAACATTTAGTTTATCTGTTTTAATCTTTTTTACACTTGATATGTTAAGCAACCCATAAGCAGGACAGTAACCTATAAAAGCTGTTAATAGTGGAACAATTCCAACTAAGCCCCACCAATTACTTGAAAAGATAGCGTAGATTATTAAAGCCGCTCCTGCAATTATTCTTACAGCTTTATCTACCGAGCCAACATTTTTAGACATTTTATTACTCCTTGTATTATGATTAGTTATGGACTGATTCTTTATAATAAATAGTTGTACAAGGAGTAGAAAAGTGACATGCAAAAAATATTTAAATGAATCGCCTGATTAGCGCCGAAGTGAAGATTAGTTCTGTTTTAACCTGAAATAAATTATTATTGAGAGGATAAGAAGGGAAAGAGAGAAAAGAATTATTATGAATGTGCTAAAAAATCCGCTTTTAGGAAAATCTATTGAAGAAGTATTGCCGGCAAGAATAAATGCTGCCCAGTAATATGGATTAGCAGAATAATTTTCCTTAAAAAATATTTTTGCCTTTCTCAATGCTTCTGATTTATCATAACCATTGTTTAAGTACTCATAAAATTTTTTCATAAACAGAGCAGTATATTTATCATTAACATCCCACATAGAAACAATTACGCTTTTTGCCCCTGCATCAAAAAATGATTTCTGCATTCCCAATATTCCCTCTGCTTTATCAATTGTTCCCAGGCCAGATTTGCAGGAGCTTAGCACAACCATATCGCTATTTAACTTTAAGTTATAAATTTCTGAGGCCTCAAGATATCCATCATCTGTTGTATCAGATTTATCACCTTTAGAAAAAACAATTAGCGGCTGGTTCTTAAATAAGAATGAATGAGTTGATAGATGTATGATTTTACTGGACCTTGAATTTTTCTTAAAATTTGATTCAGTAGCTTCATTGGAGACAAGAACAGTTTTATTACTAAATAAATTGCTCAGGTTTTCAATTTCATCTCGTGAATATTTTAAAGGAAATAAATTAAAATTTCTGGACTTAAATGAATTATCTTCCAATAAACCACTGCGGTAACCAGAAATTATATCATTATTCTCAAAAGCAGGGTCGCCAACCAATAAAATTTTATCGTTGTTCATTCCAGTTCTATTAGATAATACTGTGTAAACTGAGAATGATGGTGTATAAGAAATTGAGTAATCGTCTATTAAGAATTTTTTATTGCTATACAAAAACGGACTATCATTTTCATCAAACTTAGAGACAAGAAATTCCATGGGAACAAGCATCAATTCCGCAGGAAGCGAAAAAACTAAATGTGAGTTTTTTGATAATCCACTTAGCATATCACGCAAAAGTATATTGTAAAACTCAAATGAGGCTTTTGAATTAAACGAAAAGAGGTCCTGATTAATAAAAGTGTTTTCACTTGAATTGTTTTGAATGTAAAGCGGAGAAATCCTTTCAATCAGTTTTTCAAGTTCTGGCCTGGATATATTTAGTTCATACTTCTTAAGGGTGTCTTTTTCTAATTTGAACGCATACAGTTTTTCATCCGTAATAAAATAAGTAATAAAAACTGTATTCCTGCCAATTGAGTTCTTAATCTTTTCAACAGAAAAACTTTGATTATAATTACCAAAATTAAAATTACTCTTTTTTAACAGAGCATATCTGCCCTCTAGAGATTTTAAGTTTTCACCATCATATAATCCCGAGTTGATTTTCCATTTAAGGTCAAAATATTCTTTAAGGGTTTTACTATCATCTGAATTTTCTGCTGCCTGAATCTGAAACAGGTTTTGAAATGTATTTCGTGATCTACTTCTTTCTAAAACTTCAAATGCATCATAGTTTCTGTTTTGTTTCAAAAAAAGTTCTGTCAGACAATTATATACTTCGCTTTTATCTGAAAAATGAGCTATCTGAATTTCTGAATTATCAATCATTACTTCAGACAGGTTTTCAATATTTTTTATTGCATCTTGATAAATGTTTTCCGCTTCCTGATAATTATTGTTAAGCTCATAACACTTTGCCAAACCCATCTGTGCTGATATCAAAGTGTTGTAATCTTTTATGTTCGAAGATTCTTTAATACTTTCTACAAAATAATCTCTGGCTTTTAAGATTTTTCCCAGCTCAAAATTAAGATTGGCTAAATAAAGATTTTGTACAGCAGTTAACTGAGGGATTGATAATCTCTTGCTCTTAATAAGCAAAGAAGCAAGTAATTTTTCAGCTTTCGGGTATTCCTTTAATAATATAAGGTTATAAGCAATCTCTGATGAAATTAATATTTCATTATAAACATCACCCACCATCTCTGCAATGTTTAATGCCTTAGCAAAATAATCGTTACCTTCATTTATCTTATTAACCGCAGAAAGTGCCAAACCAATTTTAAAGTATAAATCCTCAATCAAATAAATATCAACTTCACCGTTAAGCTTTTCCTTTGCTTGCATAAAAACATTAAGAGCATTACCTGGTTTGTTTACATTATAATAAAGCGTTCCAATACTTACATCGGTGGATAACTCGTAGTTTATATTTTTTATTTGGCTTGCTAATGCTTTAGCTTCCTCGTAGTATTTTAAAGCCTTAGAATAATTTGAGAGATTTGAGTACACATCACCAAGACCTCTGAGATTAAGAATTTTTGATACTACGTTTTCTCCGGCATAGTTCAAGCCTTCTTCGTAAAATTTAACCGCTTGTGAATAATTGCCTTGCTGCACGTATAGCGAGGCAATATTTGCAGAAAGATTAGAAAGTCTCTCTTTGCTATTAAGAACTTTATATATCGAAAGACTCTTTTCATAATTTTCTCTGGCATCAACAATTTCATTTGTGTAAGTGTATGCAACTCCTAACTCAGATAAAGCTGTTGCTTCCAATTCCTGATTTTGAATTTTGCGCGATAGTCCGAGTGCTGATTTTAGTTTGATTTTTGCTTTATCAACTCTTCCATAATTATCATCAACTATAGCGAGGTTAATTAATGCTTTGGCTTCATCTTTTTGATTACCTGTTTTTATTGCAAGGGTTTGCCCTTGTTTGTAAAGCTGCTCTGCCCTTTCCAAATCGCCTGAGAGAAGGTAGAGCGAGCCCTCGGCAATTAAAACCTTCGCTAAGTTTTTATCAGATGAATTTAAATGTACTTTACATTTCTGCAGACTTATAAGTGCATTTTCATAATCAGATAATCCTCTGTAAGCAAATGAAAGCTGATAAAGAGCTTCAAAATTATCCTTACCATTAAGGAGCTTTATTGCTTCAGAATAGTTGGCTGAGTGATACGCTAATAACGCTGAAAGATAATCTGTAAAGACCGAATGATTTGTTGTTGTGTTCTTCGTATATTCTTCAATCTTGCTTAAGTTGTTTGACGCTTTTGCAACGGCAACTAATTCTTCGTAGAAAGTAAAATGTCCTGGTTGATGAGTAAGATGTTTGAATAAGAGATGAAATGCACCGGTGTAATCAGATTTTCTTTTACTTATTAATGCTGATAAATAATCTCTTTCAAAATTATCATCAAGCAACTGCAAAGAATCAATTATGCCAGGATTAATCTGTTGATTTAATAACCTGTACTCAAATTCATAATATTTTTGTGAATTAGATTTACCTTTAAGTGGCGCATCTAACCCGGATTTTGTAACCGTGGTTTGTTCTGATTGAATTACAATCAAGCCTATTAGAACCTGTAAAGACAAAAACGCAAGTATTATTCTTATCATTGGTCATCATCAAATTAATTATTCATTTGTTTCAACAGATCTTCAGCCTGTTTGTAATATCCGCCTTTTCTTTCAACAACAATATTTAAATTGTCTTTGGCTAACGCGGGTTCATTAATTAATAGGTAAGCTTTTCCAATAAAATAATAAGCATCAAGCTTTACATTTTCAAAAGTCTGTGAATTATTTAGTTCAATAGATTTTTTAAGACTGTTAATCCCTTCCAGTACATCTTCTCTTTTATATGAAGGGAATAAACCCAGTAAATCCGTTTCTGCTTTGCTTATATATGTAAGTCCAAGAATATAATATGCATAAAACAGAGTTTCTGAATTAGACTGAGTTTCGATATCGGCTTTCAAATATTTGATGGCGTTTTCATAATCCTTATTGTCTATAAAGTTTAATCCTTTCTGGAAATCTTCAGAATTTCTGCCGCGTGTAACGTAAAGTTCTTCGCCGTTAAAAAAGGATTTCTTATAATCGGGAGTTAAAATTGAATCGGATAAATACAACCCAAGATAAATCAGCACAACCGTGGAAACAGTAACAAAGAAGTATTTTAATTTGGGGCTTTTTCGCGTTAACTGTATTGCCGGCTTAAGTGATATCTCGCTTTTTTCTGCTTTATCTGTTAGGGATTGGTCTACAAACAAATCGATATCAGCGTACTCGGAATAAAATTCCTTAAACAACTTTTCACACTCAGAACAGGATCTTAAATGCTTTTCTATTTGGGCTGATAAGTAAGATGCTGTTTTATCTGACGAATTTTTATTTAAATATAATACATACTCGCCCATTAATTCTTCATCAATGTGACCATTTTTAGTAAGAGCATTTTTAATTCCGGTGTAAACAGCTTTTAGATTTTTAGCCTCGGTATTATTATCAAGAATCTGATTAAGTAATTCTGATTCTTCTTGACTTAAAGATTCCTTCTCTAACAGCTCTAATAATTTTTCAAGTTCATTCATTGGTTTGCCTTAATACTTCTATCAATCATTAGTATGGTCAATAAATAAAAAGTGACATTACTCTAATTTGTTTTTTAATTCCTCGATAGCTCTGTAAAACATTTTTTTCACAGCTGCTTCATTTTTGTTTAGTTTCTCTGCTATTTCAGAAAACTTAAAATCTCCCCAGAATCTTAACTTAATAATTTCTTGCTTCTCATTGCTCAAAGTATCCAGTGCCTTTAAAGCAACGCCAACATCAAAATTTTCTTCGGTATTAATAAGTGTATCATCTGCTGTTATTTCTTCATTTAATTCGAAAGTTCTGTTAGATTTCGACTGTTTATACCATCTTACAAATGTTAAAAACAAAACACGTCTTAACCAATTTTCAATGTTTTCAATTCTTTCATACTGCTCGGCAAAGGCGATATAAACGTTGGTAGTTAAGTCATCCACATCATCTTTATTTGTAATTTTATGGGAGCGATACTTTGACAAGAAATAGGAATGGGCAATCTCCCGCACAAATCCAGAAATTTTAGAAAATGATTTAGAATCTCCTTCTTTAGAAGATTTAAGAAGTGATTCCAGTTCCGGCTTAGATAAATTTATAAAGTCGATTTTTTAGCTCTTAATTTTGTCACTAATTTCATATTATGGACACTAAAATAAAAAAAGCAATGATTATGCGTATACATTACTTAATTTTATTATTTCTTTTAATAGGAATCAATCTCTATGCTCAACCAAATTTAAAGATTGAGCCACGGAATGTTCGCTTTGAAGACGTTTTTAGCAGATATGACTATACATTATTAATCAACACTGGAAATCAGCCTGTTTCTATTGATAGCATTACAAATCAAAAAGCTTTTTATCTGCTGGATTTTGATAAGGGTCTAAATGTTCCTTTTATCATAAATCCAAACGACACTGTTAAATTAAATATCACTTTAGCAAATTTTTATAATATCACTGTTTCAGATACTGTAGATACTATTTTTGTCCACAGCAATAACAATCCGGAAAGTCCACGCGATATAAGAATAAAAATAGATTTTTTTGATGATGATTATGGAACCTGTGCTGGCAGAGTAACAGATGATTTATTAATCCCTGTTAATAATTCGAAAGTATATTTTTTTTATTGGGGTGTATATTTGTTTGATTCAACAATAACAGATGTTAACGGGGATTACTCAGCGCTGCTGCCCAAAGGGGATTACACAGTTGGTGCCTCAAAAGAAGGTTATAGAACAATATTCTCGGGAAACACGCCAGACCCATTCTACGCACAACCTGTTAGCATAGATTCGGGTGAAACAATTAGCATCAATCTTGAATTAATCCCACTGATAAGTGCTGATTATTCCGTATCTGGAAAACTTTACAATCCCGCTACATTAGCACCTTTAAGCAAAGGTGTTGTTGTAGTAAGGAAAGGCTCACATACACCAACTCTTCAGAAAGTGGATACAACTTACAGCCCCGATGTTTATGCAGGATTTGTGAATAGTGATGGCAGTTACAGCATTACTGTGGATGATAGTGCTTACTATTTCGTTCAGGGTTATACCGGATATTTCTTGCCATCATACTACAATACCACGGGTGCCGCGTCTGTTTTTTGGCAAGAAGCGGATACAATAAACCTTAACTCACATTTAATAAGTAAAGATATTTATTTAACAAGGGACTCATCCTATGGTGCCGGGAAAGCATATGGATACATAACTTTGCCGGGTTCCGGCGGTAATGACTATGACGGTATCTCAATATTTGCACAATCAACCATCAACAATAGTTTATATTCATATAACTTTAGTAAAAAGGATGGATCTTTTAACATAAGTAACTTACCTTATGGCAGTTACAGAATTGTTGCTCAGAAAATCGGATATGAAAATGCTGTAAGCGAGGAGTTTGTTATTGATGCCTTTAATCCGGCAAAGTATGGATTGGAAATCTCATTTAAATTATCCAGCTACGATGAAATATTATCTCCTCCAACAGATTTGCAATTATATCCAAACTATCCAAATCCATTTAATCCGGGAACAACTATTTCCTTTAGTTTACCGGAAACGGAATTTGTTAAACTAAAAGTATATAACATCATTGGCGAGGAGATTGCAATTTTAGTGAATGATGCTCTTCCCTCCGGAAATCACACGGTAAAATTTAGTGGGGATCAATTAACCTCTGGTGTTTATATAGTTACACTGGAAGCAAAAAACACAAGGTTAACTCAAAAGATTTTATTACTTAAATAATTACTTAAGTTAAAAAGAAGCAAACTATCTTTTAGGATGAGTCTTAAAAAATTCCCATATCAAATCAGTTGCTGAAACTTCTTTAACCGGTTTATCAGCTCCTGGTCTTCCTCTTTCGCCACCAGGCCAACTGTGTCCACCTTTTAGCATTTTGTAAAAAATTATTTCCGTTCCGTTTCCGTTGCCATAATTAATTCTATGGAAGTTTGGGGAATCAGATTTATTAAAGAAAACACAGTTGAATTTTTCTTTCCAGAAATCAACAACTTTTTCAACAGGCATTTTTTCTGCCTGCACAATTGATCCCTCACCAATTCCACCTTCATATGGAATGTGTTTGTCATCGATACTGTTAAAGATGATCATTGAAATTTCTGAACCGGCAGAACACTGCTCCACATTAAACATTGTTGCAGCAACCGGAGCTACCGCTGCAAATTTATCGGATAATTCACAAGCAATTAAATAACACATCATTCCACCATTAGACAAACCCGTTGCATAAATCATTCTATCATTTACTCTGTACTTTTCTTTCACTTTCTTTAAAACAAGATTAATAAATTCTACATCGTTGATATCATTTTTATCGGCATATCCGCAGCAATCCCAGGTATTCCAGGTTAAAAGTTTTTTAGGAAAAGCACCTGTGCCGTAAGGATAAACAACAATAAAATCTTCCTTATCAGCTTTTGCAGAAAAATTGGTTGTTTGTTCTATGTTATCGGGATTTCCAAGTCCGCCATGAAAAACAAAAACGACAGGATATTCTTTTTGATAAGTATAGTTTATTGGAAGGTGAACTCTGTAAAATCTTTCTCTGCCAAAAATTGTTACGGTATCTTCAATGTTCTGATTATATCCGGTTGATTGCAAAACAATGCAGGTAAGAATTATTGAAAAATATTTATTCATCTGTTTCTCTGTTATAAAATCAAAAAATATTTATCAAAACTTATGCAGTTAAATTTGTTAAACAAAACAAAGAATCTTGAATTATCAGGTAAGATTTATAAAAAAAATTGTAAAAATTGCCTGTTAAATTTTATAAATGATGGACAGAATTATGAATTAATTTTAAGTTACCCGATATTTTATAAATGTTGTTCAGGATTAAGTTTATTCATTCTTTCTAAGCACTAATAAAAGAATTCAAATCGAATCAAAACTCCCAGGGAAATAAGCAAACAGATTACCAATTTTACCTAATCTAATCTGAGGTAAAATTTACCTTGCATTGTATAATTAGTTGAAATTATTGTTTCTTTTTTGAATTGAATTTCCACTTTTTGCGCGTTACTGCCCTATAAAATATCGTTGCAATAAATCTACCATAGAATGCCATATTTATTATAACTACTCGCGAGCTTAATTGACTAAGTTTGCGTCCGGTGTAAAATGAAATACTCGTTTTTCTCTGTTATGTTTTTCTTTTACGAGTTACGAAGCACACTCCTTCTCGTTTGAGGTGCTTAGTTCAAAATTCACCTACTGTGTCATTAGTTATTTACTGATCAAAATAGGAGCTTAAAATGAAATCCTGCTTAAAGTTTCTTTTTATCTTTTTTATTGCATTACTCCTGATAAACAAAACATCCATTGCCCAAACCAATCAAAAATTACTCAAAGAACTTTCAGAAAAATCAGACCTGATTATTGAAGGAAAAGTTATAAAACAAAACTCGTCCTGGAATCGGGAAAAAACAAGAATCTACACAGAGGTTACTTTACAGGTTGATGAATATCTTAAAGGTAATAATGGTAACAAAACAATTGTTGTAAAAACACCCGGGGGCGAAGTGGGTGAAGTTGGAGAGTTATATACACATATGCCCAGGTTCAAAAATGATGAGCAAGTTTTACTGTTTGTTAAAGAAGATAAACGGGATAAAAGCTTAAAGGTATCTAATGGAGAGGAGGGCAAGATAACGGTCTATGATGATAAACTAACGGGTGAGAAAGTAACATCAACCAGACAAAAAATCTCGGGTCTGAAAAAAGAAATCAAAGAATACATTAATAAAAAATCACAGCAAGATTAATCGGAATTAATCAATCAGGCACACTAAAGAAATTAATTATTTAATTAAAAGAGATTTGAAAATGAAAGACTTAAAGAAAATGATTGCCAAGATAATTTTACTCCTAATAATTCTTCTGCTTCAATTCCCAGTTTTGGCACAGGGTTCGGATAATAATGCTTTTGAATTTAATGGAAATGATTCCCGGCTTTACATCCTCGACGGTCAGCCTGTTAATCCTTCAGCAATACAGGAAGGATACCAGTACTTTAACAAATCCGGTGTCACTAATAAAAAAATCACCGTTCAAGCATGGATTTATTTAATTGGCGAAAACAACAATGTTAAAATGCCAATCATTTACAGATCTGTAGTCGGAGGTGGAACATCATTTTCAATGTATGTTCAAAATAACAAGGGATATTTTTCAGTCGGAAACAGCTTACCGGTCAGTACATCTGAATTTCCTTCTTTCCAATGGATACAACTAACAGGCATTTATGATGGAACAAATCTTAAAATCTATTTGGGAAAAAATTTGTCACAAAGTTCTGTTGTTGCTCTAAACAATTCTTATACAAACGGAGTTGGTCTGTCCGTCGGAAAATCAAATGAGGGTGCATTTAAAGGTTTGATTGATGAGATAAGAATTTTTAATACTGCTTTAGATGATAATAACATCAATGGATCAGGCGGTAACGGAAATCCTGCTGAACCATTTCCATCATCTTTATCTCAATACTCAGCTGGGCAATGGTCATTTAATTCAATATCAAATAACAATTATCTTGCAGATTTTTCAAGCTATCGTAATGATTTTATAGTTGAGAATATCATAAAGATTTACCCAAGTAAAAATTTACCTTTCTTCGTAGTCACTTCTGCTTCAGATGATGCTGATGCGATTATTGGTGATGGCAGTGCTGTTTCACTTAATGGCAAGGTTACTTTACGATCAGCAATCCAAGAATCAAATGCATTAGCCGGGAGCCAGATAATTTATTTTTATATTCAGGAATCTGGACCAGTTAACATTGTTCCTGTTACTCCATTACCTGCTATTTCTGATGCAATTACACTTGATGGAACTACACAAAAAGGATATTCCGGATCACCAATAGTACGCACAAATGGTTCATTTGGTGGTTTGGTGATTTCATCCGGATTTAGTATAGTGAAGGGATTATCTTTAAGCAGCACTACCGATTATGCTTTAACTCTTTCTTCTTTAGGAAATAATAAAATTTCCGGCAACACAATTTCGGGAATTTTAATTAATTCATCTGCCAATGATATATACTCAAATACAATTTCTAATTCCGTTTTAGATGGAATAAATTTAACTGCCGGCAGCACAAATAATAATATTGGTTCGGGAGGCGCAAACAATATTGCTAACAATGCCGGATTTGGAATTTCAATTTCAGGAGCAGAGGGAAATCAAGTCGCTTCTAATTATATCTCGGTTAATGTTGCAGGTGGAATAAATTTATTCAATTCAACAGCAACCGTTAGGGGAAATAATATTAACAATAATTCAGGACCAGGATTAAAAATCGATGCATCAACAAATTTTGCGATATCAGAGAACATCATTTCTTCAAATCAATATGGAGGGGTTGTATTAATCAATAGCTCAGGACTTTTTACAGATAACACTATATCAAATAATTCTGTTTTCGGAATTTCCTTAAACACAAATGAATTAGTTCTTTCGCAGGCAAATACAATAAGCAATAACTTGGGTTCGGGAATTATTATTAATGGAGACGGAAATAAAATCAGTAACCAAATAATATTTGGGAATGATCCTGATGGAATTTTTGTACAAACAGGAAACAATAATTCGATCTTAAACAATTCAATTTATAACAATACAGGGTTGGGAATTCATCTGAACACCGGCACTAATAATTCACAACAAGCTCCTGCTTTAAATACTTTTTATACGTGGCAGGACCAGACAGCTCTTCCAAACATTAAGGGGGGCACATCAATACAGGGCACATTAAACAGCAGAGCCAATCAAAAATATAAAATTCAGTTTTTTGCAAATTCAACTTTATCCAATAGAGAGGGAAAAAGATTCCTGGGTGAAAAAGAAGACTCAACAGATTTTACCGGTAGTACAACTTTTCTTGCTAATCTTAAAGATGTCGTGCTTGAAGATAATGAGGTAATCAGTGCAACAGCAACATGGCTTGATATATTAAAAAATACTTTAAGTACTTCTGAATTCTCTGCTTCAATTGAAAGGTCACATGATGAAGGCGATCATTATAAAATTAATACAACACTCGCAGGCATTCCTCTTCATTGGAAAGATGGAAAGGGAGATTATCAAATTGCCCCATCTGTTACTTCAAGAGGTTATGATGATGAAATTGAAAATGGATTTAATACATGGAGTGTTTTGCAGCAATTAGAATACACAAGAAAGTTTTACTCTGATACCGAAAAATGGGGCGGTAACGCCGATGGAACCAATAATGTTGTTTGGTTTCCAACAACAGAGCAATGGGAGGATTCAACTGGAGCTCCATCAAATGTTGTAGCAGTTACAAGAGTAAGATATAATGCTTTTAACGGTGAGATGGTTGATATTGATATTGCCTTTAATGGTGATCCTGTTTCACTAACAACTGGCAGCCATTTTGTTTGGACTTCTAACAGCGATCCAAACAATGCGGACCCGGATAAACTTGATGTACAAAATGTTGCAACTCACGAAATCGGTCATTACTCCGGTTTAGCAGATTTATATAATCCCGGTGATTTCAACTACACATTGGAAATGAAAAATAATAATCAAGATGCTACTATGTATGGCAGAATTGATGTTGGAGAAACCTACAAAAGAAGTCTGAATCCCACATCATATTTTAATCAATCGGACGTTACAACTTATGATATTGGTGGTATAAATTTTATTTACAACAATCTTAACGAAGTGTACTATGATATTGTGCTGGTGTTTGATGGAACCACAAACTTTATTTCCACAAATGTGCTTAACGGGTTTAATCCTTCAAAAAATGCAGCACTGGAACTGGTAGCAAAATTACGCGCCGGGGATAAAATTGGTTTCATAAATGGATCTGTCAGTCAACCAATAAGTGATAACTTCAATTCTACATTAAGTTCTCTCAGTGTTTTAGAACTAAATCAGATGTATGATCTTTCAGAAAGAATTCAGGCAGCCATGCAATTATTTTCAGCTGCTTCAACTAATAAAAAAATAATAATTCTGTTTAGTGCCGGTGAAGTAAGTCCATTCACTTCAATTACAGAAATGAATTACGATCCTGATATCAGAATCTTTACACTTGGATTTGAAGGATTGAATGAAGCACAGGATCTTATGAGCTGGCTGGCACACGAAACACATGGAGAATATTATAAAATAGAAAGCTCAACAGAAATACCAACAGCCACAAATATTATCTGGCTGCGTTTGCTCGGTCTTGAAATTTCCTATTTGTCAGAAGAAATAAACAGTCAGATTATTTCAAGCGGACTCTCGTGGCAGGGGGGACTTTCATGGCAAGGTGGACTTTCATGGCAGGGCGGGCTTTCATGGCAGGGCGGGCTTTCATGGCAAGGCGGGCTTTCATGGCAAGGCGGGCTTTCATGGCAGGGCGGACTTTCATGGCAAGGCGGGCTTTCATGGCAGGGCGGTACGCTAGATATGGGATTATCATGGCAAGGAAGTGAATATTCTTTAGCATTGCTTCCCCCGGGAATATTTGTAACAAATCCGCCAAATCTTCCTGCAGAAGCAATTACCCAACAAAATTATTTGAGCCCTGCAAATGCAAAATATGAAATTCAATTTTTTAATGGATATTCAGGTTCAGCTTTAACTCCTTATAAATTTTTCAGAATAAATAATCCGGGCCTGGGTGCATGGACATATGCTGTTGTAGAAAACACGGCTCCGTTAACTCCTGAACCAATAAGAGTTTATATAGCAAACGGAGCTGATATCATTCTTAATTTTAAAACTGATAAAGAACGCTACATTTTGAATAATGATCAATCCGGAAATGCTATTCCCGTTAATGTGGTTTTAGAAGCAACCGTAACTCAAGGTGGTGAGTCCAGCGGTCTTGATGATCATACCAAAACAGTTGGAGAACCGGTTAACGATGCCTTGGTTAGTGTTGAAATAACTTCACCAGACGGGCAAAAAGTGGTTGGCTTCCTCTCCCCAGTTGGTGATGGTAAGTACACGATTTCCTTAAACACCACATTAGTTGGAAATTATGATATTGTTGTTATTGCATCAGATAAAATTGCAAATGATGGAAAAAATAACAGCCAATATTTTCTTACAACAGAACATTCATTTTATGTATCACCCTACGAACAACCTCAGGAACTGACTGGTAAACTAAATATCCAATATGCACTGAATGAACTTAATTCAATAATGTCAAAATATTGTGCTACAAGTAAAACCTGTACTTTGGATAATACCACAAAGAAAAACATAACCAGTGCCATTTCATTATTAACCACAGCTTTAACTTATTTTGAAGCTGATGGTAATCATTTAAAGACAACAAAGGGATTAAACTTTTATGCTAACATTACATCAGCAGTTAATCTTATTTATTCCTACTTAATTAATCCAAACTTTGGCAAAAGGATTAAAAATGCTATGGAATTTCTATTTGATGGAACTTATCAGATTACTTTAGTCATTAGAAATGAAGCAGAAATAGCTGTTGAAGACGGACAATGTAAATTATCCAATTGTGATGAAACGCTGAATAATGTGAATGCAGAGATTGGTAAAGCACTACTCGATTCAAAAGAAAAAAATTATGTTTACATTTATAATCATTTTACAAATGCCTGGAAATTTTCAGCCAACATACTTGGCGCAAACCTGAAGAAAGAAGGATTTGAAGAAACTGAGAATGATCTTCCACTAAATCTGCCGTCCCAGTACGGATTGGATCAGAATTTCCCGAATCCGTTTAATCCAAGCACTATAATACAATTCCAGATGCCTGAGAACAATTATGTAACTTTACGCTTGTATGATATACTTGGTAATTTAATTACAACGCTTGTTGATGAAACAATGAATGCAGGATATCATAGTGTAAGCTGGAATGCCTCCGGGCTATCAAGCGGAATTTATTTCTATACATTAACAAGTGGAAAATTTTCAGAGACTAAGAAATTAATTCTCATGAAATAACCAGGTTTTCAGTGCTTGTTTTAGAACTTCTTACCAACTGAAGATATGTGATTGTGAAGTTTTATTGCATATCTTCAGTTTTATTTAAACAATATATCAACACTAACTATTAAGAATGAAACATAAATTATTTTCATTTCTCATTTGCCTTGTTTTACTTGTTGGTGAAACAACAGCACAAAATAAAATCAACTTTAATCATCTTACTGTAGAAAACGGATTATCACAAAGCGCAGTAACTGTTATCTTTCAGGATAAAAGTGGGTTTATGTGGTTTGGAACGCAAGACGGATTAAACAGATATGATGGTTATAACTTTAAAGTGTTCAAAAATATTTCAGATGATTCTACAAGTCTGTCTGATAATTTTATCTTTTCGATTTTTGAAGATGAATTCAATAATCTTTATGTGGAAACTCAGTCCGGAAAGTTTAATAAGTACAATCCCCTCACAGAAACTTTTGTAATTGTATCATCAGATAAAATAGATTTTAATAAGACAAGAAGAAGCTCGGTGTTAGCTGCACACTATGATAAAAATGATATCGTTTGGAAAGGTGGACTTGGAAAAGAAACAGGTTTAATCCGAGAACATAAAAAAACAGGTAAATCAATTACTTATCTTCATTCTGCAAACCAGAAGAACAGCCTAAGTGATAACAAAGTGTATTCGGTATTCAGAGATAGCAAGGGAATATTATGGGTGGGAACTTTTAATGGACTTGATAAGCTGGATGAATCAACAGGCGCTTTTCAACATTATAAAAATATTCCCGGTAACCCAAATAGTCTTAGCGATAATTGGGTTTGGCCAATTTTTGAAGACTCAAAAGGTAATTTGTGGATTGGAACAGTAAAGGGCGGATTAAATAAGTTCAATCGTGAGTCAAATACTTTTGTCAGCTATAAAAATGATCCATCAGATCCAAAAAGCATTAACGATAATTTTATTTTTTCTATTTATGAAGACCGAAGCGGATTGATATGGGTGGGAACAAACTCTGGAGTAAATTATTTTAGCCCTTCCTCGCAGGTTTTTGAACATTACTTCAATATTCCCGGCAATAAAAATACTTTAAGTGACAATATTGTTTATTCAATGTTTGTTGATTCAAAAGGAAACTACTGGATAGGCACCAGAAACGGAGGATTAGATAAATTCGATTATCAACAAAAAAAATTTTCAAACTATAAATACGATCCCTCTAATCGCAACGGTCTGCTTAGCAATTCAATACAGGTGATTTATGAAGACAGAGATAAATTATTATGGTTGGGAACTTTTAGCAGCGGATTAAATTCTCTTAACCAGGAGTCGGGCGAGTTTAAATCTTTCACTCACAACCCATCAAATCCCAATTCACTTAGTGATAATCGCATTTATGAAATAAAAGAAGACAGAGATGGAATAATTTGGATTGGTACTTATGCCGGCGGACTTAATCGCTTAGACAAATCTTCCGGAAATATCACAAGCTATAAACACGATGAAAATGATTCGACATCAATCAGTTCTAATAATGTGTGGACTCTGGAAGAAGATAATGATGGAAACTTGTGGGTTGGTACTTTTGGTGGTGGTGTAAATGTTCTTGATAAGCAAACAAAAAAATTCAAACATTTTAAAAATGATCCCTCAAATCTGCAAAGCATTTGTGATAATAATATCATAAGAGTTTATAAAGACAGCAAAGGCAATATGTGGTTTGGAACAACCAAGGGAATATCCCGCTATCTGGCAGAAACAAAAAATTTTAAAAACTATAGTGAAAAGGATGGTCTCTCAAATAATTTTATCTATGGCATTCTTGAAGATAACAAAGGTAATTTATGGCTGAGTACAAACAATGGTATTTCAAAATTTAATCCTGAAAAAGAATCATTTAAAGATTATTATGCAGAAGATGGATTGCAGAATAATGAATTCAATCAAAATGCATTTGCCAAAGATTTAAGAACCGGTAATTTACTCTTCGGCGGGCCGGATGGATTTAATATCTTTAACCCCGAAAAAGTTATCGGAAACACATATGTGCCGCCCGTTATCTTTACAAACTTTTTAAGATATAATACTGATGATGAAGAAGGTAAGCCGATACTTGAGAAAGGCATTTCTGAAATAAAAGATATTTCTCTTACATATAAAGATAACATAGTGATTTTTGAGTTTGCCGCACTCAGTTACTATAATAATTTTAATAATCAGTATAAGTACAAGCTGGAAGGATTTAATGAAAATTGGATTCAGCTTGGAACAAACAACAAAATTACATTTACAAATTTATCTCCCGATGATTATGTCCTTCGGGTAATCGGCTCTAACAATGATGGCGTCTGGAATGATGAAGGAACATCATTAGTCATTCATGTATCGCCACCCTGGTGGAAAACTAACATTGCTTACGGAACTTATATGATTGCGTTTTTCGGATTTCTCTTTGGCTTAAGAAGATTTGAGATTAACCGGCGCGAACAAAAAGCCAAACTAAGAGAGAATGAACTGCGGCTAAAAGCCACTGAAGCAGAAAAACGTGCGATACAAATAGAAAATGACCGCAAGACAAAAGAATTGGAAGAAGCACGACAGCTTCAGCTTTCAATGCTGCCAAAAGAATTACCCAATCTTCCTAATATTGAAATTGCAGCATTTATGAGAACAGCTACTGAAGTCGGTGGAGATTACTACGACTTTATCGTTGAAGAAAACGGAACTCTTAATATTGCTTTTGGTGATGCGACAGGACATGGACTTCAAGCCGGAACAATGGTTACGTTGATGAAGGGATTTTTTACTTCCGATTCATCAAAGCTTGGATTGAAAGAATTTATGTCTCACTGCACACAGGTAATTAAAGATATAAAGCTGGGCAGAATATTAATGTCTTTCAGCTATCTGAAAATAGATGGCAGAAAATTATCAATTACAAGTGCCGGAATGCCTCCTGTTTATTATCATAATAAACAGCATAATAAGATAGAAGAAATTACAATTCAAGGAATGCCACTTGGGGCAATGAAGAAAGCATCATACACTGTTATTGAAAGAGAATTGAATAGCGGCGATACAGTTTTATTGTTAACTGATGGATTACCGGAACAAATGAATAAACAGGAAGAAATGTTTGATTACTCACGTGTTCAAAAATATTTTGCTGAGATTTCGGATAAGGCACCAGATGAAATTATAAACAGCTTAGTAGAAAAAGCCGATGCATGGATGAATGGTACTCTGCAGGCAGATGATATAACTTTTGTTGTTATCAGAGTGATATAGATTATTTTATTGACCTTTATGTTTTTTTAATTAATATAAGAAAGAGAATTAAATTTTTTATGGAAGATAATATCAGTCTTGAAATAAAATTACCTAAGGTTCAGGATATTGAGCTTGTTGCATTAGAAGGGCTTGATAGACTGGGTAAGCATCTGGGCATTACTGAGGCTAAAATAAGTGAAGCCAAAATTCTTGTTACAGAAGCAATAATAAACAGCTTTGAACACTCAGGTGTTGAAAATCCTTTTGTTAAAGTTGAATTTATTATGACAAAAGAAAGACTTACAATTTTGGTAACAGACCCCGGAAAAGGTTTTAACCCAAATGAAGTTGAGGAACCGGATATATCTAAAAAAATTGGCGGAGAAAATAAAAGAGGATGGGGACTAAAATTAATGAAATCACTTTCTGATGGATTAAGTATTGAATCAAAACCTTCTGGAACAAAAATATCAATTATTAAAAATTTATCTTAACAGGAAAAAAGAATGAGCGGAAATTTTAATCTTACGACAGAGATACATAACAATGCTTTGGTTATAAAAACCGACGGTTACATCAATAATACTGCGGGCGAAAGAATTGCGAAAGAATTTAATAATCAATTTAATGAAGGGATTAGCCGGGTGGTACTTGATCTGGAGAAATCTAAAGTCATTAATTCAATCGGAATATCCTATCTATTGGAAATAATTGAAAAACTTAATGACAGCAATGGCAAGCTGATATTCACCAACCTTGACCCTACTGTTGAAAAAACATTTAATATAATGGGATTGTTTCAGTTTGCAGAAAAAGCTGATTCAATCGATTCCGCAATTAAATAATACTTGCATTGGATAACAGCTCTCTAATAGAAAAACTATCACTTCAAGCAGAATCTTTTCAGGATGGATTTGAAGTATTATCAAAATCTACCAGCCTTGTTGAGATGGTAAAAAATTTCATGCATATTATTCGTGGGAATCTAATTATAACGGAGATATATGCCTTCCATAAAATTGAAACTTTGCCTGAGTGGAAAAACATTTCATTAAAAAAAATTCCGGATAACTCATATTTGAACTATTTACAAGACTCAGTAAAACCTTTAATAGAATATTTTAATAATCAAAAAATTGAAGTTTCAATTACTCTACCATTACCGGATCATTCTTATTTAGGAATTTTAATTGGTCATAAGCTTGATAAATCTCCATTTACAGATCTTGATAAAATTACTTTACAAATTTTGTTACAGGTTTTTGATAGCGCTTACAAATCTTATTTAAATCGAAAAAAGGAAAAGGCACTTATATTTGAGTTGAATGAAAAAGTGCTACATCTAAATGGCCTAATAGATTCGGGAATAGAAATTTCCAGATACAGTTTGGGGAGAACGCGTTTTAATATTGCTTTAGAACGAATTTCCTCTTTAACTAATGCTTCATCTGGATTGATTGAAATAACAGACAAAACCCAGAACAATAGCAAAAGTTATATAACATTTCCTGATGGCATTAATCCTGAAAAAATATTAAGCAGTAAATTCAGGATTCAATCTTCATTTGAACATCACAATCACATATATACTTTTGTCCTCTCCGAAAAAGAAACAAGACACAATACAACAGCTTTTAAAGAATTAGATCAACTACTTCTCGATGCAATTGCGCAACAGGTTTCTGTTTCACTGGAAAACGAGTACCTCCATAAACAGTCCTTGGAAAAAGAAATAATTGAAAAAGAAATAAACGTTGCCGCTTCCATCCAAAAAAGAATTTTGCCGGATTCTTTACCGGCAATATCCGGCTATGAACTTGCCGGAATAAACATTCCCTCACGTGAAGTTGGTGGTGATTACTATGATTGTATTGATTTAGGCAACAGAAAATTTGCTTTAATAATTGCTGATGTTGCCGGAAAAGGAATTGGTGCAGCTCTTTTAGTTAGCACATTAAATGCTGCTTTGTATTCTTATTTGCAATTTGATATTCCGCTTACAGATATATGCGACAGATTAAATAAACTTATATACAAATCATCTCCCTCTGATAAGTACATAACTTTTTTTATTGCTGTACTTAATCCAAATTCCGGTGATTTGGATATAGTTAATGCTGGGCACAATCCGATTTTTCTTTTAAAGAAAGATGGAAGTGTTGAGAAACTGGATGTCGGTGGTGTCGGACTTGGTATGTTTGATTTTGGAATTCCATTTGTGGGACAAAAGACAAGGATTAATAGTGGAGACAAACTATTCCTTTACACAGATGGTATTCCTGAGGCAATGAATGAAAATGAAGATGAATACTCGGATGAAAAAATGTTAAAATTTGTTATCGGACATTCAGATAAAACATCAGAAGAATTTATTAATGAACTGGTTAATGATGTCAAAGCTCACGTTGGCAGTGCTCCACAAAGTGATGACATAACCGCTTTAATTCTTAAAAGGCTTTAAAAATCAATTTCCTCAGTGTCATCTAACCGTTAATAAAAGAATAAAAATTATTTTTTATCAGGATAACTGTATTACAATTTCTATTCTTGCAGGCGATCCAATTTTAAGTACCAAAGATGTCATCCTTTTAAAAGATGACATCTGTAAGATTGTTTAATCGTTAAAATTAAAAATTTATTTCAAAGGTTTAAGATTAACATCACGGAAATATTTTGTGCCGATATAAGTTCTCATATCAAAACGCTTCGAAGTCATCTCATCCACTTTTTCCTGATCACTGGTTTTATAATGATTCTCCTGAATCTTTTTCATCTTATCTTCGTCACTTTGGTTGTAATCAAGAGCATCTCCAAAGCTTTTGTACAAGGTTGCAATCGCGATATCCCAATCATCAGGACTTGAAGGAGTATTTAGAAGAATATAATATCCTTCATTTAATCCTTGTTTCTTAGCTTCTGCTTGAGTAGGAAGGAAGTTTGCGCGAAGATATTTCATGTAATTATCAAACTGACCTGGTTTAGTTCTGTAAAAACTTACTACGCGAACATTCCCTTCGGTATAGTGTTCCTGAGCAAATGTGCTTAAAGAAAAAAGAACCACAAAGAACAACGGAAGAACGAACATCTTGAACGATTTCATTTTATTTCTCCTTTGGTGAATAGAATATTATTTATTTCTTTTTAAATTCAATCTGAATTACTTCAAAAGATCTTTTACCTGTATTTTCACTCTTGTGTGTTACAGCTGGTGACCAAATAACCTGACCTGATTTGAATTTATTTTCTTTTGTTTTGCCATCCGGAAATGTGAACTTTCCTTCACCATCATTTAAGAAAACGACAACTCCATCCGGATGCGAATGCATTTCAGTCTTATCTCCTGGTTCAACTGAAATTCTTAATACACGAACCTGATCATTTTCAAATTCTACCTTGTAATGTTTTGAATCTACCTTTACGGCATCCTGCGCAAAACTTAATCCCCCAAATACTATCACCGTAACTATTACAGTGAATAATGAAACTAACCTTTTCATAACGTGAGCTCCTTTTTGATTGTTGAAATTGATTAAAATACTTTGATGAATTTGTCATTCAGATTTATGAACTTCCAACTCAATTTCTATCATAAACTCGGGTAATGCTAGCTCTTTGACTCCAAGCCACGAGCCCGTTGGAAATTGTTTTGTGTAGATTAAATTTCTATAACCGGATTGTTTAAGAAATTCGGGCATATTTGTAGTGAAAACATTTTCAACCACAACATCATCAAAGGTGCAACCGTAATGTTTAAGCACCTTATCCAGATCGGAGTAACAATTTTTCATCTGTTGTAATAAATCACCAACAGCTATTGGATTGCCTTCATCATTCATACTAACAGCTCCTGAAATTTTTATATCGTTTCCAATCTTAACTGCGTGTGTGTAGCCATATTTTTTTTCTACCTCAGGGCGGAGATAAAAATATTCCGGGATTTCAGTTTTTTCTTTCTGTATTTGCTGACATCCGGTTGAAAAAAGAAAAGTAACAAGAAACAACAGAGAACCTGTTCTAATTAACGATCTCATTATTTTTTCCACAGACCAATTCCCTTTAGGTTATTTAAGAATTTTAAGATTGTTTTAATAAACGAATTTCTACTTCATCGCTTCAACTGTTTGATAGGTATCAGCATATTGCTGAAAATTTGTAACAAGTCCATCATTAAGAGTCCACATATGCACAAATTGTACATTTATTTCTTTGTTGGTTAATTTATTTCTTGCTTGGTAGCGAGCGGTTACAATTATTTCACCTGAATTAACTTCATAGTATTTTTGTTCCATTAAGTTCCAGTACTCCCATTCCGCACCAATTCTTGCAAAAACACCCTCAAGTACAGCTTGGGGACCTATGTAGGGATTTCCATCAGCATAAGGAAAATTTTCTGCTTCATTCCATTCAATTTTGGGGTTAAAATATTTAAGTACGCCAGGTATATCGCCTTTTGCAAAAGCAGCGTATAAATTTTGAACAATCTCAACATTCTTCTCTTTTGTTGTCGTTTTATATATGGCAAAAGATGGACTCAGTGCGATAAAAAATAACTGTAGGATGATGGGGATAATCAATTTTTTCATTGTCTTCTTGTCAATAATGTTATAAAATAATTTATGGTTATATAGAAACTTCTTACAGAAATATTAATCGGTTTTCTTAATTTCACCACCGTGATCACCAACGAGCAACCATTTACCACTCTTTTTCATCAGGATGTCTGTCCAACGCCCTCTTTCAGTCATTGGTTTACCCTCGGAGTTTTCAGAAACCTGTGTGTAGTAATAATGCACATATGCAAAATCTCCATTCACCCAAATGCTTGCGGGCGTAATTAAATAGTACTGGATCTTCCCTTTCTTGAACCAATAACTCAATGATTTTACAGCATCGTTTTTATTACCCGGAGTTTCACTATCGTAAGACCATCCAATGTAGGAGTCATCAAAATAATTTAAGAATGACATTGGATTGCTGGAAGTGCTTGCTGCCCAATACTCTTCAACTCCAGCCCAAACACTTTTCTGCTCGGGGGACCATTGTTGTGCCTGATTATTACTTGTTAAAACAAAAGTCAGGACTAAAATTGAAAGACCAATCAATTTTTTCATAACCTAATTTTCCTTTTTGTATTGATTAAATTTTATTTACCAAATTTTACTTCACGATAAATTTCATCTGAATGTTTTCCGGAAAAATACTTGTTGTAAGCATTATTAAACTTTTCTCTCGCTTCTCGTGTTGACCAGCTTTCTCTGAAAAGCTCCATATTCTTTTGCATTGCCTTTGGAATATCTTCCCATGTTTTTATTTCAGTTATTTCAATTATGTCGCGATTATCATTTCCCCACCAATGGCGGACTGTTTTATGATTGACAACGTAAGGGTTTTTATCCCAAACCTTTGTTTGATATTCATGCGTTAACGAATCAAACTCTGCCATCGAACCATCATCAGGAAATGCTGCCTGAAGATTCTGAATGATAACTGCATTACCAGCGAACTGTTGGGCGTTTGCAATATGGGCAGATACCAGAAATAGAAATAGTACTGTGAGAAAACTTATGCTAGTTTTCATGAATGCCTCCTTTTTGATTATTATATTTTATTTAGTTACCAGGAACATTAGAACCTATTTTAATTTCTGATTTAATTCTGCAGATGACTCACCCACTGATGGAATAGAAACATCGCCTTGAATAATCTGCCAGAGCCCGTTTTCATTAAGAAAAACAAGCGTCATTCTAAAAAAAAATTTTGATTGATTATCTTTTACTGTTGTGCTGACCGGAACTTCATATAATGCTGTTGCCATATCACCGCATTCTGATAATCTGATTGTTAATTTTCTTATTTCTCCAAAAGAAATTGAATCAAACAAACTCCAGTCTTTATCAAGCTGATTCTGAAAATCAGTTTTGCTCCTGTTTATCTCAACAATATCACTTCCCAAAAAGAAAAAATCTTTTGAATTGGAGAGCATTCCAAGAATTGTATTCATTTCCTTTTTTTCATATGAAAGCAGAAATGATTCTATTCTTGCTCTGATTTTATCCTTTTCTGAATTAATCTGGTTTTCAGTGAGTTTATTTGAATTGCATCCTGCAATTATCATTATAGTACAGATAATTAGGATAAGAATTTTCATAACGTCTTTGACTGGAATTAACTTTAATTTCTGACACAAAAATAGTTTTTTCACCCAGTCAGGTGATAGAACAGACATTGCAAATGCTGGTATTTTTTAAGCAAAAAATGGCAGCTGGATTGTTATGCTTGAAATACAGCTAAAAAACAGTGATTACTTTTTAACATCAGAAGGAAGATATCCGAAATGCTTTGAAAACATTTTTGTAAAGTAACTGGGGTCTCCAAAACCAACCATAAATGCAACATCGGCAATTGAACCCGCATTGTTCTTCAAAAGCTCTAATGCGCGCTGCATCCTTATCGAACGAATAAATTGGTTTGCAGATTGATTTATTAAAGCCTTTAATTTTCGATGCAGCTGAGAATGGCTAAGATTCATTTCTTTGCTGAAATCCTCAACTGAAAATTTATCATTACTTATATTTTTTTCTATTATCGCCATTGCTTTCTCCAGAAATAATTTATCAATATTTCCGGTGGTGATTTCTTTTGGTTTTATTATTAAAGAATTACTGAATTTTTTTCTGAGATTTTGTCTTATCTCAATCAAATTTTTTACCCTGATTGATAACTCTCTGGAACTAAATGGTTTCGTAAGATAATCATCTGCTCCGATAGCCAGCCCTTTTAGTTTATCTTCTTCAGATGCTTTTGCCGTTAATAAAATTATTGGGATGTGACTTGTTCTTTCATCTGTTTTTAACTTTATGCAGGCTGAGTAACCATTAACCTCCGGCATCATAATATCACTGATGATAAGATCGGGAATAAATTCCAGGGCCTTTTCACATCCTTCTTTACCATTAGTTGCTTCAATTATAGTATAGTGTTGTTTCAGTGGAGAGGAAATAAATTTCCTTAAGTCATTATCATCTTCTATTATCAATACAATTAAAGCATCTTCTGATGATAATGTATTTTCTTCTTCGATTTCAATTATATCGCTGCTATCAAATGATTTAATATTGTATTCTGTTTTCTTTATATCATCTAATCTACTATTAATTTTATCAATTACTATTTCGTCTGTTCGTAAAAATTCTTTACCAATGGGAATAGTTATTATGAAAACAGAACCCTCATTAATCTTACTATCAACGGTTATGCTCCCTTTATGCAGTTCAACAAGTTCTTTCACTAATGCCAATCCAATGCCGCTGCCCAGTTCTGTGAATCCATTATCCTTTTCAAGGGTATAGAACTTATCAAATACTTTATTAATATTATTCTCGCTAATTCCAATGCCGGTGTCTTTAACAGATATTTTGCATATACCATTTATGTTTGATTGAGAATCTGGTATGGGCAAATGATTTATATTTACCTCAATTACCCCTCCTCGTGGTGTAAACTTGAATGCATTGGCTAACAGATTATAAAATATTTTTTCTATTATATCTTTATCAAAAAAGGTCTGAATTGCTTTCACATTGCTATCAAACACCAATTCAATCTTCTTTTTTTCTGCCATACTTGAAAAAGATTTTGTGATGCCTTTAATAAAACCAACCGGATCACCTTCTTCACAAAGTAACTTAGTTTTTCCTGATTCAAGTTTTGAGAGATCAAGAATCTGGTTGATTAATCTCAGCAATCTGTTGGCACTTTGTTTTATAGTACTGAGTTTTTCTTTCCTCGTCGGATCTGTCTCATCATTTTCAAGTTGTTCTGCGGGTCCAAGAATCAAAGTAAGGGGTGTTCTAAATTCGTGAGAAATATTTGCAAAGAAGCCGGATTTCATTTCATCAAGTTCTTTTAATTTTTTTGTTTCAAAAGATTCTTGTTTTAATTTGTTCTTAAGCAATATTCTGCTCAATTCATATTTTCTTATTGCAAGCAGCAATACTATTAACAAAACAGCGTAAACAAAATATGCCCAACCGCTTCTCCACAGTGGAGGAGAAATTATTATTTTAAGAGATGCACCTTCTTCATTCCAAACTCCATCATTGTTTGAGCCACTTAAAATAAATTCATATTCTCCTGAGCCAAGCTCGGTAAAGGTTACGTTTCTTTGCGTGCCCAGATTTATCCAGTCATCGTGAATTGGTTTTAGTTTATACTTAAATTTGTTTTTGGAGGTGGCGGTGTAATCAAGAGCTGCAAATTCAATGATAAAAGAATTTTGTGAGTAAGGAATTGTAATATCTGAATTAATGTTAGTTATTTTTTTTGTTGCATTTATATCTGCTTTCTGATTGTAATCGCTCTTTAAAAATTTTACTTCTGTTATTACTATGGGGGGGATATAAACATTGTCTCGTATTCTTGATGGATAAAAAGAATTAACCCCGTTCAGTCCTCCAAAGAAAAGCTCCCCCGAAACACTTTTTGAATAAGCTCCGGTATTGAACTCATTTCCCTGCAAACCATCTGTTACATCATAATTTCTGAATGAAGGTGTTCCATACTTATCAAAACTGACTTTGGAAATCCCATTATTAGTACTTAACCAAAGTTCATTTCCCGAAGATAAAATCCCATAAACAACATTATTAGGAAGCCCGTCTTTAACAGAAAAATTTGAAGAAGTATTGTCATTAAGATTTAATCTGCTCAATCCTCCACCCTGTGTCCCTATCCACAAAAATTTTTGAGGTTGAACGGGATCATCACAGATTGTAAGCACTTCGTTATTGCTTATGCTTTTATTATTTCCGGGCTGATGAACAAAAACTATTTTTTCCTGATTTTCTAAATCATACTTCACCAGACCCTCATTCCATCCAAACCAAAGCGAACCTTCGCTGCTTTGATAAATAGCTCTGATTACAAGTATTGAATTTTTATCTTCTGAAAAATTTAATTTATAGTGAATAAAAGATTTAGATTTTTCATCATATTTGCTAAGATAATTTGCGTTAAGAGCGTATAGCTTTCCTTTATTATCAACGAATAATAATCTTACGAAATCATCACGAAGTGAGCCCGCGTTCGAAGGGCTATGGTTAAAGTAAATTACCTTACTTTCTGGAAAAGAAATTTTATATAATCCACCGCTGGTTGAAACCCACACATTTTTATTGTTGTCTTCTACAATTGAAGTTATTTCTCCCTTAGGTCCATACTTAAGATCGAAAAGAGAATATTCCCTCCTGGCTCTGTCATATCGAAACAAATTTTGCATTGTTGCAATCCATAAATTGTTTTTGCTATCTGATAAGATTGCAGAAACACTGAAAGAAGATTTAAAGGGTTCTTTATCAACCAATCCATTATATAAATAAAACTCTTTTCTATTTTGATCAAAAACGTTTATTCCCTTACCCGCAGTACCAATCCAGATTTTACCACCTCTATCAACAAACATACTTGTAAGACTGTTTAAGCTTAATGAGTTTTCTTCCTTTGGGTCGTGGAAATAATATTGAAAACTATTTTGAAAAGGATTATAAATAACCAGGCCACCTGAGCAAGCTAACCATAAGTTTTTGTTTTTATCCTGAACTATAGAAATCACTCTGTTAAGCCAGAACGGAAAAAACTTATGCCCCACATAAGGTATAAATTCAGATTTAAGAGATGATAAATTAATTTTAACTAGTCCGGATGGAGTGCCTGCATATAATAAATTTGTTGATGTTGTTTGCTGGCTAAGTATTGTTCTCTGGCTAGTCATTATCTCAGATGAGCCAGGATGAGAGATGCGGATAAATTTTGTTTTGCTGTTAACTGATGAGTTTATATTTAAAATCTTTAGCCCATTTTGCGTCCCAACTAATAATATTGAATCATCTTCACTTAATGATAAGATAACATTATCCAGAAACTTGCTGTTTTCTTCTTGATCCAGATAAAATGTTTCAAAAATTTTCTTATCCGGATCATATTTAATTAGTCCATTATTGGTACCAAGCCACAAGAAGCCGTTTTTGTCCTCAACTATTGAATTAACTTTTTCAACTTTGTTTGAAGTATTCGATATTACATAGTGGGGGCTTAAATTAATTCTTTTGAAATCATCATTTTCGGAGTTATATAAATTGAGCACATTAGATCCGATCCAAAGCCGCCCTTTAGAATCTTCAAAAATGGAACTGATAAAATTTCCGGAAAGTGATGATGTGTCAAATGGATTTGATCTATATACTTTAAACTCATAACCATCATACCGATTCAAGCCATCTTTTGTACCAAACCACATAAATCCATATTTATCCTGATAAATGGCTGATACAAAATTTTGTGACAACCCGTCGTTGCTGGTAATATGTTTAAATGTTAGTTGATCAGTTTGTGCAGTGATTCCAGACGGAAACAGAATATTGATGGCTGAACATAGTAGCGCAATTAAAGAAATATTGAATATTTCTTTAATGATATACTCATCTTTTAGAGGTTTAATCAAATTAAATCGGACTAATTATTAATTACGTTTGATTTTATTACAGTTTCAAGTTACAAAAAAAACTGTAAAAACTATCTAAGTATCAGATATAATATACTATTAAAAGAGTGGGAATTTTAGTTAAATATTTCTTTAATAGAGCAACAAATTATTAAATGCTATTTAACATAATCATCTTCGAGTGTATTGAAGCATGAAATAGAAACAGGATTATTCTAAAACGATATGAATTAAGCACTAATCAGTGCACCCTGCGGGACTCGAACCCGCGACCTGCTGATTAAGAGTCAGATGCTCTACCAACTGAGCTAAGGGTGCGGGGCAAAAATAAATAAAACCCTTAGCTTCTCAAAGTATTTACATTTGTATCTTAATCCACAGATAAAAAAAAGACCATCACAATGGATGGTCTGTAGATTTTGCCCTCAATAAAATTTAATTTAGTTGAAAAGTTTTTCAATCTCATTTTGTTCATTCTTATTCAAAGATTTTACTAACGAATAATAAAATCCTGCTGCAAGTAAAAATAAAACAACAAGAACCGCTATTTCCATTTATATCCTAAATAAATTATTTTTTAACTGGCAAAGCTTTGAATAGCTTCTTCTTTATTTCGATAAAGATTTAAAACACCATACAATCCGGTTATCTTAAACAGATATAGAGCCGAAGGCTGTGGAATAATATATTTAATCTCTCCACCTCTTTCTGCCATCTTTTTAAGAACAACAACTAATGCTCCCAAAAAGGTTGAATCGATATACTCACAGCTGCTCAAATCAATAATAATCTTTAAGTTATTTTTGAGAATATCAAATACTAATCTGTCTTTAAATAAACCCGCTTCTTTAAATGTTGCTCTCGAAAAATTAACTTTTTCAATAAGAACATCCCCAACTACTTCCCTGCTAAAATCCTCGAAATCCACTAATGCTCCTTGCTTGTTTGGAGGAATATTATTTATTGAATTTTGATACAAAACTTTGTCCTTCATTAAATTTTTAAATGTTGTTTTCAAATAGCAGGCCAGATGTGAAAAGATTTGATTTTATCATAAAAACACAGAAAAACAGCAGCTACGAAAGTGAGCAAACAAAATTGTGTGGTATTTATTAAGAATTATTAAAAATTAAGTGTTACAAAATAAAATCCCTGCCACATTTTGAGCAGGGATTAAATTGATTACTTCGAGGATATTAAATCTTCTAACGAGATGGGATCTGGAACTTTGTTTTTTACCGGAGATATAGATTTTAAGTAAGCGAACATTGCTCTTAATTCTTCTTCCGGAAGAATACTTAAGTTCTGCCACGGCATAGGTGGTAATATTGGACGACCGGCACCAAGATGCTTCCCCGTTTTCATTGCATTGATAAACATTTCGGGTTGCCAGGATCCAATTCCTGTTTCCATATCGGGAGTCAAATTAGCTGCAAATGAAGCGCCCCAAGGACCAACTGCTGCGGTAATATCTTGTGTGAATAAAACATAACCACCTGGCTGCAATATGGATGGATCAAATTTGGCTAATTTGGCATCCTGAGGATGACCTGATAAAAATTTAGTCTCATCTGGTACCGGACCATTTGGACCAAATACTTTTGGTGTGTGGCAATCTGTGCAACCTCCTACCTCAACAAGAAATTTTCCATGTTCAATTAGTTCTTCCTGAGTTAATTCTTTCTTTGGGGGTTCTTTTTCCTGACAGGCACTAAAGACTAGTGTAAGGAAAAGCGCAAATAACACCACGTAAACAAGTGAACTTTTTTTATTTAACATTAAGCCTCCTTTTGTTAAATGAAGATAGGATTGATTAATATTTGGTTTTGATGAACCAAAAATCTTATCAATAATTATTATTAGGAAATTATTTTACATAAGCGGCAATTTTTATATGTTAATAATTAAATATGTGTAACTAATTTATATTTTACAAATTTGGAGTTAAAATGAAAAAATTTTTTATCTTCATATTGCTTATAGCTGTTGGCTATTTTGCTTACGAATATTTAATTAAGGAAAAAGAAGTTTATCAGATAAAAGACACTTATAGTAAAATGCGGGAAGGTGTAGATCTTGATGCCCCATCAATTAGTCCAAGAGACTTTGCACACTATGAAGGCACTATTAAAAATGTAAGCGATAAAGTTTTAACAAATGTTGTAATCACTTACTTAATTGATGCCCAGGTCTCTGAAGCGAAAATTGCAAAGATTGAGCCCAATGAAGAATTACCATTTCAAACAAATGCTGTAATGCTCAGACATATGGATCCACCGCATTATTTAAAAGAGGTAATTTATGATCAGGAATAATTGAAGAAGATTTAAAACTTACTGTGAATAGTTGAAAGTAAGAATGATTTTTTAATTAAAAAAATTTTAATGATAAAAAAAATTTTTATTAATCTTTGAGCTTTCTTCCATTTAAAAATTAATATTCATAGATTAGTCATAGAAGTTCTTGTAATCATTACGAAAAAAAATGAAATAGTTTTGAGAGAATGAGAAAGAAAGTTTCAAAAAAAATCGCAAAAGAAAATCCCAACCAACTTAGCTTTGAATTTTTATACAGAGACCCCGCAATAGACGTTCATATACCCAAAACAAGTGTAACTAAATTTGATGCTTATCTCACAAGTAATCGGAAGCTTGCTATTAAGTTAGCGCAGCCATAGTGTTGTAATAAGTTACCGCTTCTACTGTTTGCTTAAAATATTTTTTATTCCCTTATCAATCCATTTCTCCAGAGAAGAGATAAAATTATTTTCAGCAACAACTAAAGCCTGATTTTTAGCGGCAAGAAAAATTGTCTCCCCTGTTGTATTACCTGAATCGATTTTGGTTTTTAGCCATTCGGATAATCGTTTTAACCACATCTCTCTGTCTTTTTCTCTTACATCACCTTCAAACACAATTAATTCTTCATCTTTAAAGACACACCTTACTTCATTAAATTTAAATTTCTGACCATCTGCTGCAAGATGATTAAATAATGAGTTAGATAAATAATTCACTTTGTATTCACTTACTGCTAAATCAATATCTCTCCAGACCTTTGCAATTGGATCTTTATCCGGTTTAACCGGTGGATTTGTTTGACAGGAGTTATACTGATTGTAGATCGCCTCTATGAACTGAGAAATTTCAAATAATCTTTGATATGAATCAAGCGCATCCCATCTTTTACGAGCACTGGTTAGTCTTTTATTTTCAGGGGTTGTGAGATTTGAATATCCTTCTTTTACATTTTGAAGATTGGACCATTTCTCCAAAGGATTATCCTGATATATCCAGCAATTATTGGAAATCCAGGATTGAGTATCCCCATCCACTGCATCAGTAAAGAATGAAAAGAAATTTGATTCTATCGAATTATTTAATCTGTATTGTGCAAACACAGACTTAATTAATTTTACCGCTTTTTTCTGATCATCAACAAAACCAATTGAGTTAATCGCCTTGTTAATTGCTTCTTCTCTTATACTTCTTATCGTTACTGAATTTGATGTATCAAGCCAGGAAAGAAAAGTTAGCGGCGATTCAATCCTGCTTACTTCACCTAATGTATTAACGCAGGTTAATAATAAATGTAATCTTAAAGCATTTAACTCATAATTTTCATTATTTGCAGAAATCCATTTGGAAACGTCTTCGTCAACAAGGGATTTTGAAAGATTAAGTCTTCTTAATACAAGCTGAAGTTTGTTTTGCACGGATGCATCCGCTTTGTTCCAATTCGGCAATTCAGAAATATTAATAGAGCCATTTACAGCTTTTTCAATATTTGAGAAATACTCTTCTTTTAATTTATTTATCAAGCTTTCAGTTGTTAATTGATCTTCCACTTAAACACCTTATGTATATGAAGGATAGTGTAAATTACTGATTAAAAATCCTAAAGATTTTGTGCAAATACACAATTATTATTCCAATAAAGACCTTTATTTAACTGTAAATTTGGATAAGTGGAGAAAACATAAAAGTAAAAATCAATCAATCTGTGGTAAATTTTACCCGACAAAATTTGCTTCAAACAATTCCGAATTTGTAGGCGGACTCATAAATTGTTTTCAATCTTATATATATGTTTGACTCAAGAAAAAATTAATATTAAAAAATGGAAACAATTATTGGATATTTAGCTGCCGGCTGTACAACGCTGGCTTTTTTTCCTCAGGCACTTAAAGTTTACAAAACCAAACATACTAAGGATATCTCTTTCTGGATGTTCTTACTGTTAAATTTTGGTTTAGTACTCTGGTTAACTTATGGATTGCTAATTTTATCTTTTCCTATAATTCTTGCTAATGCTGTAACAATTGTTATGTCATTATATATTCTTTCAGTAAAGATTAAAACAGATATTTTATCCCGGGAAAGAAGAATTGACTGATAAAAGTAATTTTCAAAAACAAAATTTTATTCCGTCACTATTCGTAGTTATTGCTGCTTCTTTATGGGCAGTGGATGGTATTGTGTTGCGTCCTTCTCTTTATAGTTTACCTGTACCACTTGTTGTTCTTGTTGAGAGCGCAATAGTTGCTATCTTACTTTCACCTTTGTTTATTAAAAAATTTTCGGCATTAAAAAATTTAAAGACCAAAGATTGGATTGCATTTGCCGGAGTAGCCCTACTTGGCGGCGCCGTTGGAACAATGGCAATAACTAAAGCACTTTTCTATGTTAACTTTGTTAATCTATCTGTTGTGATACTGCTGCAAAAATTGCAGCCTGTGTTTGCAATTCTTCTTGCAACTTTTCTATTAAAAGAAAAACTACCAAAAGAGTTTTTTCTTTGGGCCGGATTAGCAATTATCGGTGCTTATTTTATGACTTTTGGTCTGACCTCTCCAAATTTTTCAACCGGAGATAAAACTGCAATTGCTGCTTTGTTTGCGCTTCTTGCTGCAATCAGCTTTAGTTCTTCTACTGTATTAAGTAAGCGCGCATTAAGAAATGTAAATTATGAGATGGGAACTTATCTCAGGTTTTTATTTGCAACCGTCATTATGTTGATCATTGCATCAGCAACCGGAGATATATCAAGCATTAATCAAATAACCACAAAACAAATTATCGTGTTTTTAATAATTGCGTTTACAACCGGCGGCGCAGCGATATTTCTTTACTACTATGGATTAAAAAGGATTTCTGCTTCTGTTGCTTCTATCTGTGAGCTTGCATTTCCGTTAACCGCCGTTGTGCTTGAATACTTTGTTCACGGCAACATTCTTTCTCCTGTTCAGTGGATTGGGGCAAGTGTTTTATTAATTAGCATTCTTAAGGTCAGCGGAATTAATATTCTTTCCGGTCTGCAAAACAATAATTAATTCTGTAGTGGTTTTACAAATACTATTTCGGGATATGATGAAGTGTTTTGTTTGTTATTCTTTGAAAGTATAAATGCAAGAAATATGTAGATTAAAATTAACCCTATCGATAAAAGAGTTGAAAACAATTCTTTGTCGTCATTAAAGATTTGCATTCCTAAAATTAATCCACCAATTAAAAGTATTAAGGGAATTCCATACAGCATAAAAGATGCAGAAAGAATTTTACTGCCCTTTATTGAAACTCTTACTTTATCTCCAGGGTAAGTTCCAAATGGATCCTTAACAATTAAACTTCGTTCGTTAGAATTCCCTGGTTTGCAATAAATTTTAGCAGAGCACTCCTCACAATGATCAGAATGTGAAATTATAATAGTTGCTAAACCGTTTTTTGATTCTTTAACTATTCCGTCTTCTGTTAATTCTTCTTTGTACATTATTATTTCTTTGTCATTCCGGACTTGATCCCGAATCTATATTACTAATAGCAGATTCCCGCTTTCGCGGGAATGACATTGTAAGACTAATTAATTTTTACTTCTATATTTTCTTTCAACAACTCTGCAGCTTTTTCCGGATGAACAAAACGAATAGCTTTTGTTGAGCATTTATCCAGAGGAATTTTTGATAAATCTAATTTTGAGTAATCTATTTCAGGTAAAAATTCTTTCATCACAATTGAGCCATCTGATTTACGCGCACAAATGCCACAGCCAATGCAGGCAACTTTACACACTTCTTTGGATCGTTTAGGATCGTCATGATTTTTACAGAAAACAAATAACTCTCTGTCTTCAGGATGAATTTCAATCACTCCGCGTGGACAAGCATCTACGCATTGACCGCAACCGGTACAGAGTTCTTCAACAACTGTTGGCAAACCATTTTCATTCATAAATATTGCACCGAACTGACAAGCATTAACACAATCGCCTCCACCCAAACAGCCATACAAACACATCTTATCGCCGCCGGCAACAATCGTTTGAACTGCGCAGCTCATCGGGCCATTATACTCAACATTTTCTTTTCTTGCTGCTTCAATGTTGCCACCGTTACATAAAATACGTGCAACAAGTTTTACGCTAGCAGAGCTTTCCATTCCCATTATTCGTGCAATTTCATCAACTACTTCTTGTCCGCCAACAGGACAGCCATTTATTTTTGCTTCTCCATTCACAACTTTAACTGCAAAATCGTAGCAACCGGCATTACCGCAAGCACCGCAGTTTGCGTTTGGCAATACATCGTTTACTTCTGCAATTTTAGGATTTTCTTCTACGCGTAATTTTTTATCAGCAAATGCTAATGCACCTGCAAAGATAAATCCAAGCCCACCCATTGTGGCTACTGCTATTATTAATGTTATATCCATATTTTTTCCTTATTTCTCAAAAGTCATCCCGAACTTGTTTCGGGATCTTTAGTACTTCAGAGATGCTGAAACAAGTTCAGCATGACTAATATTTCAATTTATTAAAAACTTTTCAAAACCAGATGAATAAAAAATCTTTCCTGTGCTATCGATTATCATACCTTCAGTATCATTTAAACTTTCAATCAGTTTTATTCCCTTATCTTTTCCCATCACAAAAACTGCGGTTGCTAAACCATCGGCAAAAGTGTTTGATTTATTTATTATCGTAACACTCTGCAACCCTCTTGATGGATAACCACTCTTTGGGTCAAGTATGTGATGATATCGAATTCCATCAACCTCAAAATACTGCTCATAATCTCCGGATGTAGCAACTGTATAACCATCAAGCTTTATTTTTTTAATGATAGAATTAATTTCTCTCGGATGCTGAATACCAACAATCCAATTATTGCCAAGAACACTTATTTCTCCACCGGCATTTACAAGTGCTTCTTTAATCCCATATTGTTTAAGAACACCAATTGCTTTATCAACCGCATATCCTTTTGCAATAGCGCCAAAGTTTAATCCAACTCTTTTTTTCTTTTCAATTCGATTCGCATCTAAAAACTTTATGTTTTCCCAACCGCTTAAAGACAAAGCTGAATCAATCGCATCATTAGACGGAAGATGAGGGTCGTCCGTATAAAATCCCCAGGCTTTTGTAAGATTATCAAGACTTACATCAAAACTTCCATCAGATAATTTTGTAATTGAATCACAAAGAACAATTAGATTGTAAATTTCAGGATCAACATTAATAATTGTATCTGCAGTGTTGTTGATTTGCGAAACAGGGCTTTGATCATTATAAGTTGTAAACAGATCGTCTATTCTTTTTACTTCTGCAAATGCTTTTGAAATTGCATCATCAGCTTTATTATCATCACTATCGCGTACCTGAATTTCTACAACTGTTCCAAGCAGAATTTGTGTTCGTTTAATTGTTTTTAATTCATCACTGCTTTTTTTTGCAATGAAAAATCCAATAAGAAAAAGAACAACAAAAAGTACGCTGTATGCTATTTTAGTTTTCAAACTATGATTGCTCAATCTTTATTAAAACTTTATTCGGCGCACAGGCAATAATATTTCCAACTAAGCTAGCAACAGAGTGTTTGCAAATTTTGTGTCTGCAGGTTGATGTATGAACTTGTACTATTCCATTTTCAATCTTTAATCCTGTTTTTCCCTGCGGACCATCAATTAAAATGTTTTTATAATTCTTGTCAAAAGAAATTCTATCAACCAATCCTTTTTCGTTTTCTATCATAACTTCTTTGCTGCCGGATTTGAAAACAGATGATAGAAAATCTGTTTCTTTGTATTCTGCTGTGAAAAGAAACTCTGCTTTTCTGTTTTTTAATCCGGCTCTTATGCTTTCAAAAGCTGAGTTCAAGTCATCAAGAGAATAAACAGAATTATTTGCATCGCTAACAATTATATCTGAATCTATCTGCTTATCTAATCTTTTTAACCTGTAAGTAATTGATCCGCTGTTTGTAAAATTTTCTTTTCTTGAATGCAAATCAATTCTATTTATTATTTCCCCGATCTTTGAATCAGCAATAATAACAGGTGTGGAATTACTTTTTACTTTATTCTTAAAAGATGTAACAAGGTTTGCTATTACTTGTTCATCAGAGGGAATAAATCCGTGCACGGTATAATTAATAGTTTTTGAATTTCCTGTTAACTTGCCAGTTGTATAACCGGCACCAAGTGCAACAGAAGTTAATCCGGCGATCTTTAAGAAATTTCTTCTTGATATCATTCTATTCTCCTTATTTGTCAAACGTCAGACGATAAACGTCAAACGAATTTTATTTTCAATATTACAGTGCTAGTCATCCTGAACGAAGTGAAGGATCTTCCACACCTCATAGATTCTTCACCCCTGTTTTATCGGGGTTCAGAATGACATTAAACTCAGATCATTCCCGCAAAACCCATAAAAGCAAGTGCTAAAATTCCTGCAACTATTAATGTTATGGGTGCACCACGGAATGGCTTTGGTACATCTGCAAGATCAAGTTCCTCACGAATACCTGCCATAATAGTTAATGCTAAAGTAAAACCTGCTCCGGCACCAATACCAAAAATAACATTTTGAATAAAACTATATTCTCTCATAGACCCAAACAATGCCAAACCAAGTATTGCACAGTTTGTTGTTATCAATGGCAGGAAAATTCCTAATGCACGATATAGTGGTTGAGAAACTTTTTTTATCACCATCTCAACAAACTGAACAAGCGAAGCAATAACCAGAATGAAAGATGGAATCTGTAAAAAATCTAAGTTGTATGGAATCAAAACAAGGTTGTATAACAGCCAGCTAACTATAGCTGTAAGAACCATTACAAATGTTGTTGCCATTCCCATTGATATTGCCGAGCTGAGTTTATTTGAAACTCCGACAAACGGGCAAATACCAAGAAAGTATGCAAGTACAAAGTTGTTTACTAAAGCAGCCGAAATAAAAATTACAAACAGTTCCATTATTTCACCTCAAGTTCTTCTGCTAAATCTTCTCTGCCAACACGTTTATAATGAGCTAATATTGATTCGTGTTCTGCTCTCTTTTTTCTATCCGTGTACATGTTAGATAATCCAAGTAACAAACCAAGAGTTAAAAATGCACCTGCAGGCAGGATCATAATTAACCAAGGTTCAAACTGATTTGGTAAAACCTGTAAATTAAAAATAGTGCGAGAGCCAATTATTTCTCTAATTGACCCTAGTATAATAAGCGCCAGAGTAAAACCCGTTCCCATTCCAAGCGCATCAAGCAATGCTCTGCCAGGATTATTTTTTGAAGCGAATGTTTCCTGTCTTCCGAGTATTACACAGTTTACAACGATAAGCGGAATGAATGGACCAAGTGCTTTACTTAGATCTGGAAATTTTGCTTTCATAACAAGATCAACTATCGTTACAAATGTTGCTATTATAACAATGAACGATGCAATGCGAACCTGTCCCGGAATAATTTTTCTTATGGATGAGATTAGTAAACTCGACATCACCAAAACAAATGTAGCTGCCAATCCCATCGCCAATCCATTTATTGCTGATACTGTTACAGCAAGTGTTGGACATAATCCTAAAAGTTGAATTAGGATTGGATTGTTTTCCCAAACACCTTTTAAATATTCTTTGCTTAAAGAGACTTGTTTTTTCATTTCAAGCCTCCTTCGTCTTTCAGTCTTTTCATTTTTTCAATTCCGCGATTGATTATTTCAACAACAGCTTTTGATGAAATCGTTGCTCCGGTAACTGCCTGAATTTCATTTGGATCATCTGGTTTAGCCCCTTTTACCCATTCAACCATAGGTGCTGTTTCAAGTTGCATGAACTGTTCTAAAAAAGCCGCTTCAGTTACTTTGGTTCCAAGCCCGGGAGTTTCAACCTGTTCAAGAACTTCTAATGCATGTATTTTTTCAAGATCGGCAGATAATCCGCATATCAATCTTATCTTTCCCTGAAATCCATTGCCTTCATAAACCAGAGCGAAACCAACAACTTCGGCTTTATCATTTTTTACTTTATAAACTTCAAATCCAGCATTGGTTAATGCTTCGTATGATTTTCCATCAGACTCTACACGGAAAATGGCTGCTTCTGTTTCAGCTTTTTTATTTGCAGCAATTAATGGATCAGCCCATCCATCAACCATTGCAAGCAATCCGCCAGATATAATTCCAATTCCGGTTAACACAAGCAGCATCTGAACTACTTTATTCATTTCTTTCCCTCCTTTACAGCACCAAATATTGTTGGTCTTGTATATCTGTTAATAAGAGGAACAAATCCATTCATAAATAAAATTGAATACATAACTCCTTCGGGTAAGCCGCCGTAAATTCTGATAACTATAAGAACAAGAGAAATTCCAAATCCAAATATCCACATACCTTTATTTGTAATTGGGGATGTAACCCAATCTGTTGCCATAAACATTGCGCCGAAGAGAAAACTTCCGGCAAAGATGTGAAAGACAGGTGTTGGATATTGTGGATTGATCAACCAGAAAATGCCGCCAAACACAAACATTCCAATTATCATTGAAAGCGGGATTCGCCAGTTAACAATTCCAACCGAGATTAAAAGAATTCCACCTAGCAAAACTGCAATTGCAGAAGTTTCACCAAGTGAGCCGCCAATGTTACCAATTGCCAGTGATGATGTATCTGCAAATATTTTATCAAACTTAAATGCAGCAAGCGGAGTTGCGCTTGTTACAGAATCCACTGCAAAATTTGGTTTTGTCCAGGTTGTTATCTGCACAGGAAAAGCAGCCTGCAAAAATGCTCTTCCAACCAAAGCCGGATTAAAAATATTATAACCTAATCCGCCAAAAATTTGTTTTCCCAATCCGACTGCAACCACAGATCCGATTGCCGTTGCGTACAAAGAAAAATTCGGAGGAAGAGTTAATGCAAGAAGCAATCCCGTTAAAGCGGCGCTTCCATCAAACCAGGTAATTTGTTTTTTTCTTATTGATTGAATTGCTGCTTCGGTTCCAACAGCAAACACAACTGCTGTTATGATTATAAAAATTTGTGTCCATCCAAAAAAAGTTAGTGCTGCTGCAATTGATGGAACTAAAGCAGCAACAACAAACCACATCACTTTGGATGTTGTCCATTTTGAATGCAAGTGCGGCGAAGTTGTTAAATCAAAATAGACTTTTTGTTTAGATTCTATAGTAGTAGTTGTTTCCATAATTTTCTTTTTTTTGTGTCATCACGAGTCCCGATTTATCGGGCGAAGTGATCTGCTCAACAATTTGACTCATTTGAACTAAACAGATTGCTTCATCCCGACAAGTCGGGATTCGCAATGACTTACTTTATTACTCTATCTCTCTGCATTTGTAAAACTTTTTGTTTACCTAATCTTATCCACTGAACAAGAGGAATATTTGCCGGACAGGTATAAGCACAGGTTCCGCATTCCATACAAACTGTTATTCCTGCACCCTCGGCATCCTCAAATCTGTTTAGCTGAGAATACCTCGCAAGTTTTGTCGGCATTAAGTTTAATGGGCATGCGCCAACACATTGTCCGCATCTCAAACAAGGTGTTTCAGGATTTTCAGCAACTTCATCTTTTGTAAGAACTAAAATTCCGGATGTTGCTTTCATTACCGGTGCATGAAGATCAAACTGAGCAACGCCCATCATGGGTCCACCCACAACAACTTTAACAGCGTCTTCTGTTACTCCACCGCAAAAATCAATAACGCTTTGAATTGGAGTGCCAACAGGCACGATCAGGTTTTTAGGATTTTTTATTCCCTTACCCGAAACAGTAAGTGCGGCAGTAATTAAAACTTCACCTTTTACGATTGCATCATGAATTGCAATTGCAGTTCCGATATTCTGAATAACTGCTCCAACATCCATAGGCAGTTTACCGGGGGGGACTTCCTTCCCCGTAACAGCTTTTATCAACATCTTTTCTGCCCCTTGTGGATATTTTGTCTTCAATGATATTACTTCTAATCCGTGTTCATATTTTACTTTGTTTGATAAAAGCTCAATCGCTTTTGGCTTATTATCTTCAATTCCTATTACGCCCCGGTTAACGCCTAGCGCTTTCATTATCAGCTTCAAACCAAATATAAGATCATCCGGGCGCTCAATCATAAATCTGTAATCACGGGTAAGATAAGGTTCACATTCGCACCCGTTAAGAATTACAACATCAATTACTTTATCTTTTGGTGGATTTAATTTTACTGATGTTGGAAATGCAGCGCCGCCCTGTCCAACAATTCCAGCAAGTGCAACACGTTCTCTAATTTCATCAGGAGTGATTGTTTCGGGATTTAATGGTTCAAGAAATATTTTTTCCGATTCAATGGTTCCGTTTCGTTTAATAACAATGGCATCTTTAGGAAAACCACTTGGAGTTTGTTCTTTGCCAAGACTCATAACTTTTCCCGCAACCGATGAATGAACAGGTGCAGATATAAATCCTTCTGCCTGTGCAATCATTTGTCCGGGTTTTACATCTTCACCCTTTTTTACAAGAGCTTTAGCCTCTTTGCCCAGGTGTTGAGAAAGCGGGAGAATAATTTCATCAGGAAAAGGGAAGGTTTCGAAAGCAAGATGTTCAGTTAATTCCTTATACTCTTTTGGATGAACACCACCCTGGAATGTTTTAGAACCCATAATAGATCGATTTCGTAATTTTTAATAGTTAGCAAAAATTAATAGTTTTTTTAAGCGCAATCATTTTTTCAGAAAGTATGCCACAGGCGGTAAAATAAATGTTGTGTTTAAGTTAAATAATGCGGTTTATTAATTGATAATTGCCAAATGAATTTTATCAAATAATGGAAAAAGTATTCGGTTTTCTAAGAAATGAAAAAGGGCCCGGTGGGAAATGTTTGGTGATAAATGCTTAATGTTTAATTAAATATTAAGACATTGAGCATTAGAAATTATTAGTTACTTAATCACTAGTACTGGTACTATTTTAAAAGCAGCATCTTCTTAGAACTTATAAAACTTCCTGCCTGTATTTTGTATATATAAACCCCGCTTGCCAGGGATGATGCATTGAAGTTTATCTCATATCTGCCTGCTGGTTTTTCTTCATTTATTAGCGTTGCTACTTCATTTCCAAGAATGTCATAAACTTTTAGTGTAACCAAAGTCCCTCCTTTGGAGGGATTTAGGGAGGCTGGTATTTGATATTTAATTGTTGTATTTGGGTTAAATGGATTTGGGTAGTTTTGCTCAAGGGCGTATTCTGTAACAACTGATTTACCCTGGTAGTTAATATTCCGATAACCCGTTTTGGCAAGCATATTTTGATCTGATATTCTGTTTGACAAAGAATTATCAAAACTTAAGTTTGTATTAGTTGACAGCCTTAATCTGATTGTCTTTTCTCCTATTCCATCCAGATTTACCTTATAACCGATATTATCATACTGGAATACATCCTTTTCAGAATAAGTAACTTCATCAAATACATCTAATACTTCATTTGTTTTATCATCTATTAACTCAACTTTAAAAGTAATCTTTCCATTATTCTTCAAAACAGAAGAACATAATACAGAATCAACCATCCCATATTCTACACCGTAAGTTAAATTACTGTTACTATTTACCAGGAAAGGTTCGCTTTCAAAATAATTATTGACTGTAGCCAAATTGTTTGTCTCCAATGAATCGGGAATTTGAATAAATTCAACAGTCTGCCCATCTACAGAAATATCTCCAAGAGCAAAGAAAAACTGAGCACCATTCTTTCCGACAATACCCTCTCTGCCATTAAAAATTGCCATTGAGTTTTCCTTATTTAATGATGAAAACGGTTGTGATAAGGTAAAATTATATGGCAGAGCATTACTCTTGTATGAATTTACAAACATACTACTTAACCCATTGCTGTTATTTATTTGTAAATCTTTACCTGATGTTGAAAGAGTGCTAATTGTTGATGATAACCCAATTTTTACTGCTTTATTTACATACACCGGAACGCCCGGCGATACAGGTTCGCTCCAGCCTAAACCGAGTATATCCTGATAATATTGATAGCCCGCATTGTTTATGGAAAATGATTGTACTGAAGAATTGCCATATACACTGAAAGGTGACCAGGATCCATACTGCTTGTAACGTGTTATTACATTAGTCGCTACCGAAGGAGTGTTCCTGTATCCCAGCCAGGTAATAAATGGTAAATACTCTGTGTTTACTTTCCTTAGCAATATTCTTGGATGATAATTTTTTGAATAACCGCTGTTGTATGATACTTCTGTTATACCTGTGCCCAACAGACTATTATTCTGATCTGAATAAAATGCACAATACAGGATTTTAGAAGTATTACTGTTTATTACCTGCTGCCAGGCAAAATGAAAGTAAAATGGATTTGTGTAAAGCGAATAATTTGCTGTAATTGTTGGGTTAATTGAGTTTACGTCTGTGCCGGCAATTGAACATTGGGAAAGCTGACTTATACCATTTGAAGTTGCATCACCGTACCAGTACTTTAATGCAGTACCGCCAAATGGGTTTATGCAAAGATCAAAACCCGAATAAACAACTACTACTTTTCCATTATACCCCCATTCAACCACAGGATTTGCATTGTGTGAGTAATCGTTTGCATCTTCTGCAATTGTTTCGAATAATGATGACGAATAATCACTCATCCAGAACAATGCCATTTTTATTTTAAAACTGCTACCACTTTTTTCCTGCCAGACAATGCCAATTTGATTGCCATAAAAAGACATTGAAGGATTTTTGCTATCGGCACTGCTAAGCGGTTTACCGCCATTACCTAAATACCAGGTTGTGCCGTTATCTGTGCTGTGTTCTATCCAAACACGATTCATACTTTCGTAACAAATGTGTTTAACTCCATCCGGTGTTTGAATGAACCTGCGCTGACTTGGGTTTGAGTATGCGTTTGTTTGGTTGGATTTATGAAGCGTTTTATATAAAGCTGTGTAAGTTTCATTCCCTTGTGGAGTAATAGTTCTTGGGTTAGTTGTATTACCATCTGTCCAGCCGGCAAAATTATATGTTTTACCATTCTTTAAAACAGTTGATTGAACTGAAAAGGTAAATGGAAAACCTTGATAAGCATCTTCTACTGAATTTTCGGTACCATCAAATTCAAATTCTTTCTTTATAGTTATCAAATATGGATCCATTACTGCTTTTATTAAGGGATCAATTATTTCTGGCGGAAACTCATCGTGAAAATAATTGGCATTTGCCTGAATAGTAACATCAGATTTTGAATTACCATTTACAATATCGAGTGAGCTATTATACGGAATGAAAGTCGGATGATTATTAGGGTCTCTTTCAGTTTGTGTCATCCCAGCAATAAACCATCCATAATTAAATGGTGATGGATTTGAAGCAACGGTTGATTTTGGTAAATACGAACCAGGTTGCTTTAAGGTTTCATTTAACCAAGAGGTTTTATATATGTAGGTTCCTGGTAATAACTGAAGCTCAAATGTAACTGCCACCCAACGTCCATTACCTGGATTAGGAGATCCATTTGAAAAACTAACACCAATATTTTTTGTTAAACTGGGATAACCTCTGCCTTCATTTAATCCTTTAAGTTCATTGTAAAAGTCTGTATATAAATTTCCAAATGAATTTTCAACTAATAACTCTTTAGCTGCATCATTGTTCAGTCCATGTTTTTGAAAATTTTCTGCTTCATCCTTCATAAAATCTTGCAAATCCTTTGCAAATATTGCCCCTTGTTGAGGAGCATCTATTGACGCAAATTTATTGAAGGGTAATGGGTTTCCATCGTTTTCTGCTTTTGTCAAAGCATATCTTACTATAACTCCACCCATGCTAACACCCGCGGCTGTCATTGATGTATTAAAGTTTAGTGAAGATATGTAACGTGCTGCAGAATTATATATTGCCGCAGAATTGCGCATGCTTTGACTATTATAGACATAGTTTAGGAAATAAACATTGTACCCTGCTTGTATTAATGGTTCAAACAAGTCTTTTCCTTTATGTCTTAAATACTCTGAATAAGTAGTATTATAAGGGTCAAAACCTTCAGAAATTAAAATGACCTTATTAGCATTACCCCCATCCCATAAAGTGAGAGTATTCCCATAATTGTCTTTGAAGAACTTTTGACTTTGAGGAACTGCAAAAACATCATAGTCTCTTAAATGTGTATAACCTGCAAGATCCCGCCATCTAACAGCTATTGAATGTTGACCTAATGTTAAAAATGGAGAGGTTTGCCAACCAGTAGCATCCTTAGTTGTTGAAAAAATATTTTGCCAGTTTCCATTATCATATTTTATATCCAGAGATGTCATAAACCCATAATTCCATGAGTTAAAATTTATCCATGAATTATTTTGTTGCAAATATATCTCTCCTCTTTCCGGAGGTATTACGCTAATGTGCACACCTTGTTTCGTATTACTAATTTCTGACCATGTATAAGAATTGGGATTATTCGGAGTGGAGGCGTCAACATAAACAATAGTGGATGCAGTCTGAATATTATTAATTGTTACTTGGGAATAGCATATTCTCCCAGTTAAAAGTAGGATTAAAAAGAACAGTTGATGAATTTTCATTTTACTCCTTTTTTTATTATTTCCCATTGCCTAAAGTTAAGCTTATGTTAATACCAGCATAGCTCCTTTCAAAATTTAAATTGCTATATAGACCAAGGCCTATTCCAACTTCGTTAGCAGCTCGGAACAATAATTGAGCATCTGTTTCTAAACCAATCGTATTATATTTTTCATGATCCCCGGAAGTTGCTCGTTTTTTCCCAAACACATATGACGGACCGCTAAATAGAGATATTTGAAACCATTCGGTTTGTAATCTTTTTCCTATGGAAATGTCCATGGAATTGTATAAATAACCATCTTTTCCCGTAGTTGTTAAAAGTCCACCTCTATTTAAATATCCAACTTTATAGAATTTATCATCTATTGAGAAATTATAACTCAAATTGATACTTGTTTTGATTACACCCAGGCCCAGTGTTACCCAATATTTATAAGTGGTATCCTTTTCTTGTGCTAACAAGTTACTTGCAAAAGTTATCAAAACTGCCAAGAATATTTTTTTCATTCTTCACACCATTTCTATTTCTTTTAATTATTTACCATTACAAAAAATTATTAAATATAACTTTGCGGAGTAATTATTTCTTGTGAATTTAAATGTTTAAACAGAATCTTTTTTAGTTAGCCAGACTGTGAGAATCCTTTCTGTTTACATTCGCCATTCCGGTGCCGCAAACGCCGGAATGGATTTTTGTATTTTAGCTCTTCCTCCCTAAAATTAATTTAATGAATATTTCCAAATACCACGCATTCCAGTATCCCAAACCTTTCCAGTTCCAAAACCAATAAAAAGTTTATTCTGAAATGCAATTATATATGAAATACCCGGATATACATTATATTCTTCATTTTTGGGTAATCCTTCTCCTATTGAAATCCACTTGTTATTTTCCCATATAAGCACTCCATCGCTGGGTGTCGTTAAATAAACTGTATTTTTAGCAAAAGTTAAGCTAGTAACAAAAGGAACTGTCCCGTGAGGTTTTGGTAAAGAATCTTTATATACTTTCCACTCATTATTAAAAAAGAATTTGATATATCCTTCTGTAGCAACAAAAAGCGTATCCTGGTATAAGACTAAATCAAAAACACCAGCAAATTTGTCACTCGTAGTTATACCTTTATAAATGAAACAGTGATAACCGTTAGTATCTATTTTAGTGACAAAATTAGGTCCCGCCCTTTCCCCACTTAAAAGATAATTTACATCGTTATTAACCTTTATAAGTTTAGATGAGTAAATGGGATTGATTGCATTTCCTATCGAGCATTCATCGTCAATATATGGATTGGTATAAAGACGATTGGAGATTAAATTTAACTCTCCAGTTGGTTTTAATATTCCTGAATTATATTGTATATAATCTCTACCCGCAGCGATAAATACATTATTACCAATTACTTCCATATCAGCAATTTCTATTTGAACAGGTGTGGGAATAACACTTTTACTTCCATCTTTTGAAATTTTACACAGATATTTACCATCATAACTATAAGCAGATGCAATAATTAAATCTTCATTCAACATAGCAATAGCAGAGACGCCGTATCTAAAATTTCCAGTATCTGGTAAGATTATTTTAGTCCAACTTATACCATCGGAAGTTTTATAAAGTCCGTTATTATCACCCCATCCATAAACATAGAGTTCATCGTTAATAATTTTAAAACCTTTAACATCCATACCATCAAACACAGATATTTTTTCCCATTTGGATTTGGTCTCTACTGTTGGTTCTGTTGTGTTGCAGCCTTGCTGCGGCAGTATTATTAAAATTATAGCAAGAAAGGTTATTAAGTTTTTTGCTAACAAATATTTTAAGGAAGGTTTAATAAAAAAATAAATTAAATTTTTCATATTCTGTTTCCCGCTATTCCCTTAGTAGTTTTATAACAAATATTATTCCTACCCCCCCCGCAAAAATTTAAGAAAAACAACTTTATTAATTTTATGCAGTAATAATGTAATAAACAGAAAGGATAAAAATTACTTTGTGTAAAAAATATTTGTGTAAAATTTAAGTGGGAAAGATTAAAAAAATAAAACAGGCGAACAGAAGTATTCTAGAACTAAATAACAAACCCAATTTCTTTGAGAAATTGGGTTTGTAAATTGCTACTTTCAAGTAATGAAGCTCTTCTCTTGGCGAAAAACTTATTTTCAAAAATTGATTTGTCAAGAAATGGTTCTTTACAACTAAAAAAATAAACTATTGTTTACTTAACCGCACTCCACAAATTTTTCTTCTTCACACCAAACGATACAATCTTTGCGTCTTTTGGTACTTCAAATCCGCAAAGAAATGATCTCGCTTTTGTTTTTGAAGGGAAGTTATCACCGAAGGCAAGCGAGTGTGCTTTCTGATCCTGCTCAGCATCCTGGTTTTTTGTAAGATAGGTAGATACAATTCCTTCACCTTTAAGCCCCGAGCGATATTCATTGCCTTTATCATCTTTGATAGTGATGCTCATTGTGTAATCAGCACCCATATTTATTTTTTTATCGGAAATGTTTTCAATAGTTATATCGGCAATCAAAAATTTGTTTCCGTCTTTGGCTTTGGAATCATTAAACTCAATAAGCCTATGTAAAGTGATTTTAACTTCATTGTTTTTAACTTCTGCAATAACAGAATTTTTATTCTGAGAATAAACCAAAGATGTTATTAGAGCAAAGAGCAGAAAATTTATAAGATATGTTTTCATGTTAAATTCTTTTTTTTGTTTATGTATGTTTAAAAATTATTCCCTTTAATTTCAATTGATTAGTTAATCTTGTTTTAATTTACTTTTTCAAGTTAACTCTTTTCCTCATTATCGGTCTTGTTTCCGACCTTCTTGTGACTTCACTAAATCCTGCTCTCTTAAATGCCGAGTAAGTTCCAGTGTAAATAAAAACAGGAGCAGATGTTTTATTTTTAGTATCAGTTGGATATGCTTCAACTATCGTTCCGCCTTTGGACGCCGCAAAATCACAGGCAGAGTTAATAAGCTGAACCGATATGCCTTTTTTTCTGTAATCTTTGTGGATAAAAAAACATACGATTGACCAGACGGGTTTATTATCTACAGGCTGAAGTATTTTTGAATTTGATAGGCGTGAATATTTTTCTCTTGGCTGAATTGCAACCCAGCCGATAGCTTTGTCATTATCATAAGCAAGAACTCCCGGCTGGATATTATTTTTAACTATACGTCTCATTTCTTTTTTTGTTCTGCCGTCAGATCTTTTTTCATCATATTCTTTTTTAGACATCAGCCAGTACATGCACCAGCATCCCGCACAGGCGCCTTTTTTGCCAAAAAGATTTTCAAAGTCTTTCCATCTATCTGGTGTTAAGGGATGAAACGATAAATTCATTTTCTACATAAAGTTTTAATTAACATCCTTAAAATACTTTGTTAGTATAAATCATCATAACTAAATTGCGCACAATATTTTTTGGAAAGGATAGATTGTGGAACAAACAGGTACTTTGCAAAAACTTAAATCCGGATTTCAACATTCATTCTGGGTTGCAAATGGAATGGAGTTGTTTGAAAGATTAGCTTACTACGGACAGGCAACGATTCTTAGTGTGTTTCTGCGTGATCATTTAAAGTTTGATGAAGTGCAGGCCGGGCAGCTATCATCTATCTTTGGTGGTTTGATTTATTTCCTTCCAATATTTGCAGGTGCACTTGCAGATAAGTTTGGATTTAAGAAAGCATTTTCATTTGCATTTTTTGTTCTCGCAATCGGTTACTTTCTTATCGGTTCAACGGGAATGAGTGCTTTTTCATCTTGGTACGCTGATACAAATTTATTCCCTATACTTTCAATAATATTAATCTTTACTGCAATCGGCGGTTCATTTATTAAACCAAGTGTTCTTGGAACTGTTGCCTTAACAACCACTCCGGAAACCAAATCTCTTGGATATGCAATTTATTATTGGCTGGTAAATATTGGGGCAGCTCTGGGTCCATTGCTTGCTTACTTTGTTAGGGATTCATTCGGAATTGAGTTTGTGTATCTTGTTTCTGCTATAAGCTGTGCGCTTATGTTTTTAACCACAATAATATTATTTAAAGAACCAGCAGCAAAAATTTCAGAAAAGCGCGATGATATTATCACCGTCGTTAAAAACTTAGTTACTGTTGTAAAGAATATTAAGTTTATGTTTTTTTTAATGCTTTTTGCTCTTTACTGGATAGTGTTCTGGGAGTTTTTTATTGTTATCCCATTTTATGTGTCAGATTATATTTCTCCCGATGCACCTATTGAACTTATTCTTTCTACAGGTGCATGGACGATAATTCTTTTGCAAATTCCAATTAATAGGTTCACAAAAAAAATTCCCACTCCATCAGCAATAATGATTGGATTTGTTTTTGCAGGATTAAGCTGGTTTTTACTTTACTTTTCTCAGATTGCAGGAATTACAGTTGGAATCGGATTGATTATTGCAACAATCTTTGTTTTCTCAGTTGGCGAGCAAACTCAGGCCCCAAGATTTTATGAGTATCTTGCCGATCTGGCACCAAAAGGACAGGCAGCATTGTTCCAGGGTTTTGCGTTTTTGCCGATTGCAATTGCATGGTTAGTTGGAGGAACTTTTGGCGGATGGCTCTACCAAAGCTTCGGCAGAAAAGAAGTAGGGCAGCCAGAAATGGTTTTTCTTGTGATTGGCTTGGTTGGTGTAGTTGGTGCAATTTTAATGTGGATTTACAACAAGTTTTTAAGTGTTAAAGAAGTTTGATTTTTTTCTTTATAACTCTTAGCGTTCTAAGTGTCCTGGTGGTAAAGCTCAACAACCACTAAGACACTTAGTTTACTTAGAAACACTTAAAAAGACTTTAAAATCAAATCACATTCAGTACTGAATCCTTTTTATAAATTTCAAATCATATTAATTGCAAAATCAGAGGCTTATGACAACAGGACAAATAATTTTATACATTTTAATTGCTCTCATAATCTATTATGT
>CAZCJF010000011.1:59173-77347 GCA_964499095.1 uncultured Ignavibacteriaceae bacterium
ATACGGTTTTTCTAAAACAACAGATTATAGTTTTGATCAGGCAATAGAAAAAGTAACTGAAGAGTTGAAGAAAGAGGGATTTGGTGTTTTAACTTCAATTGATGTTAAAGATACTTTAAAGAAAAAAATTGATGTTGATTTTAAAAAGTACACAATACTTGGTGCCTGCAATCCAAAACTTGCACACAGTGCATTACAGGTTGAGGAAGAATTAGGATTACTTTTACCCTGCAATATAATTGTATATGAAAAGAATGATAAAACAGTTGTTTCAATTTTTGATCCGATGGTTATGACAATCGTTATCGAAAATCCACAAATGAAACCTGTTGCAGAAGAGGTAAAAAATAAATTAAAAAGAGTTTTAGAAGCACTTTAATATATTAAATGTAGCCGCAGGCTTCAGCCTGCGAAATTAAAATCTTAGCGCAACCCGAAAGTTGCGACTACCAAACGAAAAGAAACCATAAAAAGAAAATAATAATTAGAAAGGCAAACAAATGACAGAAGCATTAACAAAAGAAACTTTTTTATCAAAAGTTTTTGATTACGAAAAAAACCAGGATTGGAAATTCAGCGGTGAACTTCCTGCAATTATAGATTTCTGGGCTCCATGGTGCGGTCCTTGTAGAATGGTGGGTCCGGTTCTCGAAGAATTATCTGAAGAGTACAAAGGAAAAATAAACATATATAAAGTAAACACCGATGAAGAGCAGGAGCTTGGTGCTGTATTCGGCATAAGAAGCATTCCATCAATACTATTTATACCGATGGTGGGACAACCAAAAATGGCAGTTGGAGCGCTTCCTAAAGAATCATTAAAACAAGCAATTGAAAATGAATTATTAGTAAAAGCATCGTAATTTTTTCATAAGCCCCCTAATGATTAAACGCATTCAAAATTCCGGATGCGTTTTTTCATTTTAAAGAGCATTTTAATTAATTGCTTTATATTTTTACCTGTCACAAAAAGGTTAATGAATCATGAAAAATATTATCCTCATCTTTCTCGCTATTATTGTTATCCAATCCTGCTCAACCTCTAAAAAAATTGACGAAAGCGCTGAAATTAAAATTAATCAGAACGGTGATATTGTGGATCCATCATTCTATCAGGAAAAATATTTAAAGGGAATTGATTTTTATGCACGCGGCAACGAACCAAACTGGGTTCTTGAAATCGATTTTGAAGAAGCTATGAGATTTTCAACAATGGATGGATTTAAAATGAACACTCCGCCCGTTCAGGGAATAAAAGCTCAGGATTCTGATGTGACAAACTTCAGAGCGCAAACGGAAATGGGTGACTTATCCATAACAATTAATAGAATGGAATGCCAGGATAATATGTCGGGAGAAAAATTTGATTATAATGTCAGAGTTAATATTAAAGGATCAAAAGAAATAGACTATACTGAATTCAACGGCTGCGGAAGATATTTGTTGGATTACAGATTACACGATATTTGGGTTTTGGAAGAGATGACAAATATCGACCTGGAAAATTCTGAGCTGCTTAAGGGAGTTCCAACTTTTGAGTTTAATTTGAGAGATATGAGATTCAGCGGACATGCAGGCTGTAATCAGATTTTTGGAAAGATTGGTTTGCAGGGTAGCAAAATAAAATTTGGTCACATCGGTGCAACAATGATGGCGTGCCCGGATATGAAAGTTGAACGAGCAGTAATTGATGCAATAAATCTGAAATCTTTCAGTTACAAAATTGAAAATTTAAAGTTGATTTTGGAAAATGATTCAGTAAAAATGATATTTAAAAAAGTTGATTGATTTAAAGGCGGTTCTTGTTGCTAATTTTTAAAGAACCATTTTAATAAATTCATTTGCGGAGAGTTTTGAAAAAATAATATCTCTTATTATTTCTGAAGTAACAAATACTGTTAAGTTAAGACTAAAGTAATTTCCATTTGAGCTTACGTTTGAAGAGGATATTTTATAATCCATTCCTGCTACAATCATTTCAATCGCATCTATCATTTCATCAACATCAGATCCAATAATTTTATAATCCCAGGTACAGGGATATTTAATATCAGGCTTCTTGCTATTTGAATCTAAAATCATAAAAAAATTTTCCTAATCTTTATTTACAAGTACAACGCCTGCGGTTATTATTAAGCCGCTTAAAATCATCAGCAAAGTAATTTCTTCTTTAAGAAATATCCATGCAGTAAAAACTGTTACAAATGGTTCAAAATAAAGATACGCACCAACTTTAGCAGATTCCATCTCTCTTAAAGAATAAGCCCAAATTACATAAGAAACTCCGCTGCATAAAAATCCCAAAAACAAAATTGATATCCATCCGACAGTAGATAAATTAATTACTGATTTAACCGTTGAATCATTTATTGTGAAGGGAATTATTATTATTGCCATCATTAAGAACAGATAAAGAATCGTCATAAAAGGGGAATAGCTTAACGAGATTTTTTTATTTATTATTGAATATATACCCCAGGTAAATGAACTCAATAGTACCAGAAAGTCACCCATGTTTTTAATGAAATCAATATTGGTTGGATTTCCTTTTCCCACGAGTAATAGTAAACCAAAAATTGCTATAATTATTCCAGATAGTTTTGTTAATCCGAGCTTTTCCTTAAAGAAGATTAGTCCAAGCAGAGCCATAAATATTGGTGCAGTTCCAATTATCCATCCTGTGTTGGAAGCGGTTGTATATTTTAATCCTGTTACTTGTATCCATAAATGAAAAACAGCGATTACCGCAAGAAGAAGTATATATCCATGGCTTTTAATATTAAGCGAGAAGTCTCTCTTTTGTATAATAGCAATTGAGGTTAACAATATTATTGCAAGGATTAATCTGAGAGAAATTATTGTTTCCGGAGTTAACTCGCCTAACAAAAACTTTGTAGCAATAAAAGAGGCACCCCAAAAGATAACCGCAACAAGTGGTAACCAGATTATGTATGATTTTGGTTTAATTTTTTTCTACAAGAATTATTAAAGTCATCCTGGTCCGGACAAATGGGAATAAAAACTCCAACGAAGGATGAAAATTAAAGTTAATTAGTATATGCTTAACATTTAAAATCTATCTTCTGCAGATAAGTTTACTGATTGCGATTTTTTTATTTTGATCTTTCAGTTCTCTTTGCTGAGGAATAGTTTTTCAAATCATAATGAATTTCTTTATCCGGCATATCCATTTTAACGATTTCTACTCCCGCATCAGAATAAAATTGTGTGGCAAGCGTATCATGAAAATCAGAAAAAACAACCACCCTTTTAATTCCGGCAGCTATTAATGCTTTTGCACAGGTAGTGCAGGACATATTAGTAATATATGCAGTAGCTCCAACAACATTTACTCCATGCCTTGCAGCCTGAACGAGTGCATTTATTTCTGCATGATTTGTGCGCACACAGTGATTATCAACAATTAAACATCCGACATCCTCGCAGTGCGGTTGACCGGGGAGAGAACCATTATATCCTGTTGATAAGACGAATCTGTCTTTAACCAGAACACAGCCACAATGCATACGCGGGCAGGTTGCACGTTCTGATGCAAGCATAGCGAGTTTTAAAAAGTATTCATCCCACGAAGGGCGCTTTTTTTCTGACATAAGTTTATCCGGGGTTTATAAATTTTTCGAGTGGAAATTTAATGCTTTAAGTAGATAATAAAGAAATATATCTGCTTAAAATCTCAAATAAATTTTAAGCAGATATTTTCATTGCGGCAACTAATGAACAAATCTTGCATTTAATTCATCTGCAAGAAAAGCATTTAGTGCCTTGCGAGGAGAAGAAGAAAAAGTGATAAGCACTTTTTTACCTTGTTTCTGCAATCTTTCCCGAAGCTTGCTTGGCATACCACGAGAAATAATTGCATTGCAGTCCTTAAGTTCTTTATCAATTAACGCGGCTTTTTTCTGATTTGTGGTTCTGAACTCTTTAACGAAAATATTTTTTTCATCCACTTCATAAATCAGAAAGCCGTTTGAACGAACAAAAGGATCTGATATTGTTTTTCCGCCATCATTAGTTTCAACCGCTATTTTCATAATTTCCATCCTTTCTTATTATATTCTATATGACCATCTTACTTTGCTTCTGCTTTTTTTTGCATATCTCTGATGATGTACACTTTTATAAATTTTAGAACTACCGCAGGATGGACAGGATTTAGGTAATTTATCTGTTAAATCCTGAATGAATTCTTTTTTGCACTCATTGCATAGGTATATAATCTTTTGCGACATGTGATGCCTCAAGATTTTTTAGTTCTCTTTTAATTTTTTCCTTAAGATTTTTCTTTTCAGTTAAGTAATCAATCATTCTTCCTCTGTTAAAAATTACAGAGTAAAGATTTGCTCCCAGTAATTTTGCTTCTTCCATTTTTGCATTATGCAAAAGAACGTTTGCAAGATCACTTGCAAAGAAATCATATTTAGCGGCACATTCACCAACTGCAAAAATATCTTTATCGGATGTCCGGAAATATTCATCAACCAGCACTCCGCGGTCTCTATCAAAAATAACCCCTAATCTTTCTGCTACTTCTGTATTCGGTCTGGTTCCACAGCAGATCATTAAAAAATCACACTCAATTCTTCGATCATCAGAAAGTTTTACTGCAGAAATATTATTCACACCCAGAATACTCTTTATCTTGCAATCAAGAATTACTTTGCCGCCAAGACTTTCAATTAGTTCTTTTGCTTTTAAACTTATTTCAGCATCAAAAGATGAGGGCATAAGTCTTTTTGATTTTTCAATTATAGTAACATTCTTACCTTCGTGCAGCAGCTCATCGCACAACTCAACTCCAATATAACCGCCACCATAAATAATAATATTATCTGCACAAAGAGCACTGCGTTTAATTTTTCCAATCTGATCCGGATCTTTATTCATCATAAAAACGCCGCTCATATGCAGTCCTTCTATTGGAGGTTCAATAGCTCTGGAACCCGTTGCGATTACAAGTTTTTCAAACTTAAGATTCTTTCCGCTTTTAAGAACAAGTGTTTTGTCTTTTCTTAAGATTATCTCATCATAAATAATTGCAAGTGAATCATTAAAATTGTTAGATGAACCGAGCAACAGTTCTTCAATAAAAGAATTATTGTTATCCGACTTAATTATCGCAATTTTTTTTGATGGATAAGTATTTCGGGCAGAAAGTGTACACGCCAGCACCGGTTCACCATTGCCTATGATGATAATTTGATATTTACCCATTATAACTCCAATTTTTAAGATGAGAGATAGTACAGCACTATTTTGCTTCAATTATTGTGAAGCCGGAGGTTTATGCAGTTAAACATTACAAGGTAATTCTGGGAGAAAGAACTTTTAAACACAAACCATTTAATCTAATTAACATCAACTCTAAACCACCGGCCTCATAATTGCAAAATCCGAGAACAAAGAAACAATGTGAGATCACGACCAATTTTATTTGAACCCAATTATAATTTAAACTTTTTAAGCATAAATGCAAGTAATTTAGAAATCCATTAAGGGTTTTATTGCATGAGGGTTATTTGATCAGATAAGTGGCAACAAAATTTAGAACCATTTTTTTCTTTTAAAGAACACAATCATACCAAGAATTATTAGAATGGTAATCAACCAAAAGCCCCACGGATACATCCATTCATAACCCAGTTCGGGGAAGTGCACAAAATTCATTCCGTACACACCAGCTAAAAATGTTAGCGGAATAAAAAGAGTTGATATTACCGTTAACACCTTCATCACTTCATTTAGTTTATTGCTTGTGCTGGAAAGGTAAACATCAAGCATTCCAATTATCATATCACGATAAGATTCAATCGTATCAATTATCTGAATAATATGATCGTACACATCCCGGAGGTAGATATGAGTAGAAGACTTAATTACGCTGTGATCGTTGCGCTGTAAAAAACTAATAACCTCTCTTAGTGGCCACATTGATTTACGAAGCAAAATCATATTTCTACGCATCCGGTGAACTAATTGTAAATCTTCTTTTCCGGGATTTATTACAAGGCGATCTTCCAGGTCCTCTATTTCTTCACCTAATTGTTCTAAAATGTGAAAATAACTATCAACGATAGCATCCAATATTGAATAAGCTAAAAAATCAATTTTGCTCTTTCTGATTTTTGTTCCTGTTTTTCTAATTCTTTCTCTTACCGGGTCAAAAACATCTCCGGGATCTTCAAGAAAAGTGAGCAAGTAATTTTCTGATAAAATCATACTAACCTGCTCATTTTTTAATTCACGATTTTCCCGATCATATAAAAACATTCTTATAACTACGAAGAGATTTTCATCATATTCATCAATCTTGGGCCTTTGGGTTGTGTGTAAAATATCTTCCATCGTAAGCGGATGAATGTTAAAATGATTCTGAATTTTTTCCATAATCCCAACGTCATGCACGCCATCAATGTTTATCCAGATATTTTCTTTTGAACTTTTAAGATTTAAAACTGAATCAACATCTGAATATTCATTTTCAATAAAACCCTGCTCGTTATACTCAAAAACCCTGAAATGAATTGGCTCTTTTTCTCTTTCTCCGGTATAAATCAGTGAGCCCGGAGGTAATCCAATCTGCTTTGGTCTGGATTGTAAAAGTCTTGTTACTTTTCTTAATTGTTTTTTTGTTTGATGTTTTATTTTTTTACCAGCGTTATCCAGCATAAAACTCTCAAAGATTTTTCAAAACCAGTTTATTTAGTGTATCAATCCACATCGGATGATCATTTAAACTTTCTACCAGCTGAACTTTTTCGCCGCCATGCTTAACAAATAAATCCTGATATTCTTTCCCAATTTCTATGGTGGTTTCAAGACAATCAGCAACAAATGCAGGACTAAAAACGAGAAGCTTTTTTGCTCCCTTCTTTGCCCACTCTTCTACAACCTTGTCTGAGAAAGGCTCCAGCCAATCTTTATCCAGACGTGATTGAAAGCAAACGGTATATCTTTCTTTTGGAAGATTTAATTTTTCTGCAAGCAGTCTTGTTGTTGCATAACAGGTGGCTTTATAACAATAAATATTATCATCATTAATCTCTTCATCGCATTTGTGATCACTGCAAGGTTTGCCATCAGAGTAAACTTTATCAACCTGCCTTACGGGCAAACCATGATAGCTGAAAAGAATGTGATCGTATTCGTTAAGATTATACTTCTTAGATTGCTCAATTACACAGTTAAGATAATCTTCATCATCATAAAATTGCGAGATGATTTTGATTTCTGGAATTACCCACCACTTGCTTATTAACTTCATAGCTTTATCAATTGCAGAGCCTGTGCTTGCAGAAGCATACTGCGGAAACAACGGAAGTATAATTATCTTTTTGTAACCTTTTTTCTCCATTCGTGCACAAACTTCGTCTAAGCTGGGATTTTGATAACGCATTGCGAGCTCTACTTCAAAATCACTTCCTAATTCTTTCTGTAATTTTTCTTTTACAGATTCACCATAGATTAATATCGGTGATCCCTGCCTACCGGCAGGCATGCCTTTTTCAGTCCAGAGTTCTTTATAAATCTTTGCAGATTTAGGTGCGCGGAACGGAACAATTATAAAGTTCACAAGAAAGAATCTGCCAATTGGATTTATATCAATGACCCGCGGATCATTAAGAAATTCGGATAAGTATTTTTTAACATCTTTGACTGATGGGCTGTCCGGCGTTCCAAGATTTATTAAAAGTACACAGGTTTTATTCATTTAATACAATAAATAGTTAATAAATTTATCACAAAAATAAGTTTAAGTTTAATAAGAAGTTACATTATTATTTTTAATCACAAAATTTTATTGATAAATAAAGCTCTTCTTTATAATTAGTTCCTCTCCCCGTGGTACATGTAAAAGGTTTATTTTATGCAGTGAGTGGCATTAGAACAGTATCAGGAAATTATCTGTTTAATACTGATGAATGTAATTGTCAGATTTATAAAGTATCCGGACGGGATACTTTGGTGTTGAAATAATTTTAAATTATTCCAATTGTCATTCCCGTACAAACGGGAATCTATAACTAACAAGATGTATTCCCGCTTTCGTGGGATAACAACGATAAAGTCTTTCCTAATTCCTGCCAAAAAGTTCTGCAAGATTTAGGGTTGGGGTTTTTGTTTTACTAGCCAGCGAAACATAAGTTAACGCAAGCTCTTCTTTTCCTGCTCCAAGTACAGTACTTATCAAACCCAATGCTTCGCCAAGATGTTCCGGCGCTATATTTTTTGTAATACGATTCCAGATTTCTTCTTCTAAAGCATTAAATGCTGTGTGAACTTCGTGTAATCCAAAGCCTGCATTAAATCTCTCTTTAGCAATTTGTGCCGAGTATTCTTTCATTGGCAGCAGTTTTTTTTCGCTTACGCACTGCTGCGTTAATGTAAGAAGATTTAACAGTCTGTTCTTATTTTCACTTTCTGAAGATTTATCGTAAGATTTTAGATGTGCACAATTTAAAGATTGAAGAGCGCTTTCTAATATTTCTGCACTTTGTGTTCTTAGTAATTCCTTTAGATCCATTTTGTAAACCAGTAAATAATTTGTGATTCAAAATTACAAAAGGTTTACCAATGCAAAAATTCTTTTGTGCTCTTTAGTGTTTTTGTGATTTAGTGGCTAAACTTTCGGAGTTTGTTTTTGCCACAAAAACACCAAATCACGAAAACACACTAATTTAATTTTATCCAGCTAACTCTTCTATCTTTTACAAATCCTAAATTTTCCACAAGATTGATAGCGTTAATATTTTTTTCCTCAATCTGTGCAAAAGGAACCTTACCAAGCTTTCTGGCTTGATGAATAAGTGAAATAAGTATTTCTTTTCCGTAACCTTTCTTTCTGTACTCATCCAAAACGTGTAAGGAACCAAGGGCACCATCATCGTGAGTTAATCCCCACGCAATAAGTCTGTCCTTTTCAATTATTGCCGCACTAATTGATTTAGTGATTCTTTCCTCAAGATATGCGGGAGATAAAAATTGTTTATAATTCGATTTTGAAATTATAAATCCGATATGATTATTTGTTAATGGAATTACTTCTTTTTTATTTTCAGGAACATCAACATCTTCCGGTAAATAATAGCGCATTGTTGTTAATATCCATTCGGTTTCTCTGTTCTCCGTTATAACAGGAATCATCCAATCTTCAACCGAAGCAAAATAAGTGTTACCGGCTGATTTTTGTAACAAAGCCCTTAGATCATTTTCATTTTTGCAAACAATATAAACCCACTCAACATCACTTTTACCTTTTATAAGATAAGAGTGGTTAATCTCGATTACTTCCGTAATCGGATTGTTCTCTATAAATCCAATTGTGCTGATGTTGCTCAATTCATCATGTTTAAGCTGAGATAATAAAATTGATAATTGATCATTCATTTATTTGTAATCCTGGCTTAATAAAATTCATTAAGAATGCTGTTATCAAACCGAAAATTAATGCCCCGCTCCATAAAATTACAGAGCCGTAGTTTTGATATACAACTGTCCCAATCCACGGACCAGCTGAAAATGCAAAACTAAAAGTCATCTGATAATATCCCATATATTCGCCACGCCTTTCTGCAGGTGCCATTTCAGAAGTATAAGCTGCCGTTGTTGGAAAAAAAATCATCTCACCGAAAGTAAAAATTATTATTGCAATTACAAGTAAAGTGGTAGTGGTTGCAATTGCAAATCCACCAAATCCAATACCTGCAAGCAAAGCTCCACTCATAAGAGATTTTTTATAAGGAGTATCATTCATCCAGTTGTTTAATGGAACTTCCACAATTATAATCAGCACAGTGTTAATAGCACTAAACAATCCAAAAGCTGCAGTTGTGTAACCAAGATCATCCACGATGTACAGCGGCAACGCTCCCAGATGCTGGAAGAATACAAGGTTGGCAGGAATTACAGCGAAGAGAAAGAAAAGAAAATATTTATCTCTTAAAATTGCAAACTTTAATTTGCTTTGATGTTCAATTTTAACTTTGCTTTCTTCTTCAGATAAGGATGACCACTTAACCGAGCTTAGATAAATTCCCGCAGAAACAGAGGCTACTGCATTTGCATAAAACAAATAATGAAAATCAATAAGAGTTAAGAATCCTCCTATTACAGGACCAATACTCATTCCGGCATTTATCGCTAAACGATTTAAAGCAAAAGCCATTCTTCTTTGCGGTGGAGTTACAATTTCCGTTATTAAAGACAGGTTTGCCGGACGGAATGCTTCATTAACTGCTGCAAGAACAAATGTTGCTGCAAGTATCCAGTTATAATCTTCAATAAAAGAGTATGCAAAGAAAAGCAAGCCTGATCCATACAAAGCAAATTTCATCACTTTTAACGAGCCAAGTTTATCTGATATTTTCCCTGTAATAGGTGCAGCTATGAATGCTGCTAATCCATAAACAAGCAAGGCTGTGCCTGCTTCTGCTGGACTTACACCAATTTTTTTTGTTAAATAAAGGGCTAGAAATGGAATCACCATTGTTCCGGAACGATTAATTAGCGAAGTAAAAAACAACGCCCACATATCGTGTGGTAAATTTTTTAAGCCTTTGTATGGATTCATAAAACTGGCATCTGAGAATTATTTTTAAGATGATATTTTTTCTTCAAGATAGTTCATCCTGCAGTTAAATCGCACGAAATGATTCGTGCGCTACGAGTTATATCTGAAACAAGTTGTAAGATGATCGTTAACCATTCCTGTAGCCTGCATATGAGCATAAACGATTGTTGAGCCAACAAACTTAAATCCTCTCCTGAGTAAATCTTTGCTTATCTGATCAGATAATTCAGTTTTTGCTGGCAATTCTTTTAATGATTTGAATTTATTTTTTATTGGTCTGCCGTCAACAAAGCTCCAGATATATTTATCAAATGTACCGAACTCTTTTCTTACTTCGATAAAAGCTTTGGCGTTTTTTACTGCACTTTCTATTTTTAACTTATTACGAATTATTCCGGCATCTTTCATCAAAGAATTAATTTTTCGTTTATCATACTTTGCTACTTTATTAAAATCAAAATTATCAAAAGCCTTGCGAAAGTTTTCGCGTTTATGAAGAATTGTGCGCCAGCTTAATCCTGCCTGAAATCCTTCAAGAACAAGAAACTCAAACAGCTTTTTATCGTTATGAAGTGGTACTCCCCATTCTTTATCGTGATAAGCAATCATCAATTTATCTTCCGATGGCCAGGGACAGCGTTGTTTCATGTTTACTCTTTCTTTTATGTTTTAGTGCTTTTGCAGTTAATCGTTTCTTTACCTGTGAAAAATAAATGTAAAATATCTTAAACTTAAATAGTTATACCTTAATTCTTAATTTACATTAAGGAATTATTATTCACTTTCCATTGTTTAATGAAATGCTATGAAAATACTATTAACCGGCGCAACCGGCTATATTGGAAAAAGACTTTTACCCGTTCTGATTGAGCAGGGCCACGAAGTTATTTGTTGTGTAAGAGACAAAGCACGATTTCCCAAAGAAGGAATTTATGCAAGCGAAAAAATCACACTGTTCGAAATTGATTTTCTCAAAGAAATTCCTATTTCTAATTCTACTGCACAGTCATTCCCACAAAAGCGGGAATCCGCAGATGTTTTATTAAATGATATTGATGCTGCTTATTATCTCATTCACTCAATGAGTTCTAATGTAAAAGATTTTGGAAAGCTTGAGGAAATAACTGCCCGAAATTTTATAAAGCTTATTGAGCAAACATCTGCAAAACAAATTATATATCTTGGTGGTATCACTAATGAAAACAGGCTTTCCAAACACCTTGCATCAAGAAAGAAAGTTGAAGAAATTCTTGCACAAAGCAAGGTCCCTTTAACTTCAATCAAAGCCGGGATTATTGTAGGCTCGGGCAGTGCTTCATTTGAAATCATCAGAGATCTTGTTGAAAAACTTCCGGTTATGATTACTCCTAAATGGCTTAATACAAAACATCAACCCATTGCAATAAGAAATGTACTTGAGTATTTAACCGGAGTTTTACTGAGAGAAGAAACATTTAATAAATCTTATGATGTTGGCGGACCGGATATTATATCTTACAAGGAAATGCTGCTTCAGTTTGCAGAAGTGCGTGGATTAAAAAGATTTATTTTTACTGTCCCGGTTATGACTCCGCGTTTATCATCTTACTGGCTTTACTTTGTTACTGCTACATCATACAAGCTTGCCGTGAATCTTGTGGATAGTATGAAAATTCCCGTTATTGCCAAAGACAATGAGCTTGAAAAATTACTTGGGATAAATCCGATATCATATAAAGAAGCTGTGCGGCTCGCATTCCAGAAAATTGAACAGAATAATGTTGTATCCAGCTGGAAAGATTCTCTTATTTCAAGTTATATTGATAATTCCCTGCTCGAACATATAAATGTACCAACAAACGGATGCTTTGTTGATAAAAGAGAAAAAGAAATAAAAGGTGATGTTAACAATGTTCTGGAAAACATCTGGTCAATAGGTGGTGAGCGCGGTTGGTATTATGCTGATTGGCTATGGCATATACGTGGTTTTCTTGATAAACTTGTTGGTGGTGTGGGACTTAGACGCGGCAGAACCAATATAAATACAATTCATACGGGCGATACACTTGATTTCTGGCGTGTGCTTGCTGCTGACAAAGAAAACAAAAGATTGCTTCTTTATGCAGAAATGAAATTACCGGGTGAAGCCTGGCTTGAGTTTAAGATAATCAATAAAAATGGAAAAAATTTTTTACAGCAAACTGCCACATTCCGCCCCAAAGGTTTGCTTGGAAGACTTTATTGGTATGCGGTTTTACCATTTCACTTTTTTGTGTTTGATGGTATGGCAGAGAACATCATAAAATTTAAAAGGAAAATATGAACAACCTTATAATAATAGCTCATCCGGATAAGAAAAGTTTCTGTTACAACGGAATTTATAAAACAATCTACAACACTTTAATTCATCATAACGAAAATGTTGAAGTGATCGATTTATACGAAGAAAAATTTAATGTATTTGGAGATGAAGAAAAGACAAAGTTGTATAAAGAGATGATTACCAGATCACATCGCATATACATAATCTCTCCTGTATGGTGGTTCAGGACAACACCATTACTTGAATCTTTTTTCGACCAGGTTTTATCTCCAGGTTTTGCATATAAATTTATTCCTGTTACAAAATCACTTGGAATTCCTAAACCATTCTTAAAAGATAAAAAGGTAAGAACATACCTTACTCACGGTGCACCTGCATTACCGGTACTTACACTATATGTTAACTCGGTAAAACTAAGACTTGTAATGGGAGTTTATTCTTTTGTATTTGGGTGGTTCAGAACAAAAACGAGGCAGTTCTGGTCAGTGCCATTTGTATCTGATGATAAAAGGAAAAAATATCTGCAAAAAGTTGTTAGGGATCTTGAGAAGGATATTAAAGTAAACAAATAATACTTTATCAAAAATTCTTAAGTTTGATTTGATTTTGATCTTCAAATAAAAAAACAGACAGGATTACTTTTCCTGTCCGTTTATAAATAGAAGCTTAAGAATCCTCTACCTACATCTCATCAATTATCTTATTAAACATTTCACTTGGTCGCATTACTGATGTAGCTTTCTTATCATCGGGCATATAGTAGCCGCCGATATCAACAGGTTTTCCCTGAACGGAAATTAAATCGTTAAAGATCTTTGTTTCGTTGGCTGATAGTTCTTTATAAATTTTTTCAAAGCGGGATTTTAATTCTGCATCATTATTCTGATTTGCAAGTGCTTCTGCCCAGTAAAGTGCAAGATAGAATGAGCTTCCGCGATTATCAATTTCACCTGCTTTGCGTGAAGGTAGCTTTCCGTTTTCAAGATACTTTAATATTGCTTTGTCAAGAGTTTCAGCGAGTATTTTTACTTTTTCGTTTTTGGTTTTATCATAAACCATTTCAAAGGAAGGAACGAGTGCACAGTATTCACCAAGCGAATCCCATCGTAAATGATTTTCTTTTAGTAACTGATCAACGTGCTTTGGCGCTGAGCCGCCGGCGCCTGTTTCAAATAATCCACCGCCTTTTAGCAAAGGGATAATTGAAAGCATTCTTGCGCTTGTCCCCAATTCAAGTATTGGAAATAAATCTGTTAAATAATCCCTCAATACATTTCCTGTAACCGAAATTGTATCCAAACCTTTTCTGGTTCTTTCGAGAGTGTATTTCATTGCATCAACTGGCTTGAGAATTTTAATCTCTAATCCTGTTGTATCGTGTTCGGGCAAATACTTTTTAACTTTTGAAATTATTTCTCTGTCGTGAGCACGGTTTTCATCAAGCCAGAAAATTGCCGGAGTGTTTGAAGCTCTCGCTCTGCTCACCGCCAGCTTAACCCAATCTTTAATTGCTTCGTCTTTTGCCTGACACATTCTGAATATATCTCCTTTTTCAACTTGCTGTTCGAGCAACACTTTTCCATCTGCATTAACAACGCGAACAATGCCGTCATCTTTTACTTCAAAAGTTTTATCATGTGAACCGTACTCTTCAGCTTTCTTTGCCATCAATCCAACATTTGAAACAGCGCCCATTGTTGCAGGATCAAACTGCCCGTTGGATTTTGCATCATCAATAATTGTTTGATAAATAGTTGCGTAGCAGCGGTCGGGAATCATTGCAATACAATCCTGCAGCTCATCTTTTTTATTCCACATCTTACCACCGTCTCGCACAATATTCGGCATTGATGCATCAACAATCACATCATTTGGAACGTGGAGATTTGTTTTATTGATTCTTGAATCGATCATTGCAAGTTCGGGGCGGGTTTCATATACCTTATTTATATCATCTTCAATTTCTTTTCTCTTTGCTTCAGGAAGTTTTTTCAATCTCTCAAGAACATCCATTAAGCCATTATTTACATTTGCGCCAATTTCTTTGAGTGTATCTGCGTGCTTTTCGAGAGCGTCTTTATAGTAAACAGAAACTGCATGACCAAACATTATGGGGTCAGATATTTTCATCATTGTAGCCTTAAGATGAAGCGAAAGAAGAACGCCGTCCTTTTTTGCTTCTTCGATCTGCTCAGCGTAAAATTTTCTTAGTTCTTTTACATTCATTACCGCTGAATCAATTACTTCGCCTTTAAGAAGCTTAAGGTTTTCTTTTAATGTTGTTTTGTTTCCTTTTGCATCTGTGAATTCAATTTTTACAGCATCATCTTTATCTAATGTAACAGATTTTTCAGTGCCATAAAAATCTTTCTGATTCATATGAGCAACACGGCATTTTGAGCCTGATGCAGGCCAGGGCTTCATCATTTTGTGCGGTTGTTTCTGCGCAAACTTTTTAACAGAGGCTGCAGCACGCCTATCCGAATTTCCCTCTCTCAAAACCGGATTTACTGCAGAGCCAAGCACCTTTGCAAATCTTTCTTTTAGTTTTTTCTCTTCATCAGTTTTTGGTTCTTCAGGATAGTCGGGAATTTTATAACCTTTATCCTGTAATTCTTTTATTGCTGCTTTTAGCTGCGGAATTGATGCACTGATGTTCGGAAGTTTAATAATGTTTGCATCAGGATGTTGAGTAAGCTCACCAAGCTCTGCCAAATCATCGGTAACTCTCTGATTTTCTTTCAGATAATCTGGGAAAGTTGCAAGTATTCTTCCTGCAAGTGAAATGTCTTTTTCAACAAATTCAATTCCTGTTCCTTTTGTGTAAGATTTAAGAATGGGAAGCAGGCAATAGCTGGCAAGAGCTGGTGCCTCGTCGGTTTTAGTCCACATTATTTTTGATGTCATTTTTGTATCCACTAAGCTTATTGATTATTATTTTGTATTTAGTGATTTAAAATACTCAATACTCTTTAATAATTGAATATTTCTCTTACAGCTAATACCTTCTTTAATCTTTTTCAGATTCTCCTAAAAACAAAAGTTAATCATTGCAACTATTTTGCAATTCACTATGTTTAGCTGTATATGAAAACTATAATAGCAATTATGATTTTTTCACTCTTAACAACTAACGGACAGTTCAATGAGAGTCCGGTTCTACTTAATTCAGCAATAATGAAAACCGAAAACCGCTGGCGTATTGTTAATGATGGCGTAATGGGTGGATTAAGTTCTTCAAAGGCGATTATCAAGGAAGATAAAATTATCTTCAGCGGAAATGTTTCTTTAGAAAACAATGGCGGATTCGCTTCACTCAGAAGTCCTGTTAAAGATTATAATTTCAGTAACTTCTCAGGAATTGAATTAAAAATTAAAGGTGATGGAAAGCTTTACAGTATATCAATGAAAGAAACCACTTACTTTACCGGACAGTTTTACACAACATCATTTCAAACCAAATCTGATGAATGGCTAACAATTAAAATTCCGTTTGACCAATTTAAGTTATATTATTTCGGTCGTGATACTAACTCAAGGAAGAAAATTCCACTTGAGGACATAAAAGAAATATCATTGCTGATTGGGGATAAGCAAGAAGGAAATTTTAATGCAGAGATTGAATTTATTCGTCTCTACTAACCATCCGCGATTTAGGTGAGCCGCATCGGGTCGACCGCGCAAAAACCGAGGGAACGAATTAACAGTCTCTTTTGTTCAATAATTCAAAGAATTAAATAAAAGAGGTAGCAATGAAAATAAAAATCAATGAAAACGGTCCCATTTTAATTGAGGTCTCAGAAGCAAAAATTATCAGAGGCGGAAAAGAAGAAACACTCACATCAAAGACTATTGCACTATGCAGATGTGGTCAGTCATCCAACAAACCATTTTGCGATGGCACTCACAGAAAATGTGAGTTCAAGGGCGAATTGGTTGAAATTGAAGTAAAGTAGTAACCTATCTTATCCAGTGGTTGATCAGAAAGTTTCTATGTATGTCACACTGAATATTATGACTTTGTCAAGCTGTTTTTAATAGATCTGGATTAATAGATTTATAGTTTTCTGTGTAAGCATTTCCAGAATTAATTACAGCACAAGTTATTTTTAGTAATTTATTTTCAATGTTGTTTAATATCAGTCTTTTATTTTTTCCTTCAGCAACTTTGCGAAGGAAGTATTTCTTAAAATTTTGATTGTGTGTTCTTACAGATAATGCAGCAAGGTAAAGAAGTTTTCTAATCTTAGCCGGACCACACATTCTTGATCTTGGTGGTTTGTGTAATGATGTTCCACTTATCTGTTCGTATGGACATATTCCTGAATAAGCGGATATATGTTTGTAGTTCAGGTGTTCTGTAAATCCTTTTGTTAAAACAAGAAGATTGGCAGCTAAAAGTAATCCAACACCAGGAACAGATTTAGCAAGAGAGATATTTTTCTTAAATGAATTGTCTTTATCTATTAAAGTTCTTATTTCCTGATCAATCTGTTTGATATGTTCTTTGAGTTTACTGATAGTTTGCTCGTAAATCTGATTAGCCAGCGGAGTTTGGGAATATTTGTGCTTTAGAGTCTTAAGAGCACTTATATTGGCAGTCATTTGAATACTAAGATGTTCACGAGTTGTTAAAAGCACCTGTATTTGCTCTATAATCTGATTACTTGGCTTCCAGATGGGAAGTTTATCAGAATACCTATAAGCGTATTCTGCGATGGCTAAGGCATCAATAAAGTCGTTCTTTCTTGGTGAATCTTTGGTTTTGTTCTTTATTTTGTGTGGAGCTTCAATAGAGATAGTAAATCCTTTTGAAGCTAATAAGTAAGAGATGTTTTCAGAATAAACACCGGTTGCTTCCATACAGATAATGGCTTCAGGTTGTTTTATGTTATTCTTAGAGAGCAACGCCAGAAGCTCATTATAGCCGTCAATGCTGTTTGAAAACTTTTGTGTTGAGAAAACAAGATTATCAGGACTGGTAATGCAACTGGCAGAAAAATCATCTGCCGAAATATCAAGACCGATGAAATATTTTATTTTTTTCATTGTTCTTTTTAATAAAACACCCATAGTGGTATGAGCTTACTCCATTTTAATAATCTTGAATACGGAAATATTATTTAGCTTTAACCACCAAAGAGCCGGGTCTTCATCAATGTATAGTTTTTTCTTGAGCGAGTCATAGACTTACTCGACTCTTTGGGTATTTTGTTTTAACCTTATTTTGTTCTTAAATGTTTTTATAAAATTAAAATTAATAACACTCTAAGTCTAATGGAGC
>CAZCJF010000012.1:0-74078 GCA_964499095.1 uncultured Ignavibacteriaceae bacterium
TCTCCTCAGTTTTTTGGCTAAATTTAATATCCTGAGGGGTCATTTGACACTATTTAAGGAACAGCATTTTTCGAACCTCTTTTTTATTAAATTGAACAAGTTCATATATGTAAAAGCCTGTTGATAAAGCATCGGCTTCAAATCTAATCTCATAATTTTTACCTGCTTCAACATAATTATTAAACAATGTTTTTATTTTTTCACCAAGCAAATTGTAAATAGTAAGTTTTGCATTACCATTTTTTCCTGTTCTAAAAGTTATTTTTGTATCTGGGTTGAAAGGATTGGGATAGTTTTGATTTAATTCAAACATCTCCAGGTTACTTAAAATGTTTATAGATACTTCATTGCTGTATTTATAAGTACCATCAAAGTCAACTTGCTTAAGTCTGTATTTATATAATCCATCACTTAGATTTAAATCATTATATATATATTCATTCTTTTCTGTTGTAGTACCCTTGCCATTCACAAAACCAATGTTTTCATAATTATCATCTTCTTTACTCCTTTCCACATAAAACCCTTTATTATTTAGCTCACTTGCTGTTACCCACTGAAGTAAACAATTGTTTCCATTGGTTTGGACACTAAAAGAAGCTAGTTCTACGGGGACATAAGAAGTATCAAGATATTTTACAATTAAGCCTAGACTACCAATGGCATACCCGCTATAAATATTACCGGAGTGCATCCCTGTTAAGGATAAACCAACGTCATTTGTAATATCTATCCAGGTATTACCTGTGTCACTTGTTAAGTATGTTTTTCCTCCTGTTAAAAATGCTTTATGCTCATTTAACCAATTAAATTTACCGAGCCAAAAACCACTACTTGAAAATATTAAATTCCAATTAGTACCGGCATTTTCTGTAAAATATAACTCATGACTACCAGAAAACCATCCTGTTGTAATACTATTAAAATAAATGTCAGATGAACTCGCAAGTTCTGGGAGAGGCGTTAATGTCCAATTGTACCCTCCATCAGTAGTCTTCTTTAATGCACCAGATATAACATACCCTGTCAGAGAATCAAAAAATTGTATAGCAAGCCCATAAACATTACTTGCCGTAACAAACCAATTCTCTCCTCCATCTGTAGTTTTAAGAAAAGCACCGCTGCCTGTACAGGCAAATCCATTTAACTTGTTAACAAAATAAATATCATAGATAGGTTCAGAAAAATTTGTTATACCAGTAATTGTTTTACTTATCCATGTTTCACCAGCATCTGTAGTTTTATAAATCCTTACAGAACTGTTGGTACCAACAAAGCCTGTTAAACTATCTACAAAAAAAACAGATTTGAAACCTAAATTTCCAGGTTCATAAGGAAAGGCTGTGTCCCAGGTTAATCCTCCATCGGTTGTTTTATATACAACACCACCAAGTGCAAAAGCTATATCTTCCGAAATTGACCAGACATTTAAAAAACTATCCTTAATTATTTTTTGCTTCCATTTATTTCCACCATCAGTAGTTTTTTTTATTACTAAATTCAATCCTGCATTATATCCAATTGAGTCATTAATAAAAGTTAAACAATAAGCTCCTATATCAGGTGCGCTTATTACTTGCCAGGTTTTTCCTCCATTGGTAGTCTTTTTCATATAACCCGTTGAGGCATAAGCTGAAGCAAATCCAATATTTTCATTTATAAATGCCATTGCATCAACAGGTCCATTAAATGTATTTGTCCAACTATTGCCCCCATCAGAAGTATATAAAATTACCTGCCCGCCTGCTACTATATGCATTTCGTTTAAAGCTTCAATTCTATAAAGGTGCTTATTAAACCCTGTATTAATTAAGTTCCAGGTATTACCTCCATCAATTGTTTTAAGAATCTTACCACTATCACAGGCAATAAAACCAGTTTGTTGGTCTATAAAGTCAATTGCCCAGTAATTTAAGTTTATACCTGTATTTATTGGCTGCCAGCTTACGCCATAATTTGTTGTTTTAAGTAATGTACTATTAGTACCACATATAAATGCAGTCGAATCATTTATGATTTCGGTTTCCCATAAATTACCAACACCACCTGTTTGGATTAATTGCCAACTTAACCCACTATCTGTTGATCTGATAATAGTTCGGTTGAATCCACCTGCAATAATTATTTGACTATTAAAGCTTTGCACATTTAGCAATGTATTTGCTATTGGCGAATTTGAAGCAATCCATTCTTCACCGCCATCGGTCGAGTATATAATTGCCCCCTGTGCTCCAACAGCCCAGCCAGTATCTTTGTTAACAAAGTGAATTCCAACATAATCTACTCTCGGTACTTTTGGGTTTAATTCTGTCCAGGTTCCACTGTTTGTACTTACTTTTTGTAATGGCATCAGAGTTTTGTTGTATTCTGGAATGTTAATGCGGTTGCGATAGTCGGGTTTTAAACTATCTGTTTGAGGATAAATTACCTGAGAAGAAAGATAAAAGGATAACAAAATCAGAAACGGAATATTTATAGTTTTCATAAAGGTCCCTAAAACTTATAAAATGAATTAAAGAAATTCCTACTTAAAAGTCAAATTAAGTTTTTATTATTAGGCAACACGTTATATGTGGATAATGATAAAAAAGTTGCAGAAAAAAGGCGACACTTAAAGCCGACTTTTTTGATGTATAGATAATAAGAGACTTCTGAAAAATTGTTTAAAGTCAATTGGGATTGTCAAACTGATCAATGTCACCCTGAGCGAAGCTTGCCTACCGGCAGGCAAGCTCAAGATGACATCTGATAAATTTTTCAGAATTCTCTAATAAGTAAGTAAAAAAGTTTATTGCGTTATTCCTATTTCAACATCATCAGCTTTGCAGTTTTTACAAATGTCTCATTATTCTCAAGAGATTTAATGTTGATTCTATAGAAGTAAAAATTGCTAAGTAAATTTTAATATTATAAGTATTTATGTAAATTTGTTTTAAATAAAGATTTATGATAGAAGAGAAGATAAAACTTATTTCAAATATCTACGCAGTAGAGCGGTTTTATAATATCTTCAAGGTATATTTGAAAATATTAGCCCCGGTTTTGGTTATTACCTTTTTTTTTATGCTTCATAAGTTTGCGCCCCAAAATACTTTTGAGTGGTATACTTGAGCCTTATCGAAGCTATTTATTAATAGCAATTACTATTTCAGCCATTCTTTTTTCACCATACATTCTTTATATACTTTTTATAGAAAAGAAATGGAAATGGATTTTGTCATTTTTTGTTTTTGTAGTGATACCTTTTGTCTTGGCTTATATGATATTTCAACAATTTATCTTTATTCTGATGGGTGCATTTCCCCCGATTTTGTTTTATGGAATTTACTGTCATTTACTAAAGAAAGAAGTACAAAGCTGGCTGATCCGTGATAACTCGCTAAGCCGTTATGACCAGCTGCAGGCGCGTATAGAAGCAGAAATAGACAAAAAGAGAAATGAAGGACCTTTTTAAATAAATGACAGGAAACAATGTAAATAATCGAAGATTGATTAAAGATGTTGATGCAGTTCAAAGATTCAGGGATATATTATATTATCAAACCAATATTTCAACATCTGCTTACTTGTTGTACATTATAATTAAATACCCGCTTTATTTTCTTCTTGCTATATTAACTAAAGATCCTTTTTTTACAATTAAGTTATTCTTATTGTTAATAGCTGTTGCTGCAATACTTTTTACGCCATACATCTTTTATGTTTTAATTAAAGAAAGAAAGTTCGGCTTGATAATTACTTTTTTTGTAATGATAATAATCCCACTCTTATTTGTACACTTTAAATTTCTTGATGCTTTATTTCACGATGCAATTATTATGATTCCTCTTGCTTTCTTTTATTTCTATTGTTTCTTGATTAAGTATGATGTAGACCGGTGGCTGAGAGATTATTATTCACATCAGGAATATTTGCAGCAAGAGAAGGAAAGGGCTGAAAGAATGAGACAAAACTTATTATGACTCTGTTCTTTAACTTTTTATTTTTAATTAAGAAGCTAATTTCCCCTTGCCTTTATTTTAGCATATAGTTAAATAGCTACAGAATTTTTGGAGAATTAATGAAAAGGATCATCCTTTTATCCCTAAGCGTTTTTATATTATCAGCCGGTTCATTTTACAGTCAAACTACATACGACTTTTTAAGAGTTGATAACTCTGCTCGTGCCGCAGCACTCGGCGGAAGTTTTGTCTCTAACAATGATGATGCTGATGTAATATTTTATAATCCTGCCGGATTAAACTCACTTACAAATAATCCAATTTCTTTTTCTTTTGTTAAGCATCTGATGGATATAAATCTTGCAAGCCTTTCCTACTCTACAGAATTTGAAAGCGTTGGCAGATTTGGTGCTGCAGTTAAGTACATCAACTATGGTAATTTTGAAGAAGCTGATGAATCCGGAAACAGAACGGGTGAGTTTGGTGCGGGTGAATTTGCATTCATTCTTGGTTACTCAAATCAAATTGATGAGAATTTTAATTACGGTACTAATGCAAAATTTGTCTATTCCGGAATAGCTGACAGATCTTCCACTGCGCTGGCTTTGGATTTAGGTCTGCAGTATATTTTTCCAAAATCAAATTGGTTTTTTGGTTTTGCGGTTTTAAATATCGGCGGACAACTTTCAACTTATTATGATACAAAAGAAGACTTACCTCTTGATGTTGTATTTGGAGTATCTAAAAAATTAGAGAACCTCCCGTTAAGACTTTCCCTTGATTTCCACAGACTAAATGAAAAGCGTGATGAATTTTATCAGAAGTTTAAAGCATTTACGGTTGGTGCTGAATTTACGCTTAGTAAAGCACTTAAATTAAGATTTGGTTATGATAACGAGCGCAGATCAGAATTTAAGATTGGTTCAACTGCGGGCATAGCCGGATTTAATGCCGGATTGGGAATTACCATTTCTAATTATCAGTTTGATTACGGTTATTCTTCTCTTGGTTTGGTTGGCGGCTTACACAGGATTGGAATATCAACTGCTCTTTAAATATCACTGCGAGGAACGAAGCAGTCCCAAACTTTGGATTTGTTAGATTGCTTCACTCCACCGATAAATCGGGGTCGTTCGCAATGACTTCTAATTATTCTTCAAATTCTTCAGACTTCCCTCTGCGATTCTGTGAGAGCTTCCGTAATCCCTCATATCAAGCAACTTTTCATAAAGTCTTATTGCTTCTTTAGTTTTATTCTGAGCTTCGGCAATCTGTGCAAGATATAAAACAGCATTTACCTGAAATCCCGATTCTTCATCCTTATCAATCCTCTGAGATTCTACATAACACTTTTCAAAATAAGTTTTAGCTGAATCGAGCTGTCCATTATTTTTCAGAATGTACCCGACATAATAAGCAGCTTCTCTTAGTGTCGCTGGTGTGCTATAACCAGTTAATCCTCTTTCTGATTTTTTCAAAACATCTGCAAAGATGGAATCCGCAAGCTGATAGTCTCCTCTTCTGAAAGCAATTCTGCCTCGCCATTTTTCAAAAACGGGATTATCAGGAAAATCATAGTAAAGCAATTTTGCATATTCATCAGCAAGGATAGAATTATTCTCATAACGATAGTAAAGTGTCATTAAAAAATATCGGGCTTCATATTTTGCAAACTTGCCATTGAATGCTGTGTTTTTTAACTGCTGCAGTCCTTTTTGTTTATCACCTTTTGGAAAAAATATCATCAGTGGTTTTATGAAAGGATTTTCATCGGGGATTACCGCTGCATAGTAATTGTATATACCAAAACCCAACTGCACATCCATATTTTCGGGATCGAGTGAAGCAGCGTGTTCAACTATCGGTAAAGCCTCACGTCCATTATCAGCGGCTTTTAACCAGCTTTCTCTGAATGCATGCAATCTTCCTCTGAAACCAATTGCACCGCCTTTAAAGAAAAGTGCATTAATATCATTTGGATTTTTATCCAATAGTTGATCACACTGATATATCACATCTTCAAGTTTCAGAAAAAACATTTCGTCGTATGATTCATTATCCGGATCGAGCATTATTTTCCACCAATCAATCATCGCAAGAAAAAATCTACCTGCCGGATCATTTGGATAATCAGTCATTATTGCTCTGAATGTTTTTTCAGCATCATCAAATTTTATGTTGTAGATTTGTTTGATACCAACTTCAACACGATTATCAAAATCCGAAGGCTGCGCAAATAGTAAAGTGTTTAATAAAAAGACAAACAGAATGAAATTTTTCATAATCAATAAAATTTTATATCAAATTTTTGAATGGTTGACAATATAAACAAGTGCAAATAAAAAAGGCGATTGTTCAAATCGCCTAATTTTTAATTGTTCATTTTTAATTTTCAATTAACCCAAAAGTTTATCACTCAAATATCTTGTTAACTGATCAATTGCGATTCTCTCCTGCTGCATTGTATCTCTATCGCGGACAGTAACGGTTTTATCTTCAAGTGTTTGTGTATCAACAGTAATACAGAACGGTGTCCCGGCTTCATCCTGTCTGCGATATCTTCTGCCCACAGCTCCTTTATCATCATAAAAAACTTTAAAGTTTTTTCTAAGATCTTTTTCAATCTCGCGGGCAACTTCCGGCATTCCATCTTTATTAACCAATGGAAAGATTGCCGCTTTTATTGGTGCAAGTCTTGGATGAAATCTTAACACAGATCTCATCTCACCATTAACTTCTTCTTCATAATAAGCATCAACTAAAAATGCCATAAAACTTCTGCTTGCACCAGCAGATGTTTCAATTATAAATGGAATAAATTTTTCTTTAGATTCATCATCAAAATACTTTAATGATTTACCTGAAAATTTTTCGTGCTGAGTCAAATCAAAATTAGTTCTGTTGTGTATTCCCTCTATCTCTCCCCAACCAAATGGAAATTCGTATTCGATATCGGTTGCATCTGCAGCATAATGTGCTAATTTGTGCTGCGGATGATCGTGATAACGTAGTTTACTTGATGTCATTCCTAAAGATTTGAACCACTCAAGTCTTGCAGCTTTCCAGTATTCATACCATTCTTTTGCAGATTCGGGCTTAACAAAAAACTGCATTTCCATTTGTTCAAATTCACGCGTGCGGAAAAGGAAATTTTTTGTGTTGATTTCATTACGGAAAGCTTTGCCTATTTGCGCAATTCCAAATGGCAGTTTCTGTCTTGATGAACTCTGCACATTAAGAAAGTTCACAAAAATACCTTGTGCGGTTTCCGGTCTTAAATAAACAACATTACTGCTGTCTTCAACCGGACCAACGAATGTTTTGAACATCAGATTAAACTTACGCGCATCTGTAAATGTGTTTGCATTACCGCACTGAGGACAATTCAATTTTGACAAAAGTGTTTTACCAACTTCTTCATCTTCTAAAAGCAAATTGAATGCATCCTCATCACCATGGTTATTTAATTTATCTTCAATTCTGTTAAGTATTGTTTGATTGTCTTTAAAATCATTTTTAAGATCAGCCAATGCTTTTTCTCTTTTCTTTTCATTTATAGAATCACCAAGCACATCTAATCTGAAGCGGGCTTTACACTGTTTACAATCAATCATCGGATCTGTAAAATTTTCAACGTGACCGGAAGCTTCCCAGACTTTTGGATGCATCAATATCGATGCATCAAGCCCTTCAACATCCTCGCGGTAAGTCATAAACTTCCACCACTCCTCTTTGATGTTCTTTAGGAGTTCTACTCCGAGCGGACCGTAGTCCCAGCAACCGTTTAAACCACCATAAATTTCACTGGATTGGAATACAAATCCTCTTCTTTTTGCAAGTGATACAATATTAGCAACTGCATCCGAAGGTTTATTTTTTTTATCGCTCACACATCACCTTATTTATTTATTCAATTTTGGTGCGTGAATATACCAAAACAACAGGAAATTTTTGAATAAAATTTTGTTTGTGAATTACAATGCATTCTTTAGTTTTGGCGTGTCGAAGGCTCATTTTTATTTAATCATTTCAATAACATTGGTTGAGTTATGTTCAAAAAATTATTACCCAAAGAAGAAAAGTATTTTGAAGATTTTAAAGAGATGATCGGTTTTATAGAAGAAATGGCTGAGCATACCGAAAAGATATTCTCCTTTGAAGATCCCCAAACTCATATCCTAAAAATGAAACCACTTGAATTACGCTGCGATGAAATTTCATACAAAATAACCAAGCGATTAAACAAAACTTACATCACACCATTTGATAGAGAAGATATTTTTGCACTTATAAAGAGATTGGATGACATCAGCGATATGCTTTTAGGTGCAACAGTAAGAGTTGAAACTTTTCACATTCAAAAGAAAATCGACTATGCTGATAAACTTGCGTTAATTATTAGAGCACAGGTAAAAGAACTCGGTGTTGCAATTCAGGATTTGAAAGTTAAACGAACAAACGAGCTGAAAGCAGTTAAAGATCTTGAGGTTGAAGCAGATAAAGTTTATCAGCAGGCAACAAAAGAATTGTTTGAAAATGAAAAAGACGCAATTGAACTAATCAAGAAAAAAGAAATAATTGATTTACTCGAGAGAACAAGTGATAAATGCCAATCCACTGCGAATGTAATCCTTTCAATCTTTCTTAAGAATGCCTGAAGCCTGAATAATGGAAATTGTCATACTTATAATCTTCCTTGCACTTGTTTTTGATTTTTACAACGGCATGAATGATGCCGCAAACTCGATAGCAACAATCGTATCCACAAGAGTTTTAACTCCTTTTCAGGCTGTTGCCTGGGCTGCATTTTTTAATTTTATTGCCGCATTTGCGTTTGGAGTAAGTGTAGCAACAACAATAGGAAAAGGAATTGTTGATGTAAGCATAGTTGATAATTACGTTATCTTTTCCGGAATTGTAGGAGCAATAATTTTAACCGCATCCGCAACTCACTATGGATTACCAATCAGTGTTTCTCATGCAATTATCGGAGGTTATGGTGGAGCAGCTTTAACCAAAGCCGGTTTTGCTGCAATAATATTTTCTGGATATGTAAAAATCATCATCTTTATTTTCTTAGCTCCTATTATTGGTTTGCTAGGTGCATACTTTTTTTCGATAGTAACTTTATGGATAGTAAGAAAACAGCCACCCAAAAAAGTTGATAAATATTTCCGAAAGCTTCAGCTTGTCTCAGCTGCAGTTTACAGTTTAAGTCACGGCTCAAACGATGCACAAAAAACAATTGGTATTATAACTATCGTTCTGTTTTCCAATAAACTACTGGGTGAAACTTTTTACGTACCTTTTTGGGTAATTATACTCAGTCATTCAGTCATAGCAATGGGCACTTTGATTGGAGGCTGGAAGGTAATTAAGACTCTTGGAATGAGAGTTACAAAACTTACTCCATTTGGTGGATTTAGTGCAGAAACTTCTGCAGGACTTACAATTATTGGAGCCACTTTGGGCGGCATTCCGGTCAGCACAACACATACAATTACCGGAGCAATAATTGGGGTTGGCTCATTAAAAAGTGTATCAGCAGTAAGATGGGGTGTTGCAAAAAATATTTTGTGGGCGTGGATTCTTACAATTCCATTATCAGCGCTGTTTGCGATGCTCACTTACTTATTATCCACATCATTTTTTTAAGATTGATAAACAACCGCCGATAGATATCCAACAACTTCTGATCTGTCTCCCGTTACGTCTCCGGAATTACTTCTATGAATTACTTTTGAATGATTTATATCTTTCAAAGCGGCTGCTTTCATAAGTGCAACAATTGGTCCTCCGCCGCAAGCTTCACACTCGTGCGATTCTAAATCTTTTTGCAGTCCTTCGTAATCAAATTTATTAATTCTTTTCTCAACAATTGAATCAAGTCTATCGGCTTCTGATGCATCATAAAAATGGGACATATCCGAACTTGCAACTACAAGTGTATGTTCATCAGCAACCCGCGAGATTTTTTCAGCAAGCTCATCCACAAATCTTTTGCTTTGATCACCCATTACAACCGGAACAATTTTAAAATCTTTTATTACAGACTGAAGAAAAGGAATCTGTACTTCCAATGCGTGTTCCCTGCGATGCCCCTGAATACCTCTGAAAATAATTTTGTTATCTTCACAAAGTTTGTCTGCCATCTCATTATCAATTTCAACTATTCCGAGTGGGGTTTCATATGCATCCCCTTCATAAATTGAAATTCCCGGGAAATATTCGCTGTGACTTGGTGAAATAATTATAACTGTTTTGTAGTCTTTGCCTTTAATCAGATTATAAACATAAGCGGCTGTTCTGCCTGAATAAATATATCCGGCGTGTGGTGATATTATCCCAAATATTTTATTAAAAGCTACTTGGGGTTTTGCAACTTTAAGCATCAGTGAAATATCTGAAGATAGCTTCTCTTTTTCAGCGGGATAAAAATATCCTGCTACTTGTTGATGTCTTATTTTCATTTTACTGTCTCCATTTCTTCTTCAGAAAAAATCTCAGCAGTAAAGACTTTTATTTTCAACATTCTTTCTTTCCAGTACTCGCTGTAAAATCCGGCTTTATTGCAAAGAGCAGAAAGAAATTGTTCACGATTCATTTTATATTCTGTGGCAACTTGAGGTAAAAGTAATCCGCCCCCACCTTCATCCAGATAAAGCCCGTGTTTTCCGATAATTATTTCATCATAACTTTTTATTGGTACAAACTCAGATAGAATGGAAATTTCTATATGAATTTTTTCAAGCTCACTTTTTGTTAGTGCAGGAAATCTTGAATCACTTACGGCTGCGTGAATTGCTGCAGAGCATATTGTATCAAACAACGGTTTTCTTCCTATGATGTAACCGATGCAGCCTCTTAATTGATGTTGAATGGTGAGAGTTACAAAAGCTCCGAACTTTTGTTTAAGCAGTGGGTATTTTTCATAATCGGGCTGTTGGGGTTCATTCCCATTAAACAAAGATGAAATGGAATCGCGTGCGGCTTCTAATAGAATATTTTTTTCTTCAGATGAGATGTTCATAACCACCTCTCAAATAATTTGATAAACTCCTAATCCAGTCCAGCCAAATAGAACAAATAATAAATTATCTTTAATAAAAAATGATTCCGGTTCAAGTTTTTCTGAATCTCTGTTTAGTAATTCTTCAAGAATTATATTCCCATTCAGATCAACTGCCAAAAATAAATTATCAAACTTTCCGTATTTGTTTATGTAATTAAAACTATAAAATGAAAGATTGTCTTTCTGTGTAAAGTTAATATAATCTTTAATCAAATATGATGATATTTTTTTTCTGAGCTTTGAATGCGTGGAATTCAATACATCGTCTGTTAATACTTTCTTTGGATAAATATAATCGGAAAAATCTTCCTTCTGCGGATTAAGATTCGTAAATTCTTCCGCAAGTGATTCCATTTCTCCACTAAGATAATCCACCATAAATAGGCTTTTAACACCGTAATTATCTGACATAAAAACAATTTTGTCATCACTGGCAAAAAGAAACTTATACGGATTTTCCCAAAGTGTGGTTTGTGATTTGATATCGAAGGCAATAATGCCTTTGTGATTTGGCAGATCGGGACGCTCAAATTTATGGAAGAGGATAACATCTTTGTAAATCTTTTCGATTCCTATCCAGAATTTTTCTTCAAACTGCAGATCTGTAAATATTTTATTACCGTTGTAAATATCTAAACAGGAAAAATATGCTTCTTTTTTTGCCCTATCCCGTTCTTCAAGAATAAGTTTATTAGAATCTGTAGGCAGAATTCTGAAAATATGCCTGCCGCGATCGTATTTATATAGTTTTTTTAATTTCATAAACTTAAATTCAATGTTACACAGATGCGACGGATTAGACAGACTTTCACTGATTATAACCTGTCCCTTTTAGATTTTTACATCGGGATGATTTTGTGTTAATCTGTGTAATCTGTGGTTAAAAAAATATCTTATAACTAGAAAATAATATCACTCCTTCGGAGTTCTTAATATTATTGGTTTTTGTCTTTTTTAAAATAATATCAATCCTTTGGATTTAATATTTTCTCTCAGTGTTTCTCTTGTTTTTCTCTCGGTGGTTCTCGGTGAAATAATTTTATTGAACACACTGATAACAAAGATGCGACTGATTTTCACTGATTAAAAAATCTGAGCTAATCTACTTAATCTGTGTCATCAGTGTGCTATTGTCTTACTGGTTCAAATCTGGCTGTAAAGTGCCTGAGCATTGGAGCTTCGTAAGTAATTTTATATCCTTTCAGGTTATTTCTTCGTTTATATACTTCCGTTATAACTTCAATGAGATAATCAACATGACTTTGAGTATAAACTCGTCTTGGCATAGCAAGTCTTACTAATTCCATCATAGCCGGAATCAGCTTTCCATCCTTATCATACTTCCCAAACATTACACTACCAATTTCAACTGCACGAACACCGCCTTCAAGATAAAGCTCACACACAATTGATTGTCCTGGATATTGATCAGCAGGAATATTTGGTAAAAATCTTTTGGCATCAATGTAAATTGCATGTCCTCCGGGCGGTTCAATAATCGGAACACCGGCAGCGACAAGTTTTTCTCCAAGATATTCGACACTTCTGATTCTGTACTGAAGGTAATGTTCATCAAGAACTTCGAGTAATCCCTGAGCAACAGCTTCGAGGTCTCTTCCGGCAAGACCTCCATAAGTGGGAAATCCCTCTGTAACAATTAAAAGGTTGCGACATTTCATAGCGAGTTCATCATCGTTCATTGCAAGGAATCCACCAATGTTTACAAGAGCATCTTTCTTTGCACTCATTGTTACACCATCGGCATAAGAAAACATTTCCTGAGCAATTTCCAACGGCGTTTTATTCTCACAACCTTTCTCACGAAGTTTAATGAAGTATGCATTCTCTGCAAATCTGCAAGCGTCAATGAAAAGTGGAATACCATACTTTTGGCAAAGTTGTTTTGTTTCTCTGATATTCTGCATTGAAACCGGTTGTCCTCCGCCGGAATTATTTGTAACTGTAATCATGCAGAGCGGAATATTTTCAGGACCTTTTTCTTTTATAAATGCTTCAAGTTTTTCGAGGTCCATATTACCTTTGAAGTCAGCACGAATTTCAGGGTGCTTACCAACTTCATTTAACAGATCAACAGCTTCTGAGCCCGTGAATTCAATGTTTGCACGAGTAGTATCAAAATGTGTATTGTTTGGAAAATATTTTCTGGGACCACCGACAATAGAAAACAGAATTTTCTCTGCTGCTCTTCCCTGATGAGTTGGAATAATATGTTTCATCTGAGTTATACTTTTTACAACAGCTTCAAAGCGGTAAAAACTTTTTGAGCCGGCATAAGCTTCGTCACCTTCCATAATTCCAGCCCATTGTTTTGCACTCATTGCAGAAGTTCCGCTGTCAGTGAGCAAATCGATAAGAACATCATCAGAATGAAGCATAAATGGATTATAACCTGCCTCTTTAAGTAAAATTTCTCTCTCTTCTTTAGTAGTGAATCTGATTGGTTCAACAGATTTAATTTTGAATGGCTCGATGATGGTTTTGTATTTCATAAATCTTCCATAATAGAATTGAGTTAAAATTTTCTTAAACAAATTTACAAATCATTATTCTAAGATTGATTTTTGATAAAAAATATATGTAAAGCATACTTGACTTTTTGTAAAGAATGCTATATTTTTGCGGTAAGGTTAAAAAAGGAGTTTAATTATGAAGAATTTTACTTTTCCATATAAGTCAATTGTATTAATCTTTTCTACAGTAATGATTTTTCTTCCTGTTTTTATTGTTGGTCCGTTTGGATACCAAATCATAAATTCAGGACATCTTGTACTTCTTAAATTATTAATATTAGTTCCTTCTTTCCTCGCGGCGATAGGATTTATTTATTGTACCCTCGGTTACCATTTTCAAATCCTGCGCGGAGATGAACTTAAACTTAGAATCCATTTAGAAGCATTAAACATTGCATTTACCACATCTTTGGTTTTCTTATTCGCTCTGATATTTGTATTTATAAATTTTTTCCCAACTCAGCTTAATTACTTGTTAATATATCTTGCCGGGATCGGAATTATTGCTTATGAGTTGGGTGTAATCTTTGTCAATAGGAAGTACAAATGAAAAACATACTCCACATATTAAGAGCAGAGAAAAGATATTCGCAAGATGATCTGGCAAAACTTGTTGATGTATCAAGACAAACTATTAATGCAATTGAAAGAGAAAAGTATGATCCAAGTTTGCCACTAGCTTTAAAGATTGCAAAAGTTTTTAATAAAAAAGTTGAAGAAATATTTTTTTTAGAGGAGGAATAGAAATGGTTTTTAGATTTTGGTATGAACTCGGCTTTGGGGTTATCGCTTTAATTTCCATTTTAATTTTTGGACCAAAAGGAATGGTTGCAATCGTTCCGATAGCATTTCTTCCAATCATTATGAGAGTAAAGAAAATAAAGGCCGATGAAAGAGAAACACAATTGTTTTTTAAAGGAACACAGTATATTGTTAACTCAATAGTTATAATCATATTATTAGCTGTATTCGCATTTAAAGTTCAATTAGCAGATTTTACTAATATCAGCGCTTACTCAATCAACCTGGTAGCGGTTTCTATTTTAATTTTAGTGAGTCTTTTAAGACTTTATATATTTTACAAACATTAATTAGTTTTATATTGAGTTACAACATTGAATAAAAATAGCTATTGGAAATTCTATCTCAAAATTCGTCGCTGCAATATTTCCTGTATATTTCTTCTGCCATCAAGAATAGAATGAATATAAACTAAGTTGTTTTTTATTTCGTAGATGATTCGGTAAGGCTTATAATGGATTTCCAAATAACTTTTTATTCCTGTATCAAGCAATTCAGGTGGAATATGACCACGCTTTGGATATTTTTCAAGCTTATATAGAGCAGATTCCAAACTATCTATAAGTTTGTTAGCAATTTGTTTACCATCGTTTGAAGCAACGAAACTAAATATTTCTTTTAGATCCATTTTCGCTTGGGGATCAATAACTACTTTATACCTCATATCATAAATCAGTATTTAATTCAGCACGAATTTCTGTAAACGTTTCTTTTATTCCTTTAGCATTTTTGCTTTTTTCACGTGTCATAGCAAGTAGTTTTAGCATTGCTAAAGTTTCCTGGTTTTTTTCAAAGACTTTTATATCCTGTACAATTACTTTTGCTTCACCATTTTGGGTAATTACAAAAGTCTTTTGTTCTTTATTGATTTCATTAATTAGGTTTGCAGCGTTAGCTTTTAGATAACTGATTGATTTTACTGATTCACTTAATCTCATTTGTTAGCCTTTTTTTGGTCTAAATATAGTCTTACAATTAACGTTAATCAAGTTCATAACTCGGCTATATTAAAATTATTATAACTAAACTATAATATTTCTTCTTATTGCCTTTTGATTGATTCATAAATAGTTTTCAATAGTGTCATTTCAAAAATAATCAGGAGAAGCAATGAGCACTGAAGAAACAATTCAAACCGACCAGCCGCAAAGCGAAATGGAGGAACTTACACATACAGATAAAATTGTGGGTGTACTGTCTGAACCATCGAATCTCTTTTCGAAACTTGTTTTAGTAAACGTTAAGGTAACAGACTGGCTACTGCCTGTTTTGGCTCTGATGATTGTTGCAATAGTTACAACGTTTGTTTATATGTCTAATCCGGAAATTAAACTTGAGATGCAGCAGCAACAGAAAAAAGCTATGCAGGAACAGTTTGATAAAATGGTAGAAAGCGGACAGATGACCCGTGAGCAGGCGGATGAACAATTAGATCGCACATCGGAAATGATGAGTAATCCTATGTTCATATATGTTTTTCCTACAATTGGAATTGTAGTAATGACGCTTCTCTGGTTTTTTGTAATCACCACATTGGCTTTTTTAATTGCAAAATTTGCACTTAAAGGAAACGGTGGTTATTCGCAGGCTATGAGCTCGATGGGATTACCTCTTTATATAAGTGTTGTGGGAGGAATTGTAATTATCATACTTGCATTGATAATGGGTAAAATGGTTACAGGCGTTAATCCTGCTGCATTAACTGGAATGGATGTTAAAACTTTACCTGGTTTTCTGTTAAGCAGGCTGGATGTTTTTTCTATCTGGTATTATGTGGTTGTGGGAATTGCTTTTGCAAAAATGTTTAAATCTGATGATGTTAAAAAATATGTTATAACTTCTCTCGCAGTCTGGTTAATATTTATGTTTATAATATTTGGGTTAAGTAATGTATCTCCTTTCTTTGGAGGAATGATTAGATAGAATTTTCCCCTTGTCATTCCCGTGAAAACGGGAATCCAAATTATTCAAAACAAAATGGATTCCCACTTTCGTGGGAATGACAATTTTTATTGTGGACTTATCAGATAGCTTCTTACATTATGCTTTGCGGATCAATATCGTAAAACAATTTCACATCCCGGTAACGGGATTTTTTATTAAACTCAGTGTAAGATTCAAGAATAGCTTTTCTTAAAATCGCTCCGCCGGGATCTTTCTCCTTAAAGCTTTTTATCAGAATGTGGTAACGATAATTATTCATTAGCTTGAATATTTGAGCGGTGGTAACATCAGAAATCTTAAGAAAATTTTTATAACGGATTAACTCTTTATAAAAATCGCTTGCAGCACCTTTTGCTTTTTCCATTGATGTGTCTTTTGTTTCAATCAAAGCGATGCGGCTGAATGGCGGATAGCCCATTTGTTTTCTATCTTCTAATTCCTTCTGGTAAAATCCCATGTAATCGTTTTCCAAAACTTTCCTCAGTACAAAATGTTTTTCATTATAAGTTTGAATTATTACTTCACCCTCAACTTTACTTCTTCCTGCTCTGCCGGATACCTGAGTAAGCAGCTGAAACGTTCTTTCATCTGCACGAAAATCCGGAAGCCACAAAGTTGTTTCCGCAGAAATTACACCAACTAAAGTAACCCGCGGAAAGTCCAGTCCTTTGGAAACCATTTGTGTCCCCACCAGAATATCTATTTCACCTTTGCTGAATCTTAAGAGCAAATTACTTAAATAAGCTTTCTCAGTAATCGAGTCCGAGTCAATTCTCTCAATTTTTGCATTAGGAAAATAAAATTGTAATTCATCTTCAACACGCTCAGTGCCTGTTCCGAAATATTTAATATTAATTGAACCGCAATGTGTACAGGCCCCTGGAACAGGTTTTATCAATCCGCAATAGTGGCATTGTATTTTATTTTGATTGATATGATAAACCATCGGAACAGAACAGTTTTCACACATCTCAACTTCGCCGCAATCATTACAAAAGATTTGTGTAGAAAACCCTCTTCTGTTTTGAAGAATGATTATTCCTTCTTTTTTATTAAGCCGGGATTCAATTTTATCAATCAGAGTTTTGGAAAAAACAGTTTCTGTTTTAGACTTATTTTTTTCGTGCGCTATGTTTACAAAAGTTATTCGTGGAAGTTTAGCATCATCAATTCTTTGAGTAAGCGATAACAATTTATATTTACCGGTCTGAGCATTAAACATACTTTCAACAGAGGGAGTTGCAGAACCAAGTATTACCGGACAGGAAAAAATATTTCCCAGCATCACTGCAGAATCACGTGCATTATATTTTGGTATTTGATCTGTTTGCTTATAACTGGAATCGTGTTCTTCATCAACAACTATCAGTCCGATATTCTGCAATGGAGCAAATAACGCAGATCTTGCACCAATAACTACTTTCGACTTTCCGTTAGCTACTCTTCGCCAGCTATCAAACCTTTCACCCGCAGACATCCGGCTGTGTATTACAGTTACAGTATCACCAAAATTGTTAAAAAATCTTGATGTGATTTGTGGTGTTAAAGAAATTTCAGGAACAAGAATCAAAACAGATTTACTTTTCTTTAACACCTCCTTCGCAAGCTCGATATAAACCTGAGTTTTGCCGCTTCCTGTTACTCCATGCAGCAGAAAAGTCTGAAACTCATTTTTCTTGTAAGCAAGTAAAATTTCTTCAACAACATTTTTTTGCTGTTCAGTAAGTGTTAACTCCTTATGCTTTTCTTCATAGTGTTCTTTAAATCTTCTGTCAACTTCTTTTTCAAAAATTTTTACAAATCCTTTTTGCTCAAGTCCGTTTAAAGATGATTGTGATGACTCAGTTTTATGCAATAGTTCTGCAACAGGCAAAGCTATGCCTTTTGCTTCAATCAACTGTAATAGCATCTTAACCTGCTTTGGGGATTTTCTATCAAGCTCCGGAAAGCTTGCATAAATTTCAGCAAGCTGTTTTGAGAGTTTTACAAATTTAACTTTTTTGGGCTTTACCTTTGCACCTTCAACCTCATCAACAATGGTTAGAGCACCTTGATTATGAAGAACACGTAACTGTGAATAAATATTTTTCTTCTTTACGATTTTTTGAAGTGCAGACAAACTGATTTCATCGAACTTAACAAGCTCGTTAAGAATTTTAAACTTTAACGAATCTTTCTTCTTTTCATTTTTTAACAACTCGGCTACAAAATTTTTATCAACAACAATTTTTCTTTTGGTTTCAACTTCTGTTCCGTGTGGCACAAGAAGTTTAAGCGCTTCACCCAATGAACAGAGATAATAATCTGCAAGCCACTGATAAAATTTCAGAATCCTGGTTGTAAAGATGGGTTTATCATCCAGTATATCATTGATTGGTTTAATTTCATTTTTTTTTAACTGGGTAGTTTCAGACAGATTTATTATAAACCCGGTCAGAGTTCGTTTTCCAAATGGAGCAACTGCACGCACTCCGACTTTGGCAACTTCCTGTAAGTCTTTGGGAATGGAATAAGTAAATGCTTTCCTGAATGGCAAAGGGAAAACAATTTCTGCAAACATTAGTTTTCCTTAAGATAATAAGGAGCCAGAGATTTCAGTCCTTCTCTGTTCGTATTATCACTAAACATTTTAAACTTCAGTGTCTTTATGGATTTATCCCATATAATTCTCTGATACTCTGCTGTTTTACTGATCTGACCATTTGTAGATATTATACTGTCTTCCGGTGGAATAGTAAGATAATAGTAAGGATCTTCAAATTGCATTCCTTCTACTTTGCTTAAATCATCAAACTCAAAACTGATAATCGCATTTAACTTTCCTTTTTCTACAACAACATTTCTTGAAACTACTTTTTTGCCTTCAGCTTTCATTCCCTCCAGCCATTCATTGCTTTTTAATCCATACTCTAAAACATTTTTTACATCCTCCAGGATTGCTTCTTCGGAGGTTGCATCTGTATTGATATCTTCAATAGTTAATAAAGCTTTTCCGGTTCCATCTTCATTAACTGTAACTTCATAAGATACATTATTAAATACAATACAACCTGTAAACTGTAAAACAACAAATACTGTTAGGGTATAAAATATTTTCTTCATTTTTCCCTCTTTTTTATCACAAAGCTTTCAAAGTTTGGTTACAAAGATTTTAAAGATATTTACTTTGTGTTCTCTGTGGTTAATTGTTTTAATAATTATTTAACTGCCTTTTCAAACAATGTAAATGTATGATTATCTGCATCAAGTTCGGCTAAAATTCCAAAAGGAATGGTAAACTTATTTTTAATATGACCAAACGACATACCATAAACGACCGGACACTTTAATCTACTAAATCTGTCCTGTAATACTTCCATCAAACTAAAAGATTTACTGTAAGCAGGATTTTTTTCCTTTGGTTCGCAATCATCAAAAATACCCATCATCACTCCTGCGGCATTATCAAACTTTCCTGCCTGCAAAAGCTGAGTAAGCATTCTATCAATTCTATAAGGTTCTTCTCCAATCTCCTCGATAAAAACTATCTTTCCTGAGTAATCAACATCGAATTGGGTACCGATTAAAGAAACCATTATGGAAAGATTTCCACCTACAAATCTTCCTTTCCCTTTTCCACTTACTATCGAAGTTACTCCATAAATATTTTTATCATCATTGCTATTCGCATTCAGAAATTTTGCATTGGGCTCGGGATTTAATAAAACTCTGTTAAAATTATTCACAGAAAATTCATTAAAAGTAGAAATTGAAACCGGACCGTGGAAACTGACGAGTCCGGCTTTTTGAAATATACCATACAGCAGCGCAGTAACATCGCTGTAACCAATCAAAACTTTTGGATTATTTCTGATGACATCATAATCGAGTAAAGGAAGAATTCTTGCACAGCCATATCCACCTCGGGCACACATTATTCCATCAACATCATTTCTCTCAAACATTTCTATTAAATCTTCTGCCCGCTCTTTTTCTGTACCGGAAAAGTATCCATTCTGCAGCATCAATCTTTGGGAGAAAGTAACTTCAAATCCAAGTTCATCAAGATTTTTTATGGAATACTGCAGTTCTTTTTCAGATATATAACTTCCCGGAGTAACAAGAGCAATTCTATCACCTTTTTTAAGTCTGTTAGGTTTTATAACGGGAGGTTCATCTTTTAGAATTGTTTTGGATAATACAGTTGAATTAAATATGCCTGTACCCAAAGATGCAATGGTAACTGACTTTAAAAAATTTTTTCTGTTCATAGTTTAATTTAGGAATGATATTTTGAAAATACGAGAGTTTAAATTCTCACAAACCTAATTCTTTAAAGGAATTGAGTTTGTTATAAATCATTAACATTTAATTCTCACATCAACAGCAAAAATTTTATTATCTGAAGTTACTAGTAATGGGTTAAGATCAACTTCTGTTATCTCTCTGTGATTAACCATCATCTGAGCAAGATTTTTAATCGCTGATTTTATTTTTACAAGATCAACCGATTTTTCACCTCTTACTCCCTGAATAATTTTCCCAATTTTTGTTGAGTTGATCATTTCATCTATATCATCCTCGGTTAAATAAGCAGAACGCATTACTGTATCATCCAGATATTCAACATACTTTCCACCTGAGCCAAACATAACCATCGGACCAAAACTGGTATCTCTGAATGCACCAAGCAGCAATTCAAACTTTGATACTAAGTTTGGTTGAACAAGAAATGAGTCAAGCTGAATATTTTGCGAACTAAAATTCCAAATCATTTCTTCAGCAGATTTAATTAATTCATCTTTAGATTTGATATCAAGCACTACTCCTTTCAAATCCGACTTATGAATTATTTTTTCTCCAACTGCTTTAAGAACAACAGGATAATGAAAATGTTTTTTATTCAATTGATCATAAGTTAAAATCTCCTGATCGATAATTGGAAGCTTGTAATGCTCACATAATTCAGTTACAAGTGATGGTGATAGAAATTTTCCGGATTGTTCTTTAAGATTTAGATTTAAATTCTGCCCGGCAGCATTTATTCTATTCTGATTATGTTTTTTATTCTTAAACTGAAGTAAATTTTTTATAACTACTGCCGGGTCCTCAGGCTTTCTGAAAAGAGCTCTTTTTGTTTTCGACTCAGTTCTGTATTCCTGCCAGAATTCCGGAAGAGGCATAACAACCTGGAAGATCGGCTTATCACTTTTAATTTCATTGATTCCCTCAATAACAGGAAGTGCTTTTACCATTATTGGTTCAACAAAAACAGAAATTACTGCATCAACATTTTTATCCTGAACAATAATTTCATTAACGGCTTTAAATTGTTCGGCTGTTCCACCTGGTAAAAGATCAACAGGATTATTTACACTTCCTTCGGGATGAACAATATCTTTAAGTTTTAGTTTTGTTTCTTCTGTTAAATCAGCAAGTGCCAGATTATTTTTCTCAAGTGTATCAACTGTTAAAATCGCTGGTCCACCTGCATTTGTAACAACTACAACTCGATTTCCTTTTGGGGTTGGAAAATCTTCAAATCCTTTTGCAGTGTTAAACATATCATTTAGATCATCAGCACGAATAATTCCGAATTGATTTAAAATAGCATCAACAACTTTATCGCTGCTTCCAAGTGCCCCAGTATGTGATGAAGCGGCTTTTATCCCGCTTGACGTTCTTCCGCCCTTAAGAACAATTACAGGTTTAGTGATTCTATCATCAATAAAATATTTTATAAACTTTTCGCCATCAACAAAACTTTCTAAATAGTACGTGATAACATTTACATCTTTGCAATCCTGCCAATATTCTAATAAATCATTTTCATTAACATCTGCTTTGTTGCCAACACTAATAAACTGTCCAAACCGAATATCAGTTTCTCGCAATGAGTTTAACACTGCGGCACCGATTGCTCCGCTTTGTGAGCAGAAAGCCATCGTGCCTGTTCTTGGTTCTTCAGCAACAAACGTAGCATTCATTTTTACTGAAGGGATAGTATTTATAATCCCCATACAATTTGGTCCAACAAGACGCGCATTGGAATTACGAATAATCTGCAGAATTCTTTTTTCTGCTTCGGCACCGGTTTCTCCTGTTTCTTTAAATCCTGCTGTGATTAAAATTATTGCCTGAGTTTTTTTAGCGATTAATTCTTTAATAGTTTCTTCAACAAATTGTTTTGGAACCATCACAATCGCGAGATCAATTCTGAAATCAATCGAGCTGATAGTAGGATAACACTTGTAACCAAGAATTTCATCTGCTTTGGGATTTACAAGTGCAAGATCGCCAGTGTATCCATATTGCTTTACTGATTTTGTTAATTCATAGCCAAGGCTTTTAGGTTTGGAAGATGCACCTAAGATGCAAATTGAGTCGGGATAAAAGTACTGATCAAAAACTGATTCCATAATTCCACAAATTTTATTTTTGATATCTCAAACTTAAGTGAAAGCAAAGAGAAATTGAATGAAATGGCTAAATAATGTATGCAAAAACAAAAGTTATTATAAAAGACGAGCAATATTTAATTACTATTGTCACAAAGATTAGTCTAAGCCTGCCGGTAGGTAGATAGGTCTTCGAGCGAAGCAATCTCAATATAAATTATAGATTGCTTCTCCCGACAAGCCTGCCTGCCGACAGGCAAGATCGGGATCGCAATGACTTAATTACTTTATCTCGGTCTGATCATATTCTCGGGTTTCAATATATCATCAAGCTGTTCTTTAGAAAGAAGTTTTTTCTCAAGTACCAACTCGTAAACACCGCGATTTTTTTCCAACGCTTCTTTTGCAAGTTGCGTGGAAGTTTCATAACCAAGCACAGGATTAAGTGCTGTAACCAATCCGATACTATTTTCTACAAGTTCCCGACATCTTTTTTCATTTGCAGTTATTCCATCAATACATCTTACTTTAAGAGTCATCATACCATTTTTTAACATTTCAATTGATTCAAACAAACTCTGCACTATAACAGGTTCAAAGACATTAAGCTCAAGCTGTCCGCCTTCTGCAGCGAGCGTTACAACCAGATCATTTCCAATAACTTTAAATGCTATTTGATTAACAACTTCCGGAATAACAGGATTTACTTTACCGGGCATTATTGATGAGCCGGGCTGCATTGGAGGCAGATTTATTTCATGAATTCCTGTTCTTGGTCCGGATGAAAGTAGTCTCAGATCATTACTGATTTTTGAAAGTTTAACAGCCAGTCTTTTTACTGCAGATGAAAACATAATGAATGCACCTGTGTCTTGTGTTGCTTCAACTAGATTTTCTGCAAGCACAATGTTTAATCCGGTAACTTCCCGTAAATGTTCAACAACTTTTGCCGAGTAATCAGGATGAGAGTTTATTCCTGTACCGATCGCGGTTGCACCCATATTTACTTCCAAAAACAATTTTGCATTTTGCTCAAGTCTCTGTACTTCCTCATTCAGCATCACAGCATAAGCTTCAAACTCCTGCCCCAAAGTCATTGGCACAGCATCCTGCAGTTGTGTTCTTCCCATCTTAATGATGTGAGAAAATTCCTTTGCTTTGTTTCTGAAAGATTGGATTAATTCCTGAAGAACTTCCACCAATTTTTGTTTTGAGTTGATCAAAGCAATTTTAACTGCGGTAGGATATGCATCATTTGTGGATTGCGATAAGTTAACGTGATTATTTGGATGACAGTATTTGTATTCACCTTTTTCATGTCCCAAAATTTCTAGAGCACGGTTTGCAATTACTTCATTTGCATTCATATTTGTAGAAGTTCCTGCCCCACCCTGAATCATATCAACAACAAAATGTGAATGTAATTTTCCATTAATTATTTCATCACAAGCCTGAACAATTGCATCTCTGATTGGTTTTGATAAAAGTCCAAGATCATAGTTTGCCTGTGCGGCAGCTTTTTTAACCATTGCAAGAGCTTCTATCAGCACCGGATAAAAATTTAAAGTAACTCCGCTTATGTTAAAATTTTCTAACGCACGTAAAGTTTGTACCCCGTAATAATATTCGTGCGGCACTTCCCTGTCGCCAAGTAAATCGTGTTCGCTTCTTGTTCTGCCGGATTGATATTGAGCTGCAATATTTATTACGCGCGTATTTGCAGCACTCATTCTTCTCGAAATTACTTTACCTATGCTTGAAAGAATTGCAAGTGCAGTTTCGTTTTGTTCATTCATTAATTTCTTGAAGTTATCGCGATCAAGAATAAATATTTTAGAATCTTTTGTTGCTCTTGCAGAAGTGGAGTGGGGCGAATCATCCATCAATGCACCTTCACCCAGAAAATCATATTTGCTGAAGATTGATAATCTTTTCTCTACACCGTAAGGCGTTCGTTTGAACAGCTCTACTTCACCGTTATAAATCAAAAAAAGATTTTTACGGATATTGTTTTCACTAAACAAAAAACTTTTAGCCGGATAATTTTCCAATCTCACTTTATCGCAAACTATATCAAGCTGTGAGTCATTTAATTCTCTGAATAGTTGAACCTGTTTTAAAAATTCTTTTATCTGTGATTTTTCCATGTTTGTTCCTTTTACTTCTGAATTTGCATATCAAATTTAACTCAAATTTATTAAGCAGGAAAAAAACTGTAAACTAAAACCCGGTGCTATTTATCAATATGTAATTAAATAACTCAATTTGAAATCCCTTCCCTTTTGTCTAAATTTGCCATCAATTTTAAATAATTATAATAGAAAAATGCGTTATCCTTTTACAGAAATAGAATCCAAATGGCAAAAGTTTTGGGAAGAAAACAAGACATATAAAACCGATCTTACTAAAACAGAAAAAAAACTCTACACACTTGTAATGTTTATTTATCCTTCGGGCGCAAAACTTCATATCGGACATTGGTATAATTACGGACCAACAGACAGCTGGGCTCGTTTTAAAAAACTACAAGGATACAATGTTTTCGAACCGATCGGCTACGATGCTTTCGGTTTGCCCGCTGAAGGTTATGCAATTAAAACCGGGATTCATCCGCAGGATAGCACATTAAAAAATATTGAAGATATCCGCATGCAGCTTAAGAAAATGGGTTGTATGTATGATTGGGATGCTGAGTTAATGACTTGCGCCCCCGAGTATTACAAATGGAATCAATGGATTTTTCTTCAGATGTACAAACGCGGTTTAGCTTACAGAAAAAATGCACCTGTAAACTGGTGTCCAAAAGATCAAACTGTTCTTGCAAACGAGCAGGTTGTTGATGGCTGCTGCGAACGCTGCGGAACCACTGTTATTCAGAGGAATCTTTATCAGTGGTTTTTTAAGATTACTGATTATGCTGAAGAACTTCTTGACGGACACAATAAAATTGATTGGCCCGAGGAAACAATCTTAAAACAAAAAAACTGGATTGGTAAAAGCGAAGGTGCTGAAGTTACCTTTAAAGTTGTTGATAACGATAATGATGAAATAAAAGTATTTACAACTCGTCCCGATACTTTATTTGGTGTTACTTATGTTGTAATCGCACCCGAGCATCCGCTTGTAGATAAGATTACAAAACCAGAATTTAAAGCTGGTGTTGATGCTTATCGTGAATCCACAAAAGTATTAACAGAAATTGAGCGAACATCAACTGTAAAAGAAAAAACCGGAGTTCCGACAGGAGCGTATGCTATCAATCCGGTAAATGGAGAAAGGATTCCTGTTTGGATTGCGGATTACGCGCTAATTACATACGGAACAGGTTGTGTTATGGCTGTTCCCGCGCACGATGAAAGAGATTTTGAATTTGCAACTAAGTTTAATCTGCCAATCCGAAAAGTAATTTTGCAGGATGGAACAAATGAAAATGATGGATTGAAATCTGCTTTTACAGAAGTTGGGACTATGATCAATTCCGGTAAGTTCAATGGCGTTCGATCTGACGAAGGAATAAAGCAGGTAATAAAATTTCTTGAAGAAAATAATTTTGGCAAAGGAAAAATAAATTATCGTTTGCGTGATTGGTTAATTTCCCGTCAGCGCTATTGGGGAACACCAATTCCGATAATTCATTGTCCGGTTTGCGGTGAAGTTCCTGTTGATGAAAGTGAATTACCAATTGAACTTCCTTACGATGTTGATTTTAAATTAGGTGGTGAATCTCCATTAGCACGAAATGAAAAGTACATAAATGTAAAATGCCCAAAGTGCGGTGCAGATGCTAAACGCGACCCTGATACAATGGATACATTTGTTGATTCGTCCTGGTATTATTTGCGTTTTCTTGATCCCAAAATTTCTTCAGCACCATTTAACCAAGAGCTTGCAAATAATTGGACTCCGGTTGATATGTATGTTGGAGGTAAAGAGCATTCTGTTATGCATCTTCTCTATGCAAGATTCTTTCACAAATTTTTGCGTGATATCGGGTTGGTCAACAGCGATGAACCATTTGCAAAACTTGTACATCAGGGAGTTATAACAAAAGATGGCGCAAAGATGTCTAAGTCCCGCGGTAATGTTGTTAATCCCGATGAGTTTACAAGTAAGTACGGAACAGATGTTTTCAGAATGTACTTAATGTTTATGGGTCCTTATGATCAGGGTGGCGATTGGAGTGATAAAGGAATAAGCGGAGTTGAGCGATTTGTGTCACGAGTATATGATTTATTTAATCAATTTAAGAATGTAAGTAAAGAAAGCCCTGCTAAAGATAAGTATGAACTTACTTCTCTTAGTAATAACGAAAAGAAAGTTTACAGAAAAGTAAATCAAACTTTAAACAAGTTTAATGAAGAGATCGAACATTTCAGGTTTAATACTGCAATTGCTTCTTTGATGGAACTAATTAATGAGTTAAAAGTTTTGGATTCCTGCAGCAACGAAATACAGAGTTATGTGCTTTTAAGATTTGCCTCAATGCTTGCACCAGTTGCACCGCATCTTGGTGAAGAGTGCTGGCAGATTATTGGAAATGATAAATCTATTTTCGAAAATCCAGTTACTTTTACAATTGATAAAGAAGCCCTGATTGAAGATACGGTTAACATTGCTGTTCAAATTAATGGTAAACTAAGAGCTACTGTTGCTGTTGCGATGAATAGCGAACAGGATGCTGTTAAACCAATAGTTTTTGCTGATGAAAAAGTAACCAGGTTTACTGATGGCAAAACCATTGTGAAAGAAATATTTGTTAAAAACAAAATCTATAACATCGTAGTTAAATAAATACAAATAGCTCACTGATGACGCTGATTAAACAGATCTGCGCTGATCAGTACAATCTGTTTCATCTGTGTGCCATTGTTCTAAAGGAAATGTAAAATGTTAGATGTAAAATTTATTCGTGAAAATCCGGAAAAAGTAAAACAAGGGATTGCAAACAAGAATGAGAAGAATCGTGTTGATGAACTTCTCGAGCTTGATAAAAAGAGAAGAGAAATAATTGCTCACGCTGATGAATTAAAATCAAAACGTAATACAGTTTCTCAGCAAGTTGGACAGATGAAAAAATCCGGACAGGATGCAACAGAAATTATCGCAGAGATGAAGCGTGTTGGTGATGAAATTGCAGAATACGATAACAAGCTAAGAAACATTGAAGAAGAGATAGATGCAATATTAAGATTCATTCCAAATCTTCCTCACGCCTCTGTACCAGTTGGTAAATCAGCAGAAGACAATGTTGAAGTACGACGCTGGCTTCCGGAAGGTTTTAAATTTGAAAACGAATTTAAGCCAATGGATCACGTTGAAATTGGCAAGAAACTTAACATACTCGATTTTGAACGCGGTGCAAAAATAAGCGGCTCGGGATTTCCTGTTTATAAAGGCAAAGGCGCAACCTTAGAACGTTCGCTTATTAATTTTATGCTTGATTATCATTTACAGAATCATAACTACTCAGAAATTTTTCCGCCGTTTCTTGTAAACAAAGAATCAATGCGCGGAACAGGACAACTTCCCAAAATGGAAGAAGATATGTACAACATCGAAAAAGATGGATTATATCCAATTCCAACTGCAGAAGTGCCGATTACAAATATTCATCGTGATGAAATACTGAACGAAAAAGATCTTCCGATAAAATATGTTGGTTACTCAGCTTGTTTTAGAAGAGAAGCAGGGTCTTACGGAAAAGAATCAAAAGGATTTTTACGCGTTCATCAATTCAACAAAGTTGAAATGGTAAAATTTGTAAAGCCTGAAACTTCTTATGATGAACTTGAATTACTTGTAAAAGATGCCGAGGATATTTTGCAGGCATTAAATATTCCTTACAGAATTCTAATGTTATGCACTGGCGATTTAAGTTTTTCAGCTGCAAAATGTTATGATATTGAAACCTGGTCTCCGGCAGAAAACAAATGGCTCGAAGCTTCATCATGCAGCAACTTTGAAGACTTTCAGGCACGCAGAGCAAGCATTCGTTTTAGGAATGAGCAGACCAAAAAACCGGAACTCGTTCATACACTTAACGGCAGCGGTTTAGCAACAAGCCGATTGATGGTTTCATTGCTGGAGAATTATCAAACTCCGGAAGGAAAAGTTATTGTTCCCAAAGTGCTGCATAAATACACAGGTTTTAATATTATTGATTAAAGTCATGCTGAACCTGCCTTTCTGCAGACAGGCATGTTTCAGCATCTCTAGTATTTAAAGATTCCGAAAAAAGACTTGCCTGACGGCAGCCAGGTTCGTAATGACTAAATAGAATGACTTTTATCACCCCGAAGCAACTTCGGGTTTTTTATATTCGCACTGTCATTGAGCATAAAATAAATTATCTTACAATTAGTAAATTCTTCACAATAAGTATTAATGCGTAATCTCTTAACTCTTAAAAGATACTTTTTAAAATATAAAACCAAATTGCTTTGGGGAATTGTTTTCATTCTCATTTCTAATTCAATGACCGTGTATGTTCCCATCTTACTTAAAGATGCTATCAACGAATTACAGCAAAGTACTACTTCGGCTGTTTTACTTAAATACGCAGGATTTATAGTTGGAACATCTTTGGTTGCCGGCATATTCAGATATCTGATCAGACAAACAATAATAGTTGTATCAAGAGAAATTGAATACGATCTTAGAAATGACTTCTGGTCGCACATTCAAAAACTTCCACTCAAATATTTCCAGAATACTTCCACCGGAAATATTATGTCTCACGCAACTAATGATATTAATGCTGTAAGATCTTTTATTGGTCCGGCAGTTATGTATTCAATTGATACTTCAATAAGATTAATAATTGTTGTTGTGATTATGCTTTCAATGAATTTTTCATTGACCATCTACTCATTACTTCCTCTGCCAATTCTATCATTCGGAGTTTACAGAGTTGGCAAACTAATCCACGAGAGATATACTAAGATTCAGGAAAACTTTTCACAGTTAACTACACGCGCACAAGAAAACTTTTCAGGGATAAGAGTTATTAAATCATACGTAAGGGAAACTAACGAGATAAGACGTTGGCGTGAGTTAAGCAAAGAGTTCTTAAAAAAGAATATGAATCTTGTCCGTATTCAGGCAGTTATTATGCCGATACTTACAATCATAACAGGAATTTCTATCATAGTTGTTATCTGGGTTGGCGGTGGAAAAGTTATCAGCGGTGAAATGAGTTTAGGTGAAATTGCAGCTTTTGTTGCTTACTTATCAATTCTAATCTGGCCTGTTATTGCATTTGGTTGGGTTATGAATATAATCCAGCAAGCAGAAGCAAGTATGAAACGATTAAATAAAATTTTTGCTGAACCTTATGAAATTGATGATTCAAACATAACTGATTTTTCAATAAAAGAACTGCAGGGTGAAATTGAATTTAAGAATGTAAGTTTCAGATATTCTGAAAACCTTCCGGAAGTGTTAAAGAAAATTGATCTCAAAATTCCGATAGGTTCTACGCTTGCCATAATAGGACATACCGGTTCAGGTAAAACAACTCTAATTAATCTTATTCCCCGTTTATATGATGTGACCAACGGAGAAATAAAGATTGATGGAAGAAATGTTAAAGAAATTCCACTTGATGTTTTAAGAACTAACATTGCAATTGTGCAACAGGAATCTTTTTTATTCTCTGACTCGGTTTATGGTAATATTTCTTATGGATTAAGAGAAATAGATAAAGACAGAGTTAAGGAAGTTAGCCGCATTGCAAACTTTGACAAAGATGTTCAATCATTTCCGAATGGATATGAAACAATTGTTGGTGAAAGAGGAATAACATTTTCAGGCGGACAAAAACAAAGAGCGTCTTTGGCACGTGCTTTAGCAACAGATCCAAAGATTTTAATACTTGATGATTCTTTCTCTGCTGTTGACACACACACCGAAGAAGAAATTCTTAAAAACTTAAAACTTTTTATGAAAGACAGAACAAGCATTATTATCAGCCACAGAATCTCTACTGTTAAAGATGCAGATATGATTATAGTTCTTGATAATGGAATGATAGCTGAGAAAGGCACACACGATGAACTGGTTGCATTAAGCGGATTGTATGCGGATTTACACTATAAACAATTACTCGAAAAAGAACTTGAAGAACTGAATTAATGGCAGAGCAAAAACAAGACGACGAAATACTGGGTAAAGCATACGATTCAAAACTGATGAAACGGCTTTTGGTTTATATTAAGCCGTACAAAAAGTATGTCATCATTGCAATACTATTAAATATTTTTGTTGCTGCACTTGGTCCGCTGCGTCCTTACCTTACTAAAATTGCCATTGATGATTACATTTTAAATTCAAACTTCAGTGGATTGCGATTAATTGCTCTTTTACTTTTCGGATCGTTAATACTTCAGGCAGTGATTCAGTATTTCTTAACTTATTACACTCAGTATCTTGGACAAAGAACACTCTATGATATTCGGACACAAATATTTGAGCATACTCAAAAGCTTGCATTAAAATTTTTCGACCGCACACCTATTGGCAGAATTGTAACAAGAACTACTAACGATGTTGAATCCTTAAGCGAACTTTTCTCATCCGGAATTGTAATGGTTTTCAGTGATGTGTTTATCATCATCTGGATACTTGTATTTATGTTTTCAATGGATATTCCTCTTTCGCTGGTTACACTTTCTGTTTTGCCTGTGCTTTTTTACGGAACTTTCCTTTTCAGAAAAAAAGTAAGAGAAACTTACCGTGATGTACGATTCCATCTTGCAAGATTAAATTCTTATATGCAGGAACACGTAACGGGAATGAGTGTTGTTCAGATATTCAGGAAAGAGAAAGATGAGCAAAAAAAGTTTTCTGAAATTAATGCAGATCATCGCGATGCGAATATAAAATCCATTTTCTACTACGCAATTTTCTTTCCGGGCGTTGAACTTCTTTCCTCCATTGCCATTGCTTTAATTATATGGTATGGCGGCGGAGAAGTAATTCAGGGTACGGTAAAGCTTGGTGATATGTTTGCCTTCATTCAGTTCACAGAAATGTTTTTCCGTCCCATTCGTGATCTTTCTGAAAAGTATAACATTCTGCAGACTTCAATGGCTTCTTCAGAAAGAATTTTTAAACTGCTGGATAACAAAACTTTTATTCAAAATCCTGATAATCCGGTAAAACTTAATGGCGTAAAAGGAGATATTCAATTTAAAGATGTCTGGTTTGCTTATGATGATGAGAACTATGTTTTAAAGAATATTAATTTCAACATTAATCCTGGAGAAACTGTAGCAATTGTTGGGCATACAGGGGCGGGAAAATCTACTTTAATTAATATTCTAACCAGATTTTATGATATCAACAGAGGCTCAATTTTACTGGATGGAATTGATATACGTAATGTTGATAAAAGAGATTTGAGAAAATATATCTCGATTGTATTGCAGGATGTTTACTTATTTTCCGGAACAATCGAGTCCAACATAAATATGGATAATGAAGAAATTGGGATGGAAAAAATTATCAGTGCTGCAAAAACTGTTGGTGCAGATAAGTTCATTTCCAATCTTCCAAACAAATATCAGGAAGAAGTTAAAGAAAGAGGAGCAACTTTAAGCGTTGGACAAAAGCAATTGATTTCTTTTGCCCGTGCTTTAGCTTATGATCCTAAAATTTTAATTTTGGATGAAGCAACTTCAAGTATTGATACAGAGACAGAACAGTTAATTCAATCTGCAATAGAAAAACTTCTTGTTGGAAGAACTGCTATTGTTATTGCACACAGACTTTCAACAATTCAGAATGCAGACAAAATAATTGTTCTGCACAAAGGTGAAATAAGAGAAATTGGTAATCATCAGGAGTTACTTGCTAAAAAAGGTATTTACTATAAACTTTATCAGCTTCAGTATAAAGATCAGGAATTAAGTAAATCCAACTAAAATAATCTAAATAGGGAGAGCACAAATGGAAAAAGTAAAATTTAACACCCTAGCCCGCCATATCTACGAAGAAGAAAGAAAATATCCTGACGCAACCGGTGAACTATCTGACCTTTTGCACGATTTGTCGCTCGCCGCTAAAGTCATTTCGCTTGAAGTTAATAAAGCAGGTTTAGTTGATATACTTGGTTTTACGGGTGATCAGAATGTGCACGGAGAAAATGTAAAGAAGCTTGATATTTTTGCAAATGATATGATGATCAAAGCAATGGATCACGGTGGACATTTATGTGTGATGGCAAGCGAAGAAGAAGAAGATATCATTCACATTCCACCTGAGTTTTACATTGGCAAGTACGTACTTCTTTTCGATCCGCTTGATGGATCTTCAAACATTGATGCAAATGTCAGCATCGGAACAATCTTTTCAATTTACAGAAGAGTTTCTCCCGATGGAGGACCCGGTACTATGCAGGATTGTTTGCAGCCCGGATTTAAACAAGTTGCTGCCGGTTATATTATCTACGGATCGAGCACTATCTTTGTTTACACGGCAGGTAATGGTGTGCACGGTTTCACTCTTGATCCTTCATTTGGTGAGTTCATCCTTTCACATAAAAATATCAGAACACCTAAAAAGGGAAAAATATACAGCATTAACGAAGGGAACTATCTTTACTGGCATCCCGGATTAAAGAAATATATTAAATGGCTGCAGGAAGAAGACAAGGCAACAGGACGACCATACACTTCACGTTATATTGGTTCGATGGTTTCTGATATTCATCGAAATCTTTTGTACGGTGGAATTTATATGTATCCCGCAGATTCAAGAAGTCCTAATGGTAAATTAAGATTGATGTACGAATGCAATCCGATGGCATTTATTGTTGAGCAGGCTGGAGGCAGAGCTAGTAATGGCAAGCAAAGGATTCTTGACATCAAGCCGGAAACTCTTCATCAAAGAACACCGATTTTTATTGGCAGCGAAGAAGATGTTTTGCTTGTAGAAAAGTTTATGCAGGATTATGATCCGATTGAAGTGAAGTAAAAATTTATGATTCTTTTTCTTCTCCCATCTTGAGAGGGGAAAAGAAGGGGTGTGTTAGTTATTTTATAAATTACGAACCCGGTTCTTTTGAGGGACCGGGTTTGTTAATATTTGGATTACTTAATTTTAACTAATTCTTCATCCAGTTTTTTAGCCAGATCAGGAATTGAAATTCCTTTTACATTAATCTTTGCAGTTTTAAGCGTAATAATGGGTGCATCGCCTTCACCGTTCAGATATTTAACCATACAATATGCAAATCTGTTTCTGTCATTAGTAATAGGAATATATTCTTTGTAGTTCTCAATCAATGAGTAAACTTTGGATTCAATTGAATCTGCAGGAGCTTTTTTAACTTTTGGAGGAGGCAATGTTGTCATATTCTTTCCTAAATTATTTTCTCGTCGTAAAATTAGGCAGATACACAAAAACTTCAAACTGATTTATGGATATAACTCAGCTAAATCATAAATTTGTCAGATAAAATATTAAAGATTTACTTTGAATTCAGAAGATTTATCAAAGCTCAATAAAATTCTTATTATTCGTCTAAGTTCGCTTGGCGATATTCTTCTTACAACTCCGTTTATCCGTTCCTTAAAAAATCAGTTTCCAAAGTTGCAAATAGATTTTTTGCTTCGGCAGGAATATTCTGATGCTCTAATCAATAATCCATATATAAATACTCTTTACCGGTACAGTCGTGAGAAGGAATCAAATAAAAAAGTATTAGCTGATATTAAAAAAAATAACCATGAATTGATTATTGATTTGCAAAGTAATTTCAGATCAAAAAAAATTAAAAGTTCATTAAATGTCTTGTCTGTTAGTTTTGATAAAAAGACAATTAAGAAATTTTTACTGGTTAATCTCAAAATAAATTTGTTAAAAAATGCTCAGCAGATACCTGTTAGATATGCACAGGTTATTGAGAATCTTAATCTGGATAATGATGGAATTGATTTATTTACGCAAAACAAACCGGATGAAAAACTTAACAGACATGGTAATTTAATTGGGTTCTGTCCGGGTGCACGTCATTTTACCAAACAATGGCCTAAAGAATATTTTATTGAGCTCGGTAAAAAGCTTACAGAAACAGGATGGAAAGTAGTATTGTTTGGCGGAAGGATTGATAAGCAATTATGTGAAGAAATATCAAACGAAATTCCTGATTCAATCAATCTTGCCAATGATGATGATTTACTGCAAACAGCGGCAAATATGAAAATGTGCAAAGCAATAATTTGCAACGATTCGGGTTTAATGCACGTTGCTTCATCAACCGATACAAAAGTTGTTGCAATTTTTGGCTCAACAGTAAAAGAATTCGGGTTTACACCATACAACTGCAATGATTTAATGTTAGAAAACAAATCATTAACTTGCCGTCCGTGTTCACATATTGGAAGAAGCAGTTGCCCTAAAAAACATTTTAAGTGTATGAGAGAAATTTCACCCGAATTAGTTTTTGAAAAAGTAAAAGTATCGTTAAAAAGTTAATGAATATAATCTGGAATATAGTTTACAATTATCTGATAATTCCTGCTTTATACGTTGCACTGCGAATTGCCGGATTATTCAACAGAAAAATAAGAAACGGTATCAGTGGAAGAAAAAGAGTTTATGAAAATCTGATTTTAAGTTCCACTGCTCTGGATAAAAGGAAACAGCTTGTATGGTTTCACTCATCTTCACTCGGTGAGTTTGAACAGGCAAAACCAATAATCGAGAAATTAAGGGAAGAAGCTGATGTAAACATTTTAATTACTTTCTTCTCCCCTTCCGGTTATGAAAATTCAAAGAAATATCCATACGCAGATTTAATAGCTTATATTCCATTTGATACAAAATACAATGCAGAAAAGTTTTTAAAGATCGTAAGACCATCTATTGCAGTAATTATGCGTTATGATATTTGGCCTAATATCATAGATACGCTTAATAAATACAGCATCCCGATTTTTCTGGTAGATGCCACATTAAGAAGCACATCACCCCGCAAATATCCTTTCCTCAAATCATTCCATAAAAATCTTTTTGAAAAATTTACACGAATCCTGACAGTTTCGGAAAAAGATGCTAAAGAATTTATTTCATTTGGAATTACTAAGGAAAAAGTTTCTGCTGTGGGTGATACAAGATTTGATCGTGTCTATCAGCGCAGCATTGATGCACGGGGAAAAAAATTAATAAGAGAAGACCTTGTTGCAAATAAAAAGGTTTTTGTTGCAGGCAGTACCTGGGAACAGGATGAAGAAGTATTGCTTTCTGCGTTTCTTAAGCTAAGTGAACTTGATAAAAGTGTAATGCTTATTATCGCACCACACGAACCAACAATCTTACATCTGGAAAAAATCGAGCATGAGTTTGCAGGGAAGCTAAAAACAATCAGATTCTCACATCTGAATAATTACAAAGATGAGCGTGTTATAATTATTGATTCTATAGGAATATTACTTACGCTTTACACTTACGCACATGCGGCTTATGTTGGCGGAGGATTCAAACAAAATATACATAATGTTTTGGAAGCGGCTGTTTATGGTATTCCGGTGATGTTTGGACCGAAAATTGAAAATTCACAGGAAGCTCAAAAACTATTAAAGCTTGGCGGAGGAATTTTAGTTAAAGATAAAAAAGAAGCTTACAGAAATTTGCGTAAAATATTTTCAGATGAAAATTTTAGAAACTCCGCAGGCAAAATATCTTTCAGCTATACACATGAAAATATCGGCGCAACGGAACGAATAATTAAAGAAATCATAAAATTTCTTTAATTAAAGATATCTTTCCTTCAATATGTTTACGTGATGTTTCTGATGTCCCACAATCATAAACATTAAAGCGAGTACAGTTACTTCATATCCACTTGCAATTCCACGATTTTGTAAAACTGAATTATCAAAACCTCTGAACATTTGAAGGTTGTTTTCTCTTGCTAATCTATATTCATAAGAAAGATCAAACAACGGTCTATCATTAAATCTACCCATTAAAACATATTGATCCTGATCAAAAGATGGAAGCGGCTGCTTTTCGCCCCTTGCGATTGCTAATGCACGATAGGCAAAGATTCTGTCTGTATCCATCATGTGTCCGATAACTTCTTTCAACGTCCATTTACCATCGGCATAACGAAAATCTCCCTTGCTTTGCGGAAACATATTGAGCGTGTTACTGACCAATAAACTTGTTTGATACATTTCTTTCAATATATCATCACTTTCAACAAGATCAATATATTTCTGATAGTACTCATTATAATCCCCTTTTGCAGGTCTCATAAATGCTCCTGTTATTAAATAATTTTACCAAATTGCTGTTTCGAAAACGCCCTCTGAATTAGCAATACCTCGCATCATACTTGGGGTATTAAATAGTAATTCATAATTGCCATCTTTATCCAGGGCAATAATTCCGCCGCTTCCTTTGGGAAGTCTATTAAATATCATTTCCTCACACGCTTCCTTCAGAGTGTAATTTTTATATTCCATCAAAGCAGAAATATTAAATGCCACTGTATTAGTTATAAAAAGTTCACCCCAACCTGTTGCAGAAACTCCGCAAGTTTTGTTATTAGCGTAAGTGCCGGCATTAATTAAAGGAGAATCACCAACTCTTCCCGGCATTTTGTTTTGCCTGCCACCGGTTGATGTTCCCGCATAAATATTTCCATATTGATCCAGAACAACACAACCAACTGTTTCTCCTTTTTGCTCTTTTAAGTTTGATCTTAACCATTTTTGATATGTAACTGAATCATGAAAATATGAATTAGGGACAACATCAACACCGAGTTGTATTCCCAGCTCCTCTGCACCTCTTCCTGCAAAAAGAATATGCTCGGTTTTTTCCATAACAAGACGTGCAAGTGATATTGGATTTTTAATTATCGTAACACCCGCAACAGCACCGCTCTTTAAATCTTTACCACACATAATAGAAGCATCGAGTTCATGTTTGCCTTCCGAAGTAAAAACTGCACCTCTTCCGGAATTAAACAAAATATTATTCTCCATATAATTAATCACTTTCTCAACAGCATCTAATCCGGAGCCTCCGCTGCTTAGAATATCTTTTCCAATTTGTAATGCCTCTGAAAGTGATTTAAAATATAGCTGCTTAATGCTGTCCGGAGTATCCGGGGAGAAGTAACCTGCGCCACCATGAATTACAATTGTGTATTTACCATTTTTTTGCTGAGAAAATGAGAAGGAATAAGAAAGTATAATGAATGATAGCACAAAAAAGATTAATATCGGTAAGAAATTAAATTTGTTTTTCAAGGTTGGCTCCTCTTTTTAAGATTATTTAAGATGAACAATTACAACATAATAATTTTTCCTTTAATATTCTTTTTCCTCAATACTTCACCACATCTTTCAGTGTCAGAAGATTTTGCAGATAAGTTTACTGATGAGCACAGAATTTATTTTATTAAACAGAGATGGCACACTGCGATTGTATTAAGCACAAGGGAATTAAATAAAGAATTATTCAAAGAGTTTGATTCATTTAAAGACTATGAACTTATTGATATCGGCTGGGGAGATGAAGAATTTTATCAAATTTCCGGTTTTGATTCAGGACTAGCATACAAGGCTTTATTTCACGCAACACCAAGCACTTTAAGGGTTGAAGGAATTGGTATCAGCAAAGAAGAATATTTTGACTTATCCCAGATAGTAATTGAGTTAATTGTGAGCGATCAACAGTTCAGAGACATTTGCAATTACATTAATCAAAGCTTCAATCTTGATGAAAGTGGGAATGTACAAATCTTAAGTACACAAGCAGGGGGAAAAATTGTTTTTTATAAAGCGCTCAATAGTTATTCAATCTTTAACACTTGCAACACGTGGCTTGCAAAAGGATTAAATCAATCAGGAGTAAAGATAGAGCAGAACATCATTCTGACAGAACAACTTTTTAATGAACTTGCTAAAATCGGAAAAGTTATAAAGGCTGATTATTAAGTTGTTTCTCCCGAAAATAATTTAAGTCCAACTATTCCAACAACAATTAAGAAAATAAATAATATCCTGATTAAATCTTTCGACTCCTGAAATAATATCATTCCAAGAACAGCAGTTCCGACTGCACCAATACCTGTCCAAACGGCATACGCTGTTCCAACCGGAATATGCTTAACGACATATGCCAGCAAGCTCATACTTATAATCATACAAACGATTGTAAAAACAGATGGCCAAAACTTTGAGAAACCATCAGCATATTTAATTCCGATTGCCCAGGCAACCTCAAACAAGCCTGCAACAAAAAGAATAATCCAGTTCATCTACTTAATTTTTCCGTTAGCTAATTCATCACTTAAGCGAGTTGCTTTGTAAAGATCACGAATGGCTTCCATCATTCCGAGCGCACTGACTGAAACGGTTCTGTTAGCTTCTGTTGTGTAAATAAAATTTGCAGGAAGACTTTCGATGTTTCCATCAAATGCAAGACCGACAACTTCTGCATTAACATTCAGCACTGCACTACCGGAGTTACCGCCAATTATATCATTAGTGCTAATAAAATTAAGTGGAGTTGAGAGATCAAACTCTTCCGGTAAATTTTCAAAATATTTTGGAAGACTGAACGGAAACTTTTTATCAAAAGAATAATAACGATCCAGGGCTCCGTAAAATGTTGTTTTAATCGGTGCACGGGTTCCGTTATAATCATATCCTTTTACGATTCCATCAGCAAATCGTAAAGTGCCGGTTGCATCAGGTGGAATTGCATCACCATAAACCTGATAAAGAGCTTCACCAAGCATTTGATTAAGAATTTCTTCTCTTTCATTTCTCATTTTACTTGCATCCAGCATAGCTTTTAATTCATTCTGCGTATTCATAACATAAAAAATAAACGGATCATCAGAATTGAAGATACTATCACTTCCCTTTTCAATCAGCTTTGAAATTTTTTCTTTACTTGTAAGTTCAGATCTTGATAATAATTCTTTCGCAGCATTTAAAGTTGAATTATCACTAATTAGTTTTTTTACGATTTTATCATCTGCAGGCAAATTATTTTTAATAATATTTAATTGCACAACCAGCAATTTTTCCTGAAGCTCGCTATCAAAGTCTTTAGGAAAAAGCTGACTTGATAATGAATCAAATTTCTCTCTTGAGATTTCGTTATTCTTTACCTGCTCAGCATACGTAACAAGATTTTTTGCAATCTTTAAATATTCCGGAGAATAGAAGTTGCTAATTGTATATGCATAAATTCGATTGGCATCTTTTCTTGCCTGCTGTCTGGATTCAACAAGCTCATTCCAGATGTTTCCATATTTTTTCTTTAATTCAGAATCGGCATAAACAGCATTTCTGAAATTTTCCTCAAAATCTTTTTTACGTGCAATCAGGAATGGATCAAGCAAACCTTTGTAAGTGCCTTCAAATACTTTTAAGCCATTACCAATAGAGTACAATCTTGCAATCAATTTATAATCCTCTGCATTGGTTTTGTTAACAAGTTCTTCATAAATCTTGTACATCTCTTTATACATTCCAACTACCATAGGATACTGAACATCGCGTGCGTACTCAATTTGTGCCATAGTATTTATTCTATTAGTTCTACCGGGATTTCCAACCACAAACACCGGCTGATCTTCCACCACACCATCCATATTCCAGGAAAAATAAAAATCAGTTTTTACCGGTTTACCGTTTTCATATGCGCGCAGAAAGGCACAGTCCAAACCATAACGCGGGTATGTAAAATTATCCGGATCACCACCAAGCTTTGCTACAAATAATTCAGGGACAAAAACTAATCGTATGTCGCTATAAATTTTATATCCATACAATGAATATTTTCCTCCATTATAAAGTGAAATAACTCTGAAGGATAATTCTTTGTTTTCGTCAGAATATTTTGATATGAGTTCATCTATTTTTTTATTCTTTAATTCGATTTTTTCAGCATCCGTGTCCCCTTTATTCATTTCGGATTGAATCTCATCAGTTAAGTCTTTAATAAAAATCAGTTGTTCAACTTTAAGATTCGGTACTGTCCTCTCATCATTTAATGATTTAGCAAAAAAACCATCTCTTAAAATATTTTCATCACCTTTTTGCACAGTTGACAAAATACCTCTGACACAATGGTGATTAGTCATAATTAATCCATCTTCCGAAACAAAAGAAGCTGAGCAGCCTCCTCCAAATTTTAGAGCACTTTTCTGAAATTTCTCCATTAGTTGTTCTGATGGTTTGAATCCATAATTTTCTTCAAGATAATTGAGAGGTAGATTTTCAAACGTCCACATTTTGCCCATATCATATTTCTGAGCTTTAACTGTGTCGGGATTTATCCCATAATAAGTTTGTGCAGATGCAAGTTGAGCTATTAAAATTGCACTTAATAATATCAAAGAAGAAAGAATATTTTTTCTCATTTCACATTTCCAAATTGGTGAATAACTAAATGCAATTTAAAAATTAAAGCTGGTAATTGGAAACCGATAACCTTTTCTCGGCATCATTTTTTTATATTTAAGGTGCAATTAATTAACATTGATTTTATTATGAACATCCAGATTATCGGCACAAAAAAGTGCAAAGAAACCCAGAAAGCTGAGCGATATTTTAAAGAAAGAAGAATCCCATTTCACTTTAGAGATTTAACTGAAAAAGGGGTAGCGAAAGGTGAGCTAGATAATATTACAAGAGTAATTTCTCTTGAAGATCTGATTGATAAAGAAAGTAAAAGATTTAAAGATCGTGGAATGCAGTTTATGGTTTATGATATTGAAGAAGAGTTGTTGTCAGATCCATTGCTGCTTAAAACTCCAATAGTACGAAATGAAAAATTAGTTACTATTGGTTATAAACCGGAAATTTGGAAAACTTGGAAAGCAGCATAGCGCTTACTTTACTCTGTGTCTCCGTGCCTCTGTGGTTAATTTTTTCACCACAGAGACACAGAGTCACGGAGATTAAAAACTAAACATCGTAATACAAACCAAACTCAAATGGATGTGGTTGAAGTGCCATTGGCTTAACTTCTTTATCCATCTTATATTTTATCCAGGTTTCAATTACATCCTCAGTAAACACATCACCCTTTAAAAGATAATCATGATCATTCTCTAAAGCTTTTAATGCTTCCTGCAAACTGCCCGGAGTAGAAGGTACATTCTTCAATTCTTCCGGTTCCATATCGTAAATATCTTTATCAAGTGGTTCACCGGGATCAATTCTGTTAATCACTCCATCTAATCCTGCCATTAACATCGCAGCAAATCCGAGATAAGGATTTCCGGAAGCATCAGGACATCTGAACTCTACACGTTTAGCTTTTGGTAAAGTTGAATACATAGGGATTCTGATTGAAGCACTTCTGTTCCTTTGCGAGTATGCTAAATTAACAGGAGCTTCAAAACCGGGGACTAATCTTTTATACGAATTTGTTGTTGGATTAGTAAATGCAAGTAAACTTGGTGCGTGCTTTAATAATCCGCCGATAAAGTACAACGCCATCTCACTTAATCCCGCATACCCGGATCCTGCAAAAAGTGGTTTGCCTTTTTTCCATAAAGAAGTATGAACGTGCATGCCGCTACCGTTATCACCAAATATTGGTTTAGGCATATAAGTAACTGTTTTATTATTCTTCTTTGCAGTATTCTTTACGATGTACTTAAACATAAGTAATTGATCAGCTGCTTTTACTAACGGAGCAAAACGTAAATCAATTTCACACTGTCCGCCGCTTGCAACTTCGTGGTGCTGTGCTTCAACATCAATTCCACAATTAATAAGATTAGTTACCATTTCATTTCTTAAATCCATTAAAGCATCTGTTGGTGGAACGGGGAAATATCCTTCTTTATATCTTGGCTTGTAACCAAGGTTTGGATTCTCTTCTCTTCCACTGTTCCATCTTCCCTCAACTGAATCAACAATATAAAAGCTACCGTTAGGCTGTGAATCAAATCTTACATCGTCAAAAACAAAAAACTCTGCTTCGGGTCCAAAGTAAACTGTATCAGCAATTCCTGTTGAGATTAAATAAGCTTCTGCTTTCTGAGCAATATTTCTTGGACAGCGTGAATATTTTTCTTTAGTGGCTGGTTCATAAACATCGCAAATTAAACTTAATGTTGGTGCTTCAATAAAAGGATCAACAAACATTGTTTCGGCATCAGGAATGATAAGCATATCGCTTTCGTTTATTGATTTCCATCCGCGAATTGATGAACCGTCAAATCCGAATCCATCTTCGAAAGATCCTGCATCCAATTGAGAAACCGGAACAGTAAAATGCTGCCACTGCCCGGGAAAGTCCATAAATTTTAGATCAATAAACTTGATACCTTTTTCTTTAACAAACTTGAGCACCTTTTCAATTGCTCCATTAGAAGATTTAGCCATATAGTTCCCTTTTTGTTAGTTATTATTTATTAAATATTTATCTCAAAAGTTTCTTTTACTGTAGAAAGAACATAGGTTGTTTTGGTACCCGTTACACCCTGCCAGGATTGAATTTCGGAAAGTACTTTTTCGAGTGCCTCGGTGTTTTTTACAACTGCTTTAAGAAGATGCGAGCCCTCACCAAGAACGGCGTGGCATTCAAGGATCTCAGGCATTTTATCAACTTTGGTTATAAGGTTTTTATAATGCTTTGATGAATCCATCATTACCAGAATGAAAGCGGTGATATCATATCCAAATGCTTTACGATTAAGTTTTGCATAATACCCATCGATGATTTGTTTTTCTTCAAGCTTGTTTAATCTTTCACTCACGGATGGTACGGATAATTTAACTTCATCAGCTAGTTCATTCCTTTTTGTTCTCCCCTTTTTTTGGAGGGTGCGCAGGATCTGGAGATCTGTTTCGTCTAACATTCTGACCTTAATTATTTAGGAATATTATAAATTTTGGTTTCGAATATAAGGTGATACAAATAATATTCCAAATTATTTTTAGGTTTTACATAATTTTTTATAAAAAGTTATGCCTCAGAATAAGAAATGTCTAAATAGAAATTACTTTAGTGCTGTAAGGTTTGAGTTTTTATTCAGGAAGGTTTTCTTGAATTGTTTTCTTTATCTTTTTCTTTTCTTCATCCCTATCGTAGGCCTTGGGATTCTTTTCAACCTTTGGTGGTTTTTGAGGAACAGGAATGCGTTTCTTTTTCTTTTTTACAACTAGTTTGGTTTTCATTAAGCCTCTCCCAAACCCTCTCCAATGGAGAGGGATTTAGAATATTGCGTAAATAAATGGTGCAAGTGCGGAGCCCTGAGTAAGAATAATAAGTCCGCCAAGTAATACTAAAAATAATATGATAGGCAAAAGCCACCATTTTTTTCTCACCTTCAGAAATTCCCATAACTCTGATAGTATTGATAATTTGCTCATATTTTTTCTTTCATTATAATTTATATGCGGGAGAGGCAAGCCTCTCCCCTACCAAATTCTGTGGGGACAGTTCGCGTTTGGCGAATTGCCCCGTCCGCTTATTTAAAATTGTCTTTCATAATCTATTTGCTGTTTAACCGGATTTTCTCTCTTCTCCCAGTATGTTGATGCACTTTTATCAAATCCTAACGGCATAAACTTTTTACCTACAACTTTTGCAATCAATCCTATTGGCGTTAGTGCAAGATAAAACAAAATTGTTAGTATTACACGGGACATTACAAATCCCATTACCAATGCAAGCATCATCCATAGTTTATGGAATGGACGCAATACAGGGATTGCAACAAATGCAAGTATAACAAATAATCCGCCTGCCATTGAAAAATAAATAAACGATGTTTTTCCCAGATACCACAAAAGCAACGAGATCAGAATCAGTACTACCCCAACTGTAATACCTGTTTTCTTTACTGCTGCATCTGAGTTATCGATATGTTTTAATTCTTCTTTTAACATTTTAATTATTTTAGAGTTTTTCAATAGTTGAAACCTCGAAGGTTTCTTTATTTAACTTCTCGATTGATTTATTTGTATTTGTAAAATACTCGCAAACCTTCGAGGTTTTTATTAACAATAAATCAATCCAGTACAAATTCTTTTTTCCAATCGCTGTCATTTTCAAGCGGTTTTTGTTCTTCTTTGCTTAAAATATAATTACCAAGCACAAGATAATCCATATTCGTTCTCATAAAACATTTATAGGCATCTTTTGGTGTGCAGACAATTGGTTCACCCCTTACATTGAACGAAGTGTTTATAATTACAGCACATCCCGTTTTCTCTTCAAACTTTGAAATAAGTTTATGATAACGTGGATTAGTTTCTTTATGTACAGTCTGCAATCTTGCTGAGTAATCAACGTGAGTAATTGCAGGAATATCCGAACGAACAACATTCAGTTTATCTATTCCCCATTTTTTCTGTTGCTCATCTGTCATTGGGATTCTGCGTTCTTTTTTTACATCAGCAGTAAGAAGCATATATGGACTTTCTTTTTCAATCTCAAAATAATCGCTTACTTTTTCATACAGCACAGATGGAGCAAATGGTCTGAATCCTTCCCTGAATTTTATTTTGATGTTCATTGTTGCCTGCATCTTTGGGGAGCGTGCATCTCCAATTATTGTTCGTGAACCCAACGCACGTGGACCAAATTCCATCTTACCATCAAACCAGCCGATTACTTTTTCTGAGTTGATGAGCTCTGCTACATTTTCAATCAACTGATCATCATCATATCTTTTTGCTGAAAGATTAAATGACTGAATAAATGATTTTATTTCTTCTTCAGTAAACTTTGGACCGAGATAAGATCCTTTTTGCGAATCTGTTTTACCATCCGCAGTTCTTGGTTGGTTGTGATATTTATACCATCCAATCAGCGCAGCGCCAAGTGCTCCGCCTGCATCACCCGCTGCCGGCTGTATCCAGATATTTTCAAACGGACCTTCGCGAAGTAATCTTCCGTTCGCTACACAGTTTAGTGCAACTCCTCCTGCTAAGCAAAGATTTTTTAATCCAGTTTCTTTGTAAACGTGATTACCGAGCTTTAGTACAACTTCTTCTGTTACTTCCTGAAGTGATCTTGCAATATCCATTTCTTTTTGAGTAAGATTTGTTTCCGGTACTCTTGGCGGTCCTCCGAAAAGCTTATTGAACTTTTCATTTGTCATTGTAAGTCCCTGGCAGTAATTAAAGTAATCCATATTCATACGGAAAGAGCCGTCATCTTTTACATCAATAAGATGATCATAGATAAGCTGCTTGTATTTTGGTTCGCCGTATGGAGCCAGCCCCATTACTTTGTACTCGCCGGAGTTTACCTTGAATCCTGTGTAATAAGTTATTGCGGAGTAAAGCAATCCTAACGAATGCGGAAATTTTATATCTGCAAGAAGCTGAATATCATTTCCATCTCCAACGCCGTAGCTTGTTGTTGTCCACTCACCTACTCCATCCATTGTTAGAATAGCGGCTTTGTTATATGGTGATGGATAAAATGCAGATGCTGCGTGAGATTCGTGATGCTCGGGGAATATAACTTTACCAGTATAGCCAAGTTTATCTTTTATCATCTCCTTCATCCACAGCTTTTCCTTTATCCACAAAGGCATTGCCTTGATGAATGATTTTATTCCAATTGGAGCGTAAGTCAGATATGTTTCAAGCAATCGCTCAAACTTTAGGAATGGTTTATCATAAAATGCAACAAGATCAAGCTGCTCTGCTTTTATTCCGGCATCTGCCAAACAAAATTCAATTGCTTTTTGCGGAAAGTTGTGATCGTGTTTCTTTCTTGTAAAGCGCTCTTCCTGTGCTGCTGATAGTATTTCGCCGTCTTTTACAAGACAAGCTGCACTGTCGTGATAAAATGCTGATATGCCCAGAATGTACATTACGGAATCACCTGAGGCTGTTGTTGATTTTTAATCCACTGTTCTGCCCAATCAACATTTGGGGCAAGAATCGGGACGGCTGTTACTTTACCGCCAAAACCCAAATATCTTATTGCAAAACTTGGCAGTGATGTTACTTTAATTTCTTCAAGTCTGTCAAGATTCAGTGTTATCCCATATTTAACAGAAAGCTGATAAGTGAAGTCTGTCATTTTTTTATACAACTTTTGAAAAGTTAAATCCTTTGTGTACTGCTCTTTAAATCTTTCAAACGGTTTGGGTGGAATAATTTTTTCTTCCTGCTTATCAATTAATTTAAATATTGAATACCCTTCACTTAACTTTAAAGGACCATAAACATCACCGACATTCATCGTAGAAGCAATTTTACCAATCTCACCAAATTGGGATATTGCAAACAGACCGTACTCTCCGTTACTTTTTTTCGTCCATTCTCTTTTATTATACTTTTGAGCTATTAATTTAAAGTCAATTCCTCTGTTGATTTCACTAAATATCTTTTCAACATTTTCAAGGCTGTCGGTTAATATTTCAATAATGTTCACAAGCATTGGATAGGATTGTGGTTTATTTAACCTCTGATAATATTCATAAACTTCTTCCTCTGTTACATTCACAGAATCTCTAAACTTATCTTTTAGTAATTGAAATAAATAATTACTCCTCCATATTTCAATCTCGCTTCTAATATCCGGTAAATTATTAAAACCACGTTTCACACCTTCTCTGTAAAGTAATTCTTTTTCAATATCCTTCCTCACCCTTTCATCCAATGAAGCACGTATAATATTAATTTTATACTCTTTTGAATTGTATCCATCAAATACTAATGTTCTAAGATATTCTTTTGTTGAGATTGGATTTTCCTCAAACTTTAAAAATGGTCTTGATAATTTTTCACTTCCAAAATCTTTTTCAATTTTCAGAAGATCTTCAGGTTCAAAATTGATTAATTCATTATCATCAATCTTTAAAAGGTTTTTTTTAAGTGTAAACGCTGCGGAGAGTGATTGGGAAATATTTTCAAATATTTCAGGATCTACATCAACTTTTTTATCCTTAAAGAAATCCTCATAAAATTCACTCTGTCTAACAATTAATCTGCGTGCTTCGATTGTTTTTTTTATGTTCTTTAATTCATCTTCTTTTTCATTCTGGCTTATTAACATTTGCTCAGATCTGTTGGCAAGTTTAAAAATATACCAGCCATCGGGAGTAAGAATTGGTTTTGTATATTCACCAACTTTTAATCCATAAAGTATGTCTTCAACTGTTTCCTCCATCTGTCCAAACACAATTTCTATGGGTTTAGTTTGCTCATCCTTTTCAGGGCTTTCAGCGAGTATTGAATCAAATGGAATTCCTGCATTCATCAGATTGTAGAGTGAGTTTATCTCTTCAAAATCCTCTGAGAATAAAAAATTAACGTACAATTTTGTGCTTTTCTTCGCCAGACCAGAAAGCAAGTCCTGTTCTGTAATTACTATTTTATTTTGGACTTCATCTCTAAATAACTTATCTCTCACGAACATTTTCTCGAATGCTTTTTCGGTAAACTTTATCACTTGTGTAGTGTCAAGTTTGCGATCGATTGCTTCGAGTGCCCAAAGTTTTTCAGCTATCAGAGTAAATAGAAATTCGATTTTTTGTGACTCGGTAGTTTTTCTTAATTGTCTGTTAAAAGTAGGTGTAAATTCATACCGCTGAAGAAATTCCGAATCAGAAATCTCCATATTCCCAACTTTTGCAACGTAATTTCTGGTAAAAGTTTGAGGACTAATGTTATTAACTAGAACGGAGATAAAAAGTAATATATAAACCGCTTTATGCATTTAAGATTTTGTTATTTTTATTAAAATAGTGCGCTGAATTTACTAAATTCACCTATCTTAAAAAAAGTTATGTTTAGTACTATAAAATTTTACAATCAAAACGGATTATGAGCAAAAAGAAAAAAAATCTAAAGCCAAATCAAGCAGATATAAAAAAAACTGAGAACAAGAATAAGAAGCCGCCCAAATGGTTTTACTTAATTCTGGTTTTAATACCAATTTTATTCATAGTTCTTTTGGAAGTTGTTTTAAGAGCGTTTAATTATGGTCTGGATTATAAACAGTTTCTTTCCATATCTCAGTATCATCCAAACAAGCAATATTTAAACCCAGATCTTCCTTATAAATATTTTTATAATATCGAACATGCGCCTTCAGTACTTCCCGATGGATTTGATATTCAAAAGCAGCCAAATGCATTCAGAATATTTGTTCTGGGAGAGAGTTCTGTTGCAGGATGGCCTTATGTTCCAAACGCTTCTTTTCCACGTCACTTAAAAAGAAAACTGGAATTATTGTATCCTGAAAATACAATCGAAGCTATTAACTGTGGAATTTCTGCGATCAATACATACACAATAAGAGATCTTGTGCCCGGTATCATTAAAGAAAAACCTGATTTGATACTTATTTATACGGGGCATAATGAATACTACGGTGCGCTTGGAGTTGCTTCCTCTGTTGGATTCATCAATTCCAGATATTTAGTTAACACTTATTTGTGGTTAAGTGATTTTAAAACAGTACAGTTTTTGCAAAACACAATTACATGGTTTTACAGATTGTTTTCAAAGATAAGCACTGATGACTCCGATGGAGGAAATGAAACTTTAATGAGCAGAATGATCGGGGAATCTTTAATCACACTCGATTCTAATTTGTTTGAAGCCGGTATTTTTCAGTTTGAAGGTAATATGGATGATATTTTAAAGTGGTTCAAAGATGCCGGTGTGCCTGTTGTGATAGGTAATCTTACTTGTAACACTAAGGATTTAAAACCTTTTGTATCGGTTAAAACTGATAATTTACCTGCAGCAGAAGAAGTATTTAAAAATGCCCAAACTGAGTTAAGAAATGGAAACAAAGAAAAAGCAAAAGAATTGTTTTTATATGCAAAAGAACTTGATGCTTTAAGATTCAGAGCACCGCAAAAAATAAATCATCTAATAAAATCGCTCGCCGTAAAGTATAATATACCTTTTGTGGATATTGATTCCGCTTTTATTCAAAAAAGTCCTGATCAAATAGTTGGATATAATTTAACAGTGGACCATCTTCATCCCAACATCGAAGGATACAGATTAATTGGTGATGAATTCTTTAAAGTAATGAAGAGATACAACTATTTACCAAAAGGAAAAGTTAATAACATATCTGATGAAGAAGCAGATAAAACACTTAAAGATAACTTCCCATTTACCAGACTTGATTCGACTTTGGCTAATATGCAGTTAATAATACTCACCGGACAATATCCATTTGTACCCAAAGGAACACCCAATTATAAAATGCTTAATTATAAAGCAAAGGATATGGTTGATACTATCGCTATAAAAGTAATCAACAAAGATATTCCCTGGGAAACCGGTCACGCCAATTTATCGGATTATTATTTTTACAGAGGTCAGTTTGAAAAGAGCATTAAGGAAATTGAAACTGTAATTGCCGAAAGACCTTATTACGACATTCCCTATAAAGATATAGTTACTAAAATGGTTATGGGCAATCAGTTAGAACATGCTGAAAAATTTTTATTAAAATTGCATAGTCTTAAACCGGATTATTTTTCTTATAAATGGCTCGGACAAATAAGATTAAAACAGAAGAGAATAGATGAGGCATTGCAGTACCTTCAGAAAGCCGTAGGTTATAAAGATGCTGATTATCAGACTTACTATAATCTATCCGGTGCATATTACCTGAAAGGTGACATACCAGCAGCAATAACAGCAGTAGAAAAAAGTTTAAATCTTAATCCGCGCAACAACGCAGCACTGGGATTTTATAATCAGTTAAAATCTTTAAGCAATAAAAAAACCCCGTAACTAAGACGGGTTTTAACTGTTAATAATAGTTTAAATCTTAAAGTCCGACTGAAAGTGCGAATCTTGAAATTGGGTCAAAAATTCCAAAGTCAGTATAGCTGTAATCAAACTTAGCAAAGAAGCCGCCAAAATCGTACTGTACTCCAACACCGCCGGTCAATCCTTCCTGAGCATTTTCTTTACCTAATGAGGTATAACCACCTCTTATGGAAATTAAGTTACTCCAAACAATTTCCAAACCAACATTACCATAAGTTGTCTGGTTATTTGGAATAAGAGCATCAACTGCTGTTGTTATTCGCCAATCTTCATTGTTGATAACATCATATCCTAAACCAACTGTAAATGTAAGAGGCAATGGCCAGGAATCTGTTAAAAGCTGACCGGAAATATTGGGATTGTTTCCAGCATTTGCCGGATCAATATCAATTGGCTGGAGCAAATCTTTTCCATCCAATTTCATTTCGGTTCCAAAGTTTGAAATATTCATACCGAGTCGTAATCCTTCAAGCTGCGTGTAGAACAATAATCCTACATCCAGCGCAAACGCTGTTGCTGATTCATTCCAGACTCTTTGTGTAACGTATTTGACCGTACCACCTATTGAAAATCTGTCAGTAAGATTTCTTGAGTAAGATAAACTTATTGCAAGGTCTGATGCTGACCAATTTTCACCGGTTCCATTGGGTGATTGAGGAGTTGTTATTTGCTCCTCACCATAATCTAATTGATTAACACTTATTCCGATGGCATTATCATCATCAAACTTAAATGCTAAACCTACCCAATTGAGTCGTGTACCAACAAGCCACTCTGCTGTGCTTGCAGTAAATTCATTTCTTGTTAATCTGGATAACCCTGCGGGGTTCCAGTAAGAAGTAGTTGCATCGCTGGCAACAGCAGAAAAAGCCCCGCCCATACCGGTTGCTCTAGGACCAACAGGTATGGAGAGAAAGTTTGCTACTGTTGTACCAACCTTTGTCTGAGGGAAAATTGAAATTGAAATTCCCAAAGCAAAAACAATTAAAAATATCTTTTTCATATTAAACTCCATAATATTCCATGGTAATCCATTTACTTAATTATTGCCAGTTTGCCCATTTTTTTGTCGCTTATGCCATCTACTTCCACTACGTAGAAATAAACCCCGTAAGCAACATCCAAACCTTCTTTGGTTCTTACATCCCAGGTAACAGAACCATTGTTGATATCACCATCATGTTCAAGAGTTCTAACCAAATTACCGCTGGAAGTATAAATACTGATTTTACCTTTGGGCGGTACGTTTATAAAGTTAATTACCCTTTCACCTCTGCCTCTTACAGTAGTTGGCAAAGGTTGTTCAAATAAGTTTGTTACAACGTAAGGATTTGGTACAGCTCTAACCTGATCTAACTGTTCTTTAGCAAGGTTTGCATCATAGTTAGGTTTGCTGGTTGTAAATGAAAACTTATCATCTCCTGAGATAGGTTTTATAAATCTTAAAAACAGCGTATCTCCACCAGCAGGTACAATCTCGGAACTATCCTGACCAACAAAGCTTATCCTCCACGAAAACTCTGTGCCTTCTGGATTTGAAAGAATGATTACATCACCAAAAGATAATGTATCTCTTCTAAACGGTCTGGTTTCATTAAATCCGAATTGAACACGCTTTGGATTTTTAGTATCAGTTATATCGTATGCCTTAAAGTTAACTATCTTAACCGGTGGAGCTGAATTTCCAAATAAGGCTGTTAACCTGTTAGAGCTATCCTGATAAGCATCAGAAAATACTAACATATAATCTCGTGGAAATCTTGTGCCCGATATAGTTGGTAATACTACTTGCTCTGCAACATATCTAAGATTTTTCTGTCTGTAAGTGCTCCATCCGGTAGAATCGTTCGCAATACTTCCTTCCTGTCTATTTGAGCCAGCAGGCTTCAATTTCAAGCTGTCAGTTCTCTGATAACTACTGTCAATCGATACTCTAATACCATTAAAAATTACTCCATTTCTCGGATCAAATGGCTCTTTCTTTACAATAAAGTTCCCACTTTCATCCTGAACAGAATAATTAGTTGAGATATTGACAGGAGTTCTTTCAGTACCTTTAATTCTTAATGAATCATTAAATATAACAGTATAGGTTTGATCAATAACTTTAACAGGATCTACAACCTCAAAGTATGGTTTAACGGTTGTTGCACCCTTAACACGGGTTAGTGCAACACCCGATGGCGGCGGTACATAACCGGCTACCGGCGCATTTGGAATAACTGCAACAGTGTTAAAATCTGTAGAGATTCGTCCTAGTGCATCTTTGGATAGAAATCTTGTGTTTTCGGATGGATAAATATCCTTTGAAGGATCGCCTCTGTCATAAGCAACAACTGCATAATAATATGTTCGTCCGTTAATCACATCGGTATCAACAAAGAAATTCTGAATTCCGTTGTCAGTACCTAAATTAAATGAGGCACCGCTTACTAATTCTGCTAAAGCGCTCGATGATGGGAAAATACCCTTAATACCATTAATCAAATCATATTGTGCAACCGGTTTGTAGAAAACTTTTTCACCAAACATATTAGTAATTAAAAGCGCATCACTTAAATCAGGATCCGTACCTTTATAAATTTTATATCCTTCAAAATCCTTAACTCTTAATGTTGGATCCACAGACTCCTCGGCTACCCTATCCCAGTAAAGCGTTACCTTGCCATTCTCTGCAACTGCAGTAACGGTTGGTTTATCCGGTGGTCTTGGAAAATTGTAGTTCGCATCATAAATGGTTTGGGCAATCTGTTTTGTTTTGATTACCGCATTATAATCTGCACCAAAAGCAAGTGCAAGCGAAAATCTTTCGGTTCTTCCTGCAAGAAGCGGGAAGTAACCCGATCCATAGATAAAATCACCGTCCTCACCTCTTGTTGCAACGTTGTTTACAATTGAAGATGGTACATCAAAATAACCTGGTAATAATCTGGTCCACATATTTGCATCATCACTCATTGTAATGTTTCCTGCAGGTACAAAGTACTGGAAACTTGTTAAACCAATCTGATCTGATTCATCAATATCTGTTGCATCAAAATTTGGTTCGCCCGGAGTTGGAATTCCATCACCTTCACCAAAATCATTTGTACCAGGTTTTCCATCTGCTCCAACGTCATCAAATTCAGGATCCCAGTCGCCATCATTATCAATCAAATCATCTCTTCTTTCATCAATCATTGCATCTTTTGGCAAAGTGATACCGTAGCCATTTCGAAAATCAATATACTGAACTGGTGCCAATGTATCTATCAGCACAACCTGAGCGGGCGGAGGTGTTCTTTTAAATTGTCTGTAATGAACCTGATAGTTTTCATCAATTATACCATCAAGATCATTATCAATTCCATCCCTGGAGTTTCTATTCACACTTGTTGTCTGAAGATTGAGATCACCTTCAACTAGGCGAGTTACGCCAGGTCTTAGAAAGAACTTTACGCCCATTGATGTAACTGTAACGGTGTCATTTGGCATTGTGAACAAAGTTCTTTCAAAAGTATCTTTGTTTATCAAGACAAGCCTATCGCCGGCAGCTACTGGCGGTTTGCTCGTAGGACCTTGAAAATCTGTCTCAGTAAAGTATGGAGCATTGTTTACTTCTTTATTATCTCCGTCGTTATCTATTCCATCAAATCCGTTTCCCGGTGACTCGAGAAATGCATATGCAATGTAACCAACCTGAGTTGGATCCGGAAGCCATTTGGGATTTGCGGACGGAGATATATAATTTCCAAAATCCCATGTATATGTAATTGATTCTCTTACATTAAAGAATGAAGCGTCATCATTGTATTCAGGAGCTTCAACTCCAACATAAGTACCAACAAGAGTTCCAAATACTGCCTGATCATAAGATTCAGTGCCATCATTTTTTATATTATATAACCAGAACACAACATCCTGCGCAAGAAAGTTTGACCACTGAAATCCTCTTACAGAAACCTGTAAAGCGTGACCTCTTCTTGAAAGATCATTTGCATCAGGCAGAAAGTCATTTTGTAAGAAGTTTTCTTCATCATTATTATCATCCATCCAGAAATAACTTTCCTGATCAGCATTCAACTGACCTCTTCCAAAAAATCCGTTCCAATCAACAGAGGGAGTTTTATCCTGCCCATCAACGATGATTGGATCCGGGACACCATCTTCATCCAGATCCACAGAGTAAGTCCAATCCGGATAATCAGGCCATTGGGGAGGCCAGGTTTCCGGCAAGTGACTCATTGCAACACCTTTCCCAATTTCATCAAGTGTTGGATTTGCAAACCCGGGGATTGGCTCAAAAGTATAGGATTTACCACCTCCGGATTCCCCTCCACCAGGTCTATCTACCGGTGTAATGATAACTGTATAAATAGTATCTGGTATTCCATCCTTTGGAAGGGTGCCTCTTCTGTAATCTCTGATCGGAAGCCTCAAACCAACAAGAGGTGAAACGTCTCCAACATATCCGTTTGCGTCGTATTTCCAGGCTCCTCTTGGTCCTTCACTACCGGGTTGGGCAATCACACCGTAGTTAGAAAAAACTGTTCGTACCTGATTGCCTCTGTGAACTCCCACTTTTCTAAAGTTAGGTGTTCCGCGTTCTGTTATTCTTAATTGCGCAAACAATTCCGACGCAGAAAAGATTAACAGAAGCGTGAAGATTAAAAAATATTTAACATTTACTTTCATATTATTATTTCCAATAATTAAACTCATATTTATTAAAAGAAAAGAGTTGCTCCAAGTTCTACTCTTCTTGGCTCTGAGTAGAATGTTGGATTTCTGTAATATTCATCAAGTGAATTAACAAGTCTGTCTGGGTTATCATCGTTTCTTCTTAAAAATTCATCAATTGTAAAATCGGCTGTACCGCTATCGTTATAAACGTTAACCTGATTTCTTATATCAAACAAATTGTAAACGCGTGCAAACAAGCTTAATCTGAAATCTCCTAAAACAAAATCTTTATAAGCTCTCATATCTACATTTAATGAATTTGGTTTTAACTCGCTGTTTGTTAATAAAGTAGATAAGTTAAGCGATGTTGTTGGAGTGTACGGGAAGCCGCTTCCATATTGCCCGATAAAGCTGAATCCCCAATTATCAGGTGAGCTATAACTGAATGTAACATTTACTGTATTTGTCTGATCCCAGTTTAACTTAACTAACTGAATTTCGGGCTGAGCACCTCCGGCAATCTGATTCCTTGTTGCTGCGGGATCTGATGCATTACCTTTTGCTGACTGAAATGTCCAATCAAGTGTGGCAGACCAGTTATTTGAAAGACGTTTTGTAACAGTTAACACAAGACCTTTAACAAATCCAAAGTCACTGTTTACATACTGGCTGTAGCTTGATGAGCCGCCGGGAAGTCTTATTTCATCTGCTCTTGTTCCTGCCAGGTTTCTGATATCTCTAAAGTATGCTGTTAAATCAATTGTGATATCATCGGTAAAAGCTTGCTGCACACCAACTTCACCACTTATAGTCTGCTGAGCTTTCAGATTTGAATTACCTGCAACTCCAAGATTTCCAGTGCCTGGCCCAAATTTGAATTCAGGATTTGTGTACAAAAGATCGAAGTTAGGAATCTGGAAGAAGTGACCATAAGAGAAGTGAATAACACCTCTATCGGTAATTGGAAATGCAACGCCGAGTCTTGGCGAGAAACTAAAATCGGTTGAAGCATCTTTATACCAGGGCTCGCCAAAAACGTTTGCAGCTTTCCGTTGTTCAATTGTTTTCTCAACATCTCCTGCACCAAGTTTTCCATCATTATTAGTATCACCAACATAAATATTTTCCAGCTTTCTTGGTCTGTAGATATCAGGATCGGTTATATCATTTAAAACAAATCCATCCGGATCGAAGTAATCAACTCTCACTCCGACGTTAATTATCATTTCGCTTAATTCAATTTTATCCTGAATATATCCGGAAATTTCAACAGGCTTTCTTTGATAGATATCGATGGAAAGATTTTCATTTGGATCATTAATATTCGGAATTCTTCTTGTAACATAAGGATCGAGTGTAAATGCCGGATCTTCTACACCAAGAGGCTGTAATAAATAGACGTTATCAAATCCTAATTGATGTTGATTAATTTCAACACCAAATTTTACTAGATTTATCTTATCTACCTGAGATGTGAAATCAAGCTTAAATCCATATGTGCTCGTAATTCTTTTGAATTGCTGGTTCTGTGTTCCGCCGGTTCTAAAACTTGGAACTTCCGTTGGCTGCTGACCTAACAATTTATCATTTGTCCATCTGGGATCATTCACGTCTTCATAAACAAATTGTCTGTATTTCTTAAAGAAGTAAGAAAAATTAGCCTGGTAAAATGTTGTGGGGCTAAGTGTATGAGTTAAGCCCAGAATGTTTGTATGACCGACACGAAATCTTTTAAAGTCACCATCCGGATTGTATGCAAATGAATGATCGTAATCTCTGTACTCTACGTCATCAAGAATAAAGTTATAATTTAATTTAACTCCGGAAAAAGGACGGTAAGTTAATTTAGCCTGTCCATAAATTTTCTCGTTCCAATTCATTGATACAATTTCACCGCTGCCAAGTCCTTCTTCTGGATTGGCGCTTAATTGATATCGTTCTTCAATAGGAACAGTAGCTCCATTATTAATTGTGATATTCCATGGATTATATTCTCTCTTTCCGTTTAGCCATCCGCCAAAATAAATATATCTGGCATTAACATAGAAAAAAAGTTCATTTGGAATAATCGGACCGCTTAAGTTTCCTTCAAAGTTTCTGATTGCAACGGGATCAAACTTTGATATGCCTCTGAATATCTCAACACCATTGCGTTTACCATCGCTCAGATAATCACCGATGTAAGATGTTATACTGCCGTTAAATTTATTATCGCCATCTTTGGTTGCAATGTTCACATATCCTGAAAGTGCTTTACCGTACTCAGCATTAAAAGCACCGCTGACAAACTGCAGCTCCTGAATTGAACTGGTAGCAACATCAACAACTGTAGAACCATCGTAAACATCAGTTACAGGGACACCATCAATTGCATATACAACCTCACCTTTTCTACCGCCTCTTACATTTCCGCCAACAATACCAGCCTGCAGTTTCAGAACCTCCTGAAATTCAGTTACTGGCAATACGGATATATCGTCTGCTCCAATAATTGCAGTTGAAGAAGTAAGGTCTTTGGTAACCAAAGGTTTTGTAGCTACAACCACAACCTCTTCTTTTAGTTCGATACTCGTCTCTAAAAGTTGAAAGTTCACCTGAGTTGTAAGATCTATTGAAACTCTAACCCCGGTAACCGTTTGCGAGTTATAACCAATTGCAGAAGCTTTTACGTTATAGGTACCCGGTCTTAAACCGATAATGGAAAAATAACCATCTATATCTGATGCTGCGCCCTGCGTGGTACCTTCGACAATAATATTAACAAATGGAAGTGCTTCGCCAGTGCTTCCATCTGTTACTCTCCCTGCTATTTTTCCGGATTGTGCAAAAATTGGAGTGATTGCAAAAAACAAAAAAGCTGCAAGAAGAGAATGTAAAAATATCCTCATAAATGCCTCCGGCATATGAAAGTTTTATTTGATTGAAAAATGTCTTTTAGAAAGGTGTAAAAAGGATTAATAACAACTCCTATAAGAATTTATATGAATTATAAATTTTTGATCAAAATATATTATTAGTAGTTAGCAATGTCAAAAAATTCGGGTCAAATACTCAACCATAATAAAATAGGATCAAATTCAATGCTCAAATTTAACGAAAGAACTTATAATTACAATCCTGGTATTCTTTTAAGAATCTGAAGGATTTAATTAAAAATTAAGGATAGATTTTATCAATTCTAAAAAAATTTTGGTGGAGGATTCAATATCATTTAATCTTTACATAATCAACCATTCCGCCGTTAACATATTTTGCATTAAATCCATTCTGATTAAGAAATTCTGCGGTTGCGGAAGAACGATTTTGTGTTCTGCAAATAACGATAATTTCTTTATCCTTAAACTTATTTAACTCGCTCATCCTCGAAGATATTTCCTGAATCGGAATATTAATTGCGCGGTCTATTTTACCAAGCGGACCGGCTAACTCGGCAGGAGTTCTTACATCAAGCAGGATAAAATCTTTATCTGTTAAAAGTTTTTGTTTTAATTGATCAACGGAAATGGCAATCGGATCTGATTTCTGCGCAAATGCCGGTAGTGAAAAAGTGACAACTAATAAAATCGTTGAAAATATTTTTTTTGTCATAAAATTGATTCAGTTTAATCCGCACATACCAGATGAGCATCCACCGGATATGCTGGGATCGGTATTACAGTTGCCTGACTCGCAAACCGAATTTCCTGTTGAAAAGCCTGAAGCACTGAATGAGGAAAATAATTTTTGATATTCATTTGAATGGCAATCGGGACAAACTATATCATTAAGGTTTGAAGCTGATTTGTGAAAGATTTCAAATCTGGTGTTACACTTTTTACATCTGTATTCAAATATTGGCATTTTATTCCTCTTAAAGATTATTTAATCGCAATCACTTAAATCCAGAAATTTCATCAAACGATTATGTGACTCTTTAGGAAGTTCAACATTATACTTTTTATATAAATCTATTGTGAGCTCAACGGTTTTAAAGTAACTTTTACAACCGTTACAATTATCAAGATGATTTTTTATTGCAATACATTTTTCTGAATCAAGGTCTTCACCAAGACTTTCACAAATGTGCTGCATAACATCTTTGCAAGTTGGATTTTGTTCACTCATCGGCTGAATGCCTCATTTAATTCTTTTCTTAAAAAAGCTCTTGCTCTGTGTAATCTGGATTTTACAGCAGGGATTGATAACTTTGTCATCTCTGCTGTTTCTTCGGTTGATAATCCTTCAACATCGCGCAATAAAAATACTATTCTGTAATCAGGGCTAAGTTTATCTATCGATTCATCCAGAATTCTTTTTAACTCTGTGTTCTCAACACTTTTATTTGGTATTCTGGACCAATCGGCAGTGTAAACATCTTCATAAAGCTCATCATCATTATTTATAGAAACAAAGCTTCTGGATTTTTCTTTTCTTGCCATCATAAGGCAATGATTTGATAAAATTCTATACAGCCAAGTTGATAATTTAGAATTTCCGTCAAACTGATGCAGATTTTTTACCATGCTGTAAAAAGTCTCCTGCATTATATGTTCAGCTTTATCTCTATCCCTGCAGATTTTATAAGCAAAATTATAAACGGTTTGCTCATTATTTTTAACCAGCTGAGCGAGTGCTTTTCTGTCACCCGCTTTTGCGAGCTCAACCAGTTCAAGTTCTTCCATTAGTGTGATGCTATAATTAAAAATTAGATTCGTTTTGACTGTAAAAATACCAAATAATTACCAGATTGATAAATTCTTTTTTGCTGTTGTTTTCTATTAATTATAAAATAGTTTTAACTTTGCTCAGATATTTTTTTAATTTGAGTGAAAAATGAGCACTGGTAAAATCTCTGAAAATCTGGCTTCAAATAAACTTTTTGCGGGGGTTAGCTCAGAAACAATTTCAATTCTGAATGATCCTAAAAATCTTATTGAGTTAAAAGAAGGTACTTTAATTTATTCTACCGGCCAGCCGAGTGAGTATGTTTACCTTTTGTTGAGAGGCGAGGTAAAGCTAAAACATTCCATTCAGAAAAGGTTAATCTTTAAGTTCAAAGATGATTACTTTGGTGAGCAGGAAGTATTAGAGAAAACCAATCGCAAAACCTCTGCAGTTGCAAACTCAGATTGCTTATTGTTAAAAATATCTTCTGCTCTTTTTATGGATCTGATTTCAAAATCAAAAGAGTTAAAAACTAATCTTGTCGGATCAGACGGCAAAGATGATTCTGCCCTCAAAAATGAAAATAATGAAATTAGATCTAATTTTAATTTTAACGGAGAAACAAAAAAATTTGTTCTTGGTGATTTATTAGATACAAACAAAAACGCTGAATCACTCCCCACCCAGGAACCGGAATTATCAGAAGAATCATTACTACAATCCGATTCAATTGACGAACAACAGAATTTTGGTGACACAACTCCGGATCCGATTGACCCGATTTTACAAGATGAAAATAATTCTAATTTATCCGAAACTTTAGACGAAGAGATTAAAGGAAGTAATAAGAATGAAATTGATTCTCCTATAGAAGTAATGGAAGTTCTAAACACTCCGGAAGATAATTCAGAGGAAACTGATTTAAATCAAAACGGATGGGAAAAATATCAAAACATTCTTCAGCCTTCTGATGATATTAAGCGTGTTGCAAAGTCAATAGTTGATCTTTTTCTTAAAGAAACTGATTCTGAAATCGGAGCCTTTTACTTTTATAATGCGGATGAAAACAGACTGGAAGATTTTTATCAAACCCACGAATCTTTTTACAAAACCAAACGGCCACTTAAGGACGGAATTACTAATCTTGCTGCAAAGCAGAAAAAAATTATTTACGCTACACACTATACTAATCACGCAAACTATCACGAAGAAATAGATCATCCTAATGAATTTGAGGGAAATACATTAATAGTTGTTCCTCTATTCAACTCAGAACAGGATTTAATAGGAATTGTTCAGATTGGTTCTAATCAAATGGACTTTAACAAAGCAGATGAAAAACGATTAGATAATGCTGCGTCTTATTGTGCTGCGGTTTTGGCAAAAAGTTTATCATCAGTAAAAATACAGGATGAGTCTGAAATAAGTCCTAAGCAACTAGATGACACAAAACTTATTGCAAAGTTAATTCTTGATGATGTTAAAAAGCCGCTTCAAAATATTCGTCATTACACATCAATTTTAAACAGATTTAACTTAACCGATGAGATGAAAAAAGTGATTGCATTAATTTCTGCGCAAAGCAGCTCCACAATTGATGTGTTACAATCACTTATTGATTATTCAGAAGGTAATTACAAAACCGAAGCGGAGATTACTAATTTTAATGATGCAATTAATCAAACCTTAATTCTGCTTTCAGATTTTGTTGAATCAAGAAAAGTTAAACTGTTTAAAAAACTTAACTCCGATTCATTACTTAATCTTGATTCCAGAAAATTTTATGTTGCCTGTTATTTCATAACTAAATTTGCATGTAATCTTATGCATAATGGCGGCAAGTTGTATTACAGTTCATCATCGGATGAATCAAAGGTTGAGCTTATCATCAAAGATGAGAGTAACAGCAAAGAATTCGGAAATCTCCACAGTGCTTTGGAAAGCTATTATTTTACACTTAAAAATGAGCAAACCGTTTTCGGTCTTGCAATTCCAAAATTTTTAATTGAAGCAATGAACGGAATATTGATTTTAGAAACCACCGATAGCGGAGTTATGTACAAAATAACTTTTCCAAGGGCATTTTCATAAAATGAAATGAGCAAATTTAACATCATCACCATTCTTGGACCTACCGCAACCGGAAAAACAAAACTAGCCGTACAACTTGCAAATCATTTTAATGGTGAAATTATTTCGGCAGACTCCCGACAGGTTTACCGCGGAATGAATATCGGCACAGGGAAGGATTTATCTGATTATAAAATTAATGGCAAAAATATTCCATATCATTTGATTAATGTTGTAGATCCAACTGAAGAATTTGATCTTTATAATTTTCAGAAAATGTTTTATGATGCTTTTGAGGATATAACAAACCGAAATAAACTTCCATTCCTTGTTGGCGGCACAGGATTGTATTTAAGTTCGGTTCTTCAAAATTATATTCTTAATAAAGCAGACTTTGAAAAAATTCATCAGGAATATTCTTCTTTTAGTGACGAAGAGTTAAAAAATATTTTGAAACAATTAAATCCCTCTCTGCACAACACAACCGATCTTAATGACAGGAAAAGAATTTTAAGAGCAATTGCAGTTTCTAGCGCAAAAAAGAATCACACACAAGAGGTAAAAATTAATTCTCTGAATATCGGGGTAAATCTATCCCGTGATGAAGTAAAAAAAAGAATCACAGCTCGGTTGAAGAAACGGCTTGATGAAGAAGGAATGATTGAAGAAGTAAAATCTCTATTGGAATCCGGAATAAGTTATGATAAAATGATGTTCTTCGGTTTGGAGTACAAATTTATTGCACAGTACATTAGAGGCGAATTGAATAAAAATGATATGTTTCAAAAGCTAAATTCTGCTATTTACTCTTTTGCAAAAAGACAAATGACCTGGTTCAGAAAGATGGAACGTGAAGGCGTGGTAATAAATTGGATTGATGGTGCAGATTTTAATAAAGCAAAACAATTGATTGAATTTAGTCTATAATTGATGTCATTCCCACGAAAGTGGGAATCTATCTTACTAATCACAGGACTCCCGTTACTACGGGAATAACAATTGAATATTAATAAATGTTAATTCCAGATAAAATTTCTGCTTACCTAAACAAAAGAGCTTCCAATAAATGGAAAATTGAAAATGATCATCCAAAATATTTTCAGAAGGTAATTGTCGTTCCCTCAATCGCGGAATCAAGTACTTTGCCATCACTTATTCAATCACTTGAGCAAAATGATGAACGGGAATTGCAGGACACACTTTTATTAATTGTTGTAAACAATTCTGTTGCATCAACTGATGAAGTAAAAGAAGACAATAAAAAGACGATTGAATATCTTAATAATCTTAATACAAAACTTAATCTGTCATTTATCGATGCCTGCAGTGCAGGAAAAGAAATGGATGATAAAAATGCCGGAGTGGGTTTAGCCCGTAAAATCGGAATGGATCTTGCACTAACTAAATTTGATTTCAACTCCTCACACAAAAGAATTATAATTTGTACAGATGCAGATTGTGTTGTTGATTCTAATTACCTCTCAGAAATATCACAAGAGTTTAACATAAATAACTTAGAAGCTGCAGTGGTTAATTTTGCTCACGATGTTTCCGGCATTGATCAGGAAACCAAAGCAATAATTTGCTACGAAATATTTTTACGTTATTATGTTTTAGGATTAAGTTTTGCAAAATCGGATTATGCATTTCATACAATTGGCTCAACCATAGCCTGCACACCAGAAGCTTATGTAAAGGTTGGCGGAATGAATAAACGAAAAGCTGCTGAGGATTTTTATTTCCTTGAAAAACTTGCGAAGATAAACCCAATAGGTAAAATAAATTCTACTTCAGTTCATCCATCAAAACGTAAATCGTGGCGAGTGCCTTTTGGTACGGGCAGAAGTGTTGATCGGTATTTATCAAATGAACGAGATGAATATCAACTTTATAATCCAAAGTCTTTTATAATTCTAAAAAGATGGTTGGATGTTTTTTATGATCGTTCATTAAGTCAACCTGAACTAGTTTCAGGTTCTTTGAATTTTTCGGACAATCCTCAAGAGATTCCGATCCCGATTGATTCGGGACGGAATGACAAGATATGGAACCAAAGCTCATTATTAAAGATTGCCAGAAATATTCATCCGGTATTATATGATTTCTTAAATCAACAGGATTTTGAAAACTTCACCAACAAAATTCTGTTTAATAATAAAAATAAATCGGAAGTTGAAAAGCAAAAACATTACTGGTTTGATGCTTTTAAAACATTAAAACTAATTCATTATCTTCGTGATGAAACTTATCCGAATATTAATATGTTTGATGCTCTTGATGAGTTGTTAAAATTGATGAATATAGAAAATCCTATTTCCAGAAGCTCATCAATACCCGATTTAAAAACACAAAAAGAATATTTATTACTGCTAAGAAAAATTCAGAGTTAAATGATAATAAAAACTAATCCCGATGAATTTGAAAATTTTTTAGTTGATGCTTCCAACTTTAAAGGAAATTGCGAGGCGGTTTATTTTCCTGAAAATGCAGAAGAAATTGTTTCGATCATTCGGGAAGCAAATAGAAACAAGACTAAAGTTACAGTTGCAGGAAACCGGACAGGATTGACCGGTGCCTGCATTCCGCAAAACGGTATTGTAATAGCAACTGATAAACTGAATAAGATTTTAGAAATAAATTCAACTGAATTTTACGCAGTAATTGAGCCTGCGGTTTTATTATCAGACTTTCAAAAAGAACTTAAGCAACAAAATCTTTTTTATCCACCCGATCCAACAGAAACAAATTGTTATATAGGCGGAACAGTTGCAACAAATGCATCCGGAGCAAAAACTTTTAAGTACGGACCAACTCGTGATTATGTTATTGGTTTACAAGTCGTTCTTCCTGATGGAGAAGTGATCGATCTTGAAAGAGGAAAACAAAAAGCGACTGGATATGATCTTATATTAACAACTCAGTCAGGTAAAAATATTTCTCTACAAATTCCTGGTTACACTTTTCCGGCTGTTAAAAATGCTTCAGGTTATTTTGTAAAAAAAGATATGGATGCAATTGATTTGTTTATCGGTTCTGAAGGTACACTCGGAATTATTACAAAGATTAAACTTAAACTACTTTCTCAGCCAGAAGACACAATTTCGTGCGTTTTATTTTTTGATGATGAAACTACTGCACTGAACTTTCTTGAGGAAGCAAGAGATACTTCTTATCAGAATAAAAAGAATAATGTAGATAATAACATTAACGCACTTGCTTTAGAATTTTTTGATGGGCATGCTTTAAAGTTTTTAGCAAAAGATTTTTCTGCTATTCCTATTAATGCACAAGCAGCAATCTGGTTTGAGCAGGAATCAACTTCCTATACATTTGATGCAATTCTTGAAGCGTGGAATAACTTGATGCAAACATATAATGTCAATGAGGAAACTGCGTGGTTTGCTTTTAGCGATGCGGATAAAGAAAAGATAAAAGATTTCCGTCATGCTATTTCCTGGAAAGTTAACGAGTACGTTGCAAGAAATAATTTCAGAAAACTCGGGACTGATGTTGCTGTTCCGGATAATTCATTCCGGGAATTTTATTTCACTTTGCAGAATTGGGCAAACCAAAGCAATATTGATTTTGCTGCTTATGGTCATTTTGGAAATTCGCACATTCACTTAAACTTTTTGCCAAAGAATGATGAAGAGTTTGCCAAAGGCAAAAACCTTTACAAACAAATTTGTGAAGAAGCAGTAAGGTTGGGTGGAACAATTTCTGCTGAACACGGAATTGGAAAAGCTAAACGCGATTATCTTTTAATGATGTATGGCGAGGCTAACATTCGTAAAATGGCAGCATTAAAAAAATCTTTGGACCCGAATCTTATACTTGGGATTGGAAATATATTTTCTGAAGATTACTTATAAACAACAAACCCAGTTTTTTTAAGGAACCGTGTTTGTAATATACTGACTTTATAAATCTGTGCTGATCAGCTTAATCAGCGTCATCTGTGTGCCATTTGCTATTTTATAATCTTATAACTCGTGCCTTCTTTACTATCCTGCAAAACAACACCAAGCTCTTTTAGTCTATCACGAATTGTATCCGAAAGCTGGTAATTCTTATTTTGCTTTGCTTCTGTTCTAAGTGTAATGAGTAATTCAATTAGACCATTTACAAGTTTATCATCACCGGCAGTTGTCTTATTAAAATCCACAATACCAAGAACGTTTTCCGCTGTTTTTGTTAAAAATGTTTTTACATCATTATAAAAACTAACATCAACATTTTCTGATGATGCAATAATGCGGTTTACTTCTTTCACAAAATCAAAAATAACTGCAACAGCCTGCGATGTATTAAAGTCTTCGTCCATCGCTTCTTCAAATCGTTTGTAATAAGGAACAAAATCATAATCGGGTTTTATTCCATCATTATTCTTTTTTATTTCAGCATTAACTTTATCAACAAGATTAGTGATTTTTTCCAAACCACGTTCAGCAGCAGTTAAAAGATCATCAGTAAAGTTCAGTGGTCCGCGATAATAAGCCTGTGCAAAGAACATTCTAATTGCTTCAGCAGAATATTTTTTTAACACCTCTCGTGCAGTAAAAAAGTTACCAAGAGACTTAGACATTTTTTCTTCGTTGATATTCAGAAAACCAAAATGCAGCCAGTACTTTACAAAAGGTTTTCCTGTTGCGGCTTCACTTTGTGCAATTTCATTTTCGTGATGAGGAAATATCAGATCATTCCCACCGGCATGAATATCAAATGTTTCTCCAAGATGTTTGCAGCTCATTGCAGAACACTCAATATGCCAGCCCGGTCTTCCCTTCCCCCAGGGACTTTCCCAGTATGGCTCGCCTTCTTTTGCTTTTTTCCACAGTGCAAAATCCAATGGATCTTTCTTTTCTTCATTCACATCTATTCGGGCACCGACTTCCAATTCTTCAATATTTTTTCCGCTTAACTTTCCATATTCATTAAAATGTTTAACATCATAAAAAACATTTCCATCTTTATTGTACGCAAACTTTTTATCCTCAAGTTTTTTTATAAGATCAATAATTTCTTTCATATGTTCAGTTGCTTTGGGATAAACCGTTGCCTTTTTGATCTTCAACTTGCTGATATCTTCAAAGAATGCATTTATGTAATCAGTTGTGACATCATTTGTGCTGCGTTTTTCTTCATTTGCTTTTTTAATGATCTTATCATCAACATCTGTAAGATTCATTACCAATTTTACATTATAGCCTTTGTACTCAAGATATCTCCGCACTATATCAGCCATTACAAAAGAGCGAGCATTACCGATGTGAAAGTAATCGTACACAGTTGGTCCGCACATATAAATTTTTACTTCATTCGGATTAATTGGAATAAATTCTTCTACTTTTTTTGTAAGCGTATTGTAAAGTTTTAACATTTTAATTTCTGATTGTTTGATAATTGTTAATGCAAATATAAGAAACATTAGAAGTCATTGCGAGCAAGTCTTCGCGCGAAGCAATCTAAAACAAAAGTCATTTCGATGGAGTCTTCGACTGAGAAATCTGTTTAATTATTTGATTCAGATTTCTCCCTTCGGTCGAAATGACATTAGGAAAACTTTTACTGGACTTGTCTTAATTTCTCCAAAAGCAATTTAAAATCTTCAGGTAATTCGGAATCAAATCTTACAAATTTGTTTGAGTGAGGATGAATAAAACCAAGTGTTTTTGCATGCAACGCTTGTCGGGGCATAATCTCCAAAAGATTTGCAATTCTGCTTTTCAGTTTTGGTGATTCAAATCCAGCATGAATTTTATCACCGCCGTAAGTCCTATCACCAAAAATTGGTTTGCCTAATCCGGAAAGATGAACTCTTATCTGATGTGTTCTTCCTGTTTTAAGATTTAATTTAATGTAAGATGTAAATTCAAATTGCTCAATAACTTTGTAAAGCGTAATTGCTTCTTTCCCTTCCTTATCACTTATAGTAAATTTTTTTCTATCGCTTTTGCTGCGTGTAATCTTTGTTGCAATCTCACCTTCTTTATCTTTAAACTTTCCCCAGCAAATTGCGTGATATTCTCTTTCGGTTGTATGCTTTGAAAACTGTGCAGCTAACTTTGCGTGTGTGTAATCATCTTTAGCAACTACAAGAAGTCCGCTTGTGTCTTTATCAATCCGATGAACAATTCCCGGTCTTCCTGCTTCATTAACTGAGCTTAAAGATTTGGTGTGATGGAGAAGCGCATTAACAAGTGTTCCGGTGTAATTTGCATACGCAGGATGAGCAACCATTCCGGCTGGTTTATTGACAATTATCAGATACTCATCTTCGAAAACAATGTCTAATGGAATTTCTTCCGGCTCAACATCTTCAGGTCGCGGTGAGATAATTTGAATAGCTTCAACTTTATCAAATGGTTTAACATTATAATTCGATTTAACAACAATGCCATTAACTTTTACAAGTCCTGCTTCAATTGCTTTTTGAATTTTAGAGCGTGTTGTGTTTTCGATATGATGAGTAAGAAATGTATCTATCCGTTCTTTTCTTTTTCCCTCAGGAACATCAATCAGAAATTTCTTTTCGGATATCAGTTTGCTCATTATTCTGATTCTCTTTTATTATATCCGAACCATTATTGTTTATCTCTGAAACTTCTTCGGCTACGATGGTTTCATTCGTTCCTGCAACTTCAACTTTAACTTTTTCTTTCTCATCATCTTCCTGATGTTTTTTATAGAAAAGAATAAGTACAAGGACTCCTATTGAAACTGCAGCATCGGCAATATTAAATACGGGCCAGCGATCATAACTTCTGCCGAACAAGGTAAAATCAAAAAAATCGAAATCAAAAAAGTCTACTACTTTGCCATAAAAGAGAGGAGCATAATTATAAAATACTCCATAAAAAGTTCTGTCAATCAGATTGCCAACAGCTCCGCCAAGAATAAGAGCAATAGCAAAACGCAGACTAAAACTTTTATTTCTGATTGCGTACAAATAAAATATTAATCCGATACTGGCAACAAGAGAAAAAATGGAAATTATTAATTTGAAGCTGCTGCCGGGGTCATAACCAAATGCCATTCCGGGATTTTCCACAAAAGTTAGTCTGAAAAAATCTCCCCAGATGGGAATCATCTGACCAAGATACATTCCATCAAAAGTTATATTCAACGAAGGGATGCTAAATCCTTTTACAATCAACTTAGTAATCTGATCAACAATTACAACTAAAACTGACCAATACAATGCTTTCAAAAAACAAAACTCCTTTTACTGGCAATTCCTTTAATCATCAAAAATATCCTTACCTTTTCTCCTGCTTTTGTTTCATCGGTAAACATAACTGGCTATGCGGAACTGCTAACAATCTTTCTTTTGGAATGAGCGGACAGGTTGGGCATAAATGCTGTGGTTCTTCAATACACTCTACACAAATGCCATAGGTTCCGTTATCAATTCTCTTCAATGCATCCTCAAGATAGCCTAAAAATTTATTTTCTCTTTGTGCATAGAGAAATGTTTTTTCTCTTTCCATCGCATCGGTTCCCTGTTCAGCCATATGGAGAGAATATGGAGAATTTTCATTAATGTATTCACCGGTGGTTGGATCTAACATCTGCTCCCTAAGGTTTTGAAGCTGCTCAAGTATCTCGTCTCTTTTTTCAAGAATTACTTCTTTGAATTGTTCAAGATCTTTTTTGCTGTATCCTTTAATTTTTTTCAGAGCAGCAGCACGGTTAGCAGCAATCATTTCCGGTGTTAAAATATCTTCTTCCTTTTTTGGAACTTTAACGGGTTTTGGAGCTTTTTTAACTGCTTCCCTTTTTATCGGTGTTACTTTCTTTTTTTCAATTTTAGCTTTTGGTGCTGCTTTCTTAGTAACTTTTTTAACAGATACCTTTTTAACTGCTTTTTTAGGAGCGGATACTTTTACAGGTTTCTTTTTCTTCGTCTCTTTTTTAGAAGCAGCTTTTTTTACAACTTTTTTAGCGCTTTTCTTTTCAACTTTTTTCTTGGCCATGGTTAGTACTCCTTAAATTAGGGTTGAACCTTTTCGATATTGATTGAACACTCAAACTCTGCAATCTTAAAATCCTGAGAAAATTTTCCATTAGGGTTTTTATTTTCAGAAAGAACTTCTGCCAGAGTTTCAGTTTTAATATATTGATTAAAATTTTTAATTGCTTTAATTAAATTTTTATCTCCGCTGTAATTTATAACAATTTTATCAGTAACATCAAAGCCTGCATCTTTTCTCATATTCTGTATTCTGTTCACAAATTCTCTTGCCAATCCTTCTTCGATAAGGTTTTCATCAAGCTCGGTATCAATTGCTACTGTAATTCCGCCTTCAGCTTCAACAACCCAGCCGGTGATTTCTGTACTGATAATTTCAACATCTTCTGACGTTAAAGTCAGATCTTCACCATCAACGTTAATGGTTATAGTCTCACCGGATTCAATTTTTGCGATCTCCTGCTTGGAAAAGTTTTTAATCATTTCTGATACTGTTTTAACTTTTTTCCCAAACTTTGGTCCGATTGATTTAAAGTTAGCTTTGGCAGATTTACTTACAATCTGAGAATCATCAGAAATAATTATTAAATCTTTGATATTAACTTCTTCCAGAATTACTTCTTTCATTTTTGCCAACGCATCCTGCTTCGAGCTATCGAGAGCAACCATAATTTTCTTTAATGGCTGACGCACTTTCAGATTATTCTTTGCACGCATTGCACGTGTAAGGTAAACAACCCTCTGCGCAACTTCCATTTTTTCTTCAAGTTCCTCGTCTCTGAATGTTACTTTTGGATATTCAGATAAATGCACTGACTCGAACTGCTCTTTTTTAGTTTCATTGTTTAAATCAAGATAAATTGCTTCCGCAATAAATGGTGCAAAAGGTGCAGTAAGCTTACAAACTGTTGATAGACATTCATATAAAGTTTGATATGCAGAGAGCTTTTCTTTATTCATTTCTGATTTCCAGAAACGTCTTCTGCTTCGTCTCACATACCAGTTGGAAAGCTCATCAATAGTAAATGATGAAACTGCACGAGCGGCTTTTGTTACATCGTAAGTATCCATAAGCTGCTCATACTCAATTACAAGTGCATTAAGTTTTGAAATTATCCACCTGTCAATTTCAGGTCGTTCTTTATAAGGGATTAAGTCTTCCTTAAAGTTAAAACCATCTATGTTTGCATAGAGAGCAAAGAAAGAGTAAGTGTTAACCAGCGTTCCAAAAAATTTTCTCTGAACTTCGATTAGTCCATCTTCATCAAAAAGGGTTGGGCGCCAAGGTGGTGAATTTGTTACAAGATACCATCTGGTTGCATCAGCGCCGTACTTTTCAAATAATGTAAAAGGATCTACTGTATTGCCAAGTGATTTGGACATCTTCCTTCCGGTTTTATCCAAAATCAACTCATTTACAATAACATTCTTAAAGGCAACGTTATCAAAAAGCATTGTTGCGATTGCGTGCAAAGTGTAAAACCATCCTCTTGTCTGATCAATTCCTTCACAAATAAATTCTGACGGGAAAAGTCTTTTTTCAAAAACCTCCTTGTTTTCAAACGGATAGTGATACTGTGCAAAAGGCATTGCACCCGAATCAAACCAAACATCAATTACTTCAGGAGTGCGTTTATATATCTTGCCATTCTTTTCAAATAAGATTTTATCAACAAAGGGTTTATGCAAATCAATCTTTTCAAAATCTTTAATTGATTTGCGTTTACCGTTTTCTTCAACAAAACCATTTTTTAGTTCTTCAATACTTCCAACGGCAAAAGCATCACCATCATCAGCAACCCAAATTGGTAAAGGAGTAGCCCAAAATCTATCACGGGATAAAGCCCAGTCTTTATTTTCTTCCAGCCAGTTGCCAAATCTTCCGCTTCCTACTTCGGGCGGCTGCCAGTTTATTGTTTTATTCAATTCAACCATTCTATCGGCAAGGGAAGTCGTTCGAATAAACCAGCTTTCACGTGCATAATAAATTACTGGCACATCCTGATGGCGCCAGCTAAACGGATATGTGTGGATTATTGTTTCTTTTTTATAAAGCTTTCTTTCGCTTTTTAGTTTGGCGATAATACCTTGATCAGCATCTTTGACAAACTGACCTGCAAAATCTGTTACCTCATCTGTAAATAAACCCGCACGTGTAACGGGCTGAAGCATTGGCAAATTATATTTTTTGGATACTTCGTAGTCATCAGCACCAAAAGCAGGAGCAATGTGTACTATTCCGGAGCCATCTTCTGTGCTGACAAAATCGCCTTCAATTACATAAAAAGCTTTTTTATCAACATCGCAGTATTCAAGCAACTGGTCATATTCAATTCCAGCGAGATCTTTTCCTTTCATTTCGGAAATGATTTCATACTCATCTTCAACAACTGATAATCGTTCTTTTGCAAGAATCATTGTGATGTGTTCGGTTTTGATTTTCACATAATCAATATCAGAACCAACAGCAAGTGCAACATTCGAAATCAGAGTCCAGGGAGTTGTAGTCCAAACCAAAAAGTATTCATCTGCATTGGTAAGCTTAAAAAGAACATAAACAGACGGATCTTTTGTTTCCCGATATCCAAGTGCAAGTTCGTGTGATGATAATACTGTTTCAGATTTGGGATCTTGCGGAACAATTTTATAATCTTTATAAATCAGACCTTTATCAAATAAAGTTTTTAATGCCCACCAAACCGACTCGATATAATTATTATCAAGAGTAATGTATGCGGATTTCAGATCAATCCAGTAACCCATTCTGGTTGTCATCTTTTCCCAGAGGTCAAGATAAGTAAAAACGGATTCGCGGCATTTCTGATTGTATTTTTCAATACCGTACTCAATTACTTCACTTTTATGTTTAATCCCAAGTGATTTTTCTACTTCAATTTCAACCGGTAAACCATGAGTATCCCAACCCGCTTTTCTGTTAACTCTATAACCTTTTAAAGTTTTATAACGGCAAACAAGATCTTTTAATGTTCTTGCCATTACGTGGTGGATTCCGGGTTTGCCATTTGCTGTGGGAGGTCCTTCATAAAAAGTCCAGGATTTATTTTCATCTCTGGAAGAAATACTTTTCTCAAATATTTTGTTGGATTGCCAGAACTTTAAAATTTCCTGTTCAATCTGAGGGTAACCTATTTTTTCAAGATTTTGCTTAAACATTTTTTTACTTACTAAATAAACTATAATTCTTCGTACTTTTTAATTAATTCTCTTTCAATCTGAATAAACTCTTTAAGTTCTCTTTCAATTCTATCTTTTTTAAGAAATATATTTTTTGCCTGAAGCTCCGCTTCGTTGATAATCTTCTGTGCATTTATCTTTGCTTCCTTTAAGGTTAACTCTGCTTCTTTTTTTGCATCAAGCATTGTTTGCTCATAGACTTTAATTTTTTCTTTCAGCAAAACACTTTCTCTTTCAGATCCAAGCACTTCCTGAACAGCCATGCCAAAAAAGCCCATTGCACCAAGTGTGATATTTCTTAAGCTGTATAAAATTAAATTTTCCGTAACAAGTTCAGCTGCTGAAAAATATTCACTAAAAAATATTACAACGAACAAACTGAAAATTGTAACTCCAATTATTATTGCAAAGACTATCTTTCCTCCTTTGTGCCATCCAAGTGTACGATTAATAAACCATCCGCAGGAAAAACTAAGTATGGAAAGAACAAACCAGACTGCAAAATTAAGCTGTCCGAAACCAAAAAGATTTGTGTTAAGAAAATTTGAAGCAAAAATAAACACAGCTAATAATACTGCAGATCCGTAATCGATAAATATTTTTTTTATTGATAAGTCCATTAAATTCTCTTAATTACTTCTTTCATTATCAAGGTCATTTTAGGTTCAGCTTTCATAGCAGCGGCGATTATTTCTTCAACATTTACAGGCTGCAATGTTTCAGGAAAACATTCATCAGTAATTATGCTTAACCCAAGTACTTTCATTCCCATATGGTTGGCAACAATGTTTTCAGGAATTGTGGACATTCCAACCACGTCAGCACCAATTTCTCTTAAAAATTTATATTCCGCTTTTGTCTCTAAGTTTGGGCCGGGAACAGCAACATAAACACCTTTATGAACATTTATATTATTTTCTTTTGCAACGTCTTCAGCAAGTTTTATTAGTTCCAGAGAATAAGGTTCACTCATATCCGGAAAGCGTGGACCAAGTTCATCTTCGTTCTTTCCAATTAAAGGATTATCGCCTAAAAGATTAATGTGGTCAACCATCAACATCAGGTCGCCTTTTCTGTAATTGGGATTCATCCCGCCGCAAGCATTTGAAAC
>CAZCJF010000013.1:0-69101 GCA_964499095.1 uncultured Ignavibacteriaceae bacterium
GAAGCAGAAGTTTTAGCATCTTCTGTAACAACCACCAGGTTATCAAGTATCTGATTTAAGGACTTTCCTTCTTTACCTTTATCAGATACTAATGAACCTAACAATCCTTTACCTTCCGATACTCCGTGCAGCACAGTGTCAATTCTTGTTACAATATTATTCACATTAACAACTACATCCTGCACACCTTTACCAAGATTATCAAACAATGCTATAACGCCTTTCATATCTTCAGTAAGAGATGTCATACTTTTATCTGCAGATTTTGTTAAATCAGTTGCCGCAAAATATAATTTATCATCTGTAAGAATTTTTCCGATAGTGCCTTCTCCTTCATTTACTTTTGTTACAATCTCGGCAAGATTCTTAGTCATCTCTTTAGTATATCCTAATATTCCCTGAGTTTCCTGAATTACATCTGCAAAACTCAATGGTTCCCTGGATAGAATTATACCGCCGTCTGCAATAATATCGGCAGCATCCGAGCCCATTGTGAGCATAACTACTTTATTTCCAACCAATCCTTCAGTTTCTATCGACGCACGAGAGTCTTTTTTTAGAAATCTTCTTATCTCATCTTTAATTCTCATAGCCACTTCAACTCTTCCGGTAGTATCGTTAACTATGCTGATTGATTTTACGGCTCCCACATCTATTCCCCCAAATCTTACGGAAGCACCATTACGCAATCCCTGAGTATTCTGGAAATATGCTTTAACTGTAAATGTGGATACAAAAAGCTGATCCTTATTTCCAAGTAGAAAAATTAATATTACAAGCAATGTGCTGCCGATAAAAATAAAAATTCCAAGTTTAGCATTTGCAAGATTATTAGCCATTGTTTCTCCTGTTATGCTCTTCGATAATTTCGTGACTAAAAAAATTTCTTAAGAATGGATCTCTTGAAGTTGTTAATTCTGTTATACTTCCTTCGTGCTGAATAATACCCTGGTTAAGAACAATTGCTCTATCGGCTATAATTTCTGCACAAAGCAGATCGTGTGTAACAATTATTGATGTCATCTTTAAAGACTTTTGTAAATCTAATATAAGCGAGCTGATTTCTTTTGAAGTAATCGGATCAAGACCTGTAGTTGGTTCGTCATAAAGCATAAGTTTAGGCTCAGTAATGATAGAGCGGGCAAGTCCAATTCTTTTCTTCATTCCACCGGAAAGTTCTGATGGCATTTTATAGATAGCTTCTTCGAGTGAAACTTTCTCAAGCACGTCTTTAACTTTTTTCTCTCTTTCAGATGCTGTATAATTAAAATGTCTTATCAAAGGGAACTCGAGATTTTCTTTTACAGACATAGAATCATAAAGAGCTGCACCCTGAAATAAAAATCCCAGATGCTTTCTTACTTCATTTAATTCTGAAATCGAAAGCGAAAGCACATCAGTGCCATCGATAAAAATCTCACCGCTATCAGGCTCAAGCAATCGTACGATACATTTTAATAGCACACTTTTTCCGGTTCCGCTTTGACCAAACACAACCATGTTCTCACCTTCTTCAACTTTAAGCGAGACATTATCAAGCACAACGTGTGAATTAAATGCTTTGGAAAGATTATTTATTTCAACAACGTAATTCATATTAAATTGTAGGCCATAACCATAATGTTACTTTAACAAGAACCATATCAAAAATTAAAATCATTAAAGAGGATACTACCACAGCGGTTGTGGCTGCTTTTCCAACACCTTCTGTTCCATTAGTTGCTGTATATCCTTTATAAGTTCCGACAATACCAACTATAAATCCAAACACAAATGTTTTTAGAATTCCCGGAATCGCATCTCCAAACTCCACCGAAGTAATAACAGCATCAACGTAATAAGAGTAAGTCATATTCTGAACAAGTACTACTGCGATGTAAGAACCTAAAAGAGCTATAAAGATTACGTAAATTGTTAAAATGGGTAGAATAAATGTGCAGGCAAAAATTCTGGTTACAACAAGATATTTAAAAGGATTAACTGCAGAGACTTCCATCGCATCAATCTGTTCTGTAACTCTCATAGAACCAAGCTCTGCTCCAATACCCGAGCTGACTCTTCCCGCAAAAATTAACGCAGTAATTACCGGGCCCAATTCTCTCACTATCGAAATGCCAACAGATCCCGGAAGAAAAGCTTCTGCGCCAAATCTAACCATAACCGGCTGCATCTGCATTGTTATGACTAATCCAATTATAAATCCTGTTACCGACACGATTGGAAGAGTTTTTATTCCAAGTATATCCATATGCTTACGAATTTGCTCGACTTCATAAGGTGGAACGAAAACTTGTTTAAAGAATTCAATCTGGAATTGCCAAAGCCCGGCAATCATTATAAAGAATTCGATTAAACCTTTTTCAAAAGAATTAAGTTTTGTGCCTTTTGATTTAATTTCTTGCATATACTTGCAAAAGTTTCGAGAAGTTTTTTATTGCTTTTATCAAACTAAGAAATATTTAGGAAATATTTTGTGGTTTTTAAAGAGCTCTGACCTGAATCATATCTTAATAAATAAAAGCGTTTTCATAATGAGTTATTTTGGGATTTTTTCTATCATTAAGTAAAACTGCAACTACATCAAATCTGCAATCTGCTTCTTCAATTTCTTTATCAAACAAATACAACTCAGCCATTTTTTTTATTTGTTTAATTTTCTTTTGATTCACAGCATATTCGGGTTCACCAAGTTCCAGATTGATTCGTGTTTTAACCTCAATAAACACTAAACATTCTTTATCCTTTGCAACGATATCAATTTCACCATGACCGAAGTGATAGTTCCTTTCCAATATTTCATAGCCTTTTGATTTGAGGAAAGTAACCGCTATTTCTTCACCCTCTTTTCCAACATCTATTTTGTGCTTATTCTGTTTCATAAGTTATTAAAAATAAAATGAGTTTGATTTGCCCGATCAAATATTTTTTTTAAAAAAGTCTTCCTGTGAACCGGAGTTATACCATATTTAAGTATAGCTTCAATATGTTCTTTTGTTGGATAACCTTTATTTTTATCCCAACCGTAAACAGGAAATTTTGCAGAAAGTTTTAACATAATTCTATCACGGATAACTTTAGCAAGAATTGATGCTGAAGCTATTGATAATGATTTTGAATCACCTTTTATTACAGGAATTATCTCAGAGTTGAATTTAAAGGTTTTATTGCCATCAACAAGTACAACATCCGGATGAATTTTTAATTTATGCACAGATTTTTTCATCGCCAATAAAGATGCTCTCAAAATATTTATTTCATCAATTCTTTTATGAGATATAATTGTGTAAGAATAAGATATTGCATTGCTGATTATAACTTCAAAAAGCTCATTACGTAGTTTTTCTGTTAGTTGTTTGGAATCATTTATTCTTACGTCGTAAAAATCTTCAGGCAAAATAACGGCAGCAGCTACAACCGGACCCGCCAAGGGACCTCTTCCTGCTTCATCAGTGCCTGCAAGAAATTTCTTTCCATCAATTAAATATTTTTTATCGAAGTTTTTCAATTTCCTGCCAGAATTGCTATCAGACCAATAACCATATTTATTTTTAGTAAGCGGCTAATCAAATTATAATTATTATCAGCTTTTTCTAATAGTAACTTTATTATTAAAACAAGTATTGGATTTACAACCAGCATAATAACTAAGAAATATTCAATCCTGTAAATGCTAAAAATGAATGGATAGAAGGTAAAAACCGTAAGTAAAATCATTAACCCTGAAGCAAGGTATTTTGTTTTGCTGATTCCAAACCGGATTGGAAATGTAATTATTTGTTGTTTGTAATCACCTTCAATATCCTCCATATCCTTGATAATTTCTCTTATCAGGTTAATTAAAAAACCGAAGACAGCAGGAATTATTGAAGCTTTTAAATTATTGGCAACTATTCCGCCATAAATAAAAGCCAATCCTGTTAAACCAGCAACTATAATGTTTCCTATCAAAACAATTTTTTTCAGATAAGCAGAATAAGTGTAAAGAAGTAAAAGTGAAATTATAACTATCAAAAGAACCTGAGAAGGTAGGATTGCTGCCGTGAGCATTGCACACAAATTAAAGAAAAGATAAACGTACCATGCTTCATTTTGTGTAAGTGCTCCGGTTACCAAAACTCTATTGGGATGAGAAATCTTATCTGTTTCGATATCAAAAATATCGTTAATAATATTTCCTGCGGCAGTGGTTAAGGCTGCGGCTAAAGAAGCCAGGAAGTAAATCTCTGATTTTATTTCCTGATTTTGAGATATCAGAATAGCAACCACAACAACCCCAATTGTGATTAACACATTAATCGGTCGGGATATTTTTATTATAGAGATAAACTTGTTCATTATGTAGTTGTTAAAATAAAAACTCAACTAAAATTCATTCACTATTCCAAAATGGATTTTACCCTCACTAAAAGTATCGCCTTCACCTAAAGCATAACTAACTTTAAGCACACCCAATGCAGTCTCCAGATTCAAACCAAAACCAAACCCATATAAGAAATCTTCTTGTTTAGGTATATTCTTTTCTAAATCTTCTGCTTGCAAATAATATCCTGTATCAAAAAACGCAAAGCCATAGGTTCTGCTTGCAAATAAAAATCGATATTCAAGATTAGACCATAAAACTCTTGAGCCCAAAAATTGTTCTTCTCTGTAACCGCGCAGAGAATTGTTCCCTCCCAATCTGAATAAATCGCTATTCTCAAATGATGGTCCGCGCAATTCTCTTCCATTTACACTAATTGCAATTACCTGCCGTGTAAATATTGAGTAATAAAAATTAAAAGTAACAGAAATTCTTTGAAGATTTACTGAAGTAATTGTCGATGGCGAAATATATTCATTCGGACCATTAATTTTTTTTCTGCTAAAAGAATAACTATTGATAAAAATTACTCCTGAAGTAGGCGCATAAGGATCATCTCTTGTATCAATCTTTAAGGAAAGTCCTGTGTTCAGATAAGAAGAATTAAAAACAGTAAAAACAGGAATTGTGCGTTCTGTTGGAATAACTGATTCAGTTGATGCAAAAACAGATGCCGAGATATCTTCTGTTGCAAGATATTCTACAGCAGCTTCAAATTTTCTTTGCACATAAGTGCTATCCTGAATTTTTTGATAAAGATTAAAATTAATGTTAACCGGAAAGCTAAGAAACCAGGGCTCAAGATATTTAAGATCAAGTTCTTGTGAATTTCTATTGTACTTGTTCCATCTGATTGCAGCTGCTCTTCCTGTTCCAAATAGATTTCTTAATGAGATATTCACCAATCCTGTAACATAACCTGATTGCTCATTTTTGCCTGCAGGTATGTAACCTAATATTCCATCAAAGCTGTTTGTATTTTTTTCTTTCACTTCAATTTGTAAAACACCTTCATTCTTTGAGTTAAAATAAAATGATGGCTGTGCTACAGGTTCAAAAAATCTTAAGCGATTTAAGCGCTTGGGTAATTCTTCAATTTTCTCCTGTGAATATAGTTCCCCTGTCCCAAGCCTAAGCTCGCGGATAATTACATAATCTTTTGTAGAGTTATTACCTGATATCTCTATCTTATCAATTTTGCTTTGTATCCCTTTGTCTATCTTTAAATAAATACTTGCATAATTATCCTGATAAGTGGAATCTGATATAAGTTCTATTCCGGAAATAATAACTTTGGCAAAAGGATATCCGGCATTTTCATATTCTGTTAATGTTTTGTCTATTAAGGATTCAATCTCGTTTTTGTTGAAAGGTTTATTTTCCAGAAGTTTAAATCTGATTTGAATTTCTGAAATAGACAAAGAATCATCACTTTCGATAAATACATTCTTTATGATTACAGGATTACCTTCTTCTAAAGTAATCTTTAAAGAAAATGAAGCTGAGTCTGAAGTGAATTCAGTTTTACCCTCGATAAATTCAAAGAAGTAAAACCCGTTTTCATTCAGGTTATCTGCAATTCTTTTTTTTGCTGAATCGATAATTCCTTCAAAATATGGTTGGTTAGTTTGAAGGCGTGTCCACGTAAAATATTCATCATCATCAAAATTGTAATTTCCGGTAACCTCAAATGATTTTAACTTTTGAGCAAAATTTAAAGTGGATAAGAGAAAAAGAATAACTAAACTAAATTTCGTGAGGCGAGTCATCTATAATCTTCATTTTTTTACCAACTGAAGAAATGTTAACATTATTTTTCACTAACAATACATCCTCTAACTTTACATTACTTACATCATCTCTGGAGGCATTTAACGAAGCTGCTGCCGTGGCAAATTTTAAAGATTCTTCAAAAACATCTGCCTGAAGCCACTTGTAAGTTAAAGCTGCCACAAAAGTATCTCCACTACCTGTTGAATCAAAATAATTAACTGCAGGCGGTTTAACCTTATAAACATAATTAAAATTTGAAGCGTAAAAATCTTTTTCTCCATTGGTAAGGTAAACACGTTTGATATTATGTTTATATAACCTGTCTAAAAGATCCAGAATATTTTCTTCAGTATTCAGAGTTAAACCAAGAGATGATTCGATTTCATGAAAATTGTTATGTACGATTGTTGGTTGAGCATTAAAGCATTCGATTAAATTTTTTCCGTAAGTATCGCAAATTGAAATTTTATCAAATCTGTTTGCCAGTTCAATTCCGAATGGAATTATCGAATCGCAGTATTCTGAAGGTGAGCTGCCGGAAAAGATAACTATCTCAGAATTCTGAATCATCTTTTCTAACTTTGTTTTAAATTCGTTCACTTCACTTTGCAATATTGCCGGATCTGATGAAAATAATGATGTTATTTTTTTATCTTCAACAGATATGGATACAGCGGCTTCTCTGGTTTCTGATTTAGTATTTATAAACGAAAACTCCAGCCCCTGCTTTTTCAAAATTTCCCGATAGAGTTTACCGTTGTTTCCACCTGCAAAGAAAAAATTGAAAGAGTTTAATCCAAAATTTTTTAATTGTCTGCTAACATTTACACCTTTACCACCGGCATCTAAATTTAATTTACAGTTTCTGTTAATCTTGCCGTATTCAATCTTGGAGCGGGTGAATCTTCTTTCAAGAAGTGGATTAAGGGTTACAATTAAAATCATAAATGGATGATAAAAATTATGTAGTAAAACTTCCGGTAATAATTCCGGCGATAAAAATTATTATGATGATATTATCAGTACCTGTATCTGTATAAATCGCCTGTTAAAGGTGTTATTAGTCTGTAATCACCAAATCCTGTTTGATCAAGAAAAATAAAACTTCTGTTCAAATTGTAATACTCCCATACCTCATATGGTTTTGAGTCATACTCGAACGGGTGCCTATCGATATTATTTGGAGCACCAAGAATTATAAAGACCATTCCTCTGTCAGTTTTCCAGCCTTCGATATAATTAGAAAAATTTTCATTGCTGAATGCCACTCTTCGGAAATACTCATTAAAAACTTCGTTCTCTTCATTATTGGGTGATGGATCTTTTTTCTTCCAGAACTCAAGAAATCTTTTAGTTCTTTCCGATTGATTTTCACCTTCTGTCATATAGCTCATTTCTGAGGCTGAAGCAATATAAACAGTTTGAGCAATTGCTTTATCTATGTCCGTAATAAAAGATGCTAATCCTTTTGTTTGGGAGTAAAAAGATTTACTAACAGAAGCAACAACTTTATTACCCTCATTCAAAACAGAGACGGTTAAATAAAAAGCTCCTAAATCAAATGGAAATTCTTTTAAAGTATACAACACCTGATTGATCCCCGGTTTTATGTTTCTATCCTCTTCTTCTCTGTGAATTACTTTATCATCAGAATTCTTAACAACGTATTCAATAGTCTTTCTCACTTCAACAGAATCTAAAGAATTTATCTCATAATAAAATCTGATTCTATCTTTAGATGAATAGACATTCCTCATAATATTTGGAATGATTGTGTTCGGAGCCTGATTGGGATCGGGTTTAGCAATCATCAAAATATCACTAAGAGAAATTGAATCTGTTAAATCTCTGATAACAAAATTGTTTTCTGCCGTGGTTAACTTTTTGGAATCCATATCTTCCATAGCCGTTCTGATTACATAACTGCCGGGCTTAAGCTCAAATGATCTTTTACTTACATTAAAATTTTCTCTGGATGTTGCAAGACTAAAATCAGAGATCGTGATAGATTCGTTCCAGGTTTTCTCTACAACAATACGTGATTTAGAACTATCAAAGATTGAAGCAGTAACAGAATATTTTCCGATAAATCCTTCGGGTGATTTAATAAACTGAATGCTTTTATAGGGGACCTGAATAAAAACATCAAGGCGTGTATATCCCGGTCTACCAGAATAGTAGTTTAAAAAATCATTATAATAAACCGCTTCACCAAGAATTTTTTTTACGGTGGTGTTAGATTGTTCCTGTGCATTAATAAAGCTGACTAAAATCAGAACAATACTTATTACAAATTTCATTTTCATTTTAATACCTTTCTTTTAACAAACATTTGCATATAGATCGTATTCATCAAAATCTATTACTTTAACAGAACAAAACTCACCTAATTTAAGTTCAGTGTTCGCCTTGTGGATAAGAATTTCTCCATCAACTTCGGGTGCATCTCTATATGATCGTCCAATATAAAAATCCCCTTCCACAGCTTCAACCAAAACTTTTAGTTCTTTTCCTACAAAAGATTCATTTTTATTCAGAGAGATTTCTCTTTGTAATTCCATCAGAACATTTTTTCTTCTTTCTTTTTCTTCTGCGGATACAGGATCACCTAAAATAAAACTTGCAGTATTTTCTTCCACGCTGTAAGTGAATGTTCCAATTCTGTCAAACTTAGTTTCTTTTACAAAATCACATAATTCATTAAAATCTTTTTCAGTCTCATTGGGATAACCAACTATAAAAGTTGTACGCAATGTAATATCAGGTATTTCTTTTCTTAATTTTTCAATCAATTTTTTTGTTCGTTCTGCAGTAACACCTCTTCTCATTGATCTTAAAACTTCATCAGATATATGCTGCAGAGGGATATCTACATATTTACATACTTTAGGGTTGCTCTTAATTACTTCAATAACATCATCCGGAAACTTTGATGGATAAGCGTACATTAATCTTATCCATTCTATGCCTTTAATATCACTTAATTTTGTGATTAGTTCAGCTAATTTTTTTTGACCATAAATATCCTTACCGTAATCGGTAGTATCCTGAGCAATTAAAATCAGTTCTTTTGTATTATTAGCAGCAAGATATTCTGCTTCATTTATCAACTCTTCCATTGACTTTGATTTATGTAATCCGCGCATCAGAGGGATTGCACAAAATGAGCAAGGGTGATCGCAGCCTTCAGAAATTTTTAAATAAGCTGTATGAGAAGGAGTTGAAAGAAGCCTTTCACCCAAAAGCTCCCGTTTTAAGTTACCGCCAAGTTCTTTGATTATTCCATCATAATTTTCTGTACCAAAGTAAACATCAACTTCCGGAATTTCCTTAACGAGTTCGTCTTTATATCTTTCTGATAAACATCCGGCAACAATTACTTTTTTAATTTTCTTTTTATTCTTCATCGATACTGCACTCAATATCGTATTAATTGATTCTTCTTTTGCAGCTTCGATAAATCCGCAAGTATTTATAATAACTGTTTCTGCTTTGTTAGGATCGTCTGTAATCTCTATATCATTTAGCTGGATTTGACGCATTAATCTTTCAGAATCAACCGTATTCTTTGAGCAACCGAGTGTAATGACTGAAACTTTCTTATCCATATTTTCTGATTATCCGGCAAAGTATCTTATATACAAATAAATTATTGGAGCAGTAAACAACAGCGAATCAAATCTATCAAATATTCCACCGTGCCCGGGGATTAAATTTGATGAATCTTTGACTGCGGCATCTCTTTTCAGAAGTGATTCAATTAAATCGCCTACCTGCCCGAACACTCCGAGAATAACACCAAGTGCAATTGAATCCTTAAGAGATAAAAAATCAAGCACTAAATATTTTGCTAACAGCATTGCTAATACAGCAGATATAAATCCGAATATTGCACCTTCCCAACTTTTTTTAGGGCTAACTCTTGGGAATAATTTATGTTTACCAAGCGCAGTGCCGCCAAAGAATGCTGCTGAATCACAAATCCAGATTGTTGCAATAATCGAAATAACAAGATAACCGCCATTTAAATATAATCCGTCAAAGTTCGGGTAAAATTCCCGGATACCAATCAAAGTTGAGCCAAATATTCCAAAATAAAATACGGCTAGTAATGTTGCGCCTAAGTTAAGAATTGCAGAGCCATTATTTCTGAAAAGTTCGATGATGGAAAGCAGTAAAAAGAAGAAAATCAAAAAGTGATATGGACTAATAAAAAATCTGTACTGATTTACAATTAAAAATATTACAGCTAATAACCCTAAGTTTAAATTTAAATTAGCTCCTTTTGTCTTTGCCATAATTGAAAATTCATAGAATGAAATTCCTGAAATAATAAGAACGAAGCTAAGAAAATAGACTCCGCCAAAGTAAATTAACATTACTATTACAGGAATTGCGATCAGAGATACAATAATCCTGATTGCTGTGTTGCCCATACTCATTCTTCTTCCGTATCCGGCTGAAAATTATCTAAAGAATTGATATAGCTAAGTGCAGCTTGCTCATCTTCCTTTTTAACTAAAAGTCTTATTATTGCAAGATCACCTGTTACAGGGAAATTACTGTCCTTTTGGGATAGAACATTAACCGTTATATCAGCGCTTTCCAATGAATCTTTAAGCATTTGAATTTCATATTCTTTATCAGAAGTATAAACAACAACCCAATCAGTTTGCTCCAGCTGATCAACAAGTTCAGCTCCGCAATCCGGACAGGTTTTTACACCTGGTAAATATTCATACAGACAGTTTGGACAGATTGGCATTTTTATTCCTCCTTTAATGAAAGTTTGGAAGTATAAAATCTATTTATAAAGTATACAAGAAAAACGAACAACAGTGTTAATCCAGCTAATAGTAAAACATAAGAAGACAGCTCATTGGAGCTAACAGTAACATCAGATTTTAATAGTTCATCATCCCCAAATATGTGGTAAATGGAAACAGCAGAGAAATTATTAAGAAAATGCAAAACAACAGGAACCACTAATGTTCGGCTTTTGTATGCGGCAAAACCGAAATAAGCTCCTAAAATAAAAAGCGGAATAAATCCGTATGGATTAAAATGATAACCGCTGAAGAAAATTGCAGTTATGAATATTGACAGATAAGGTTTTAATTTAAGTTCAAAACTTCTTTGCACAAATCCTCTGAACATCGTTTCTTCAGTAACTGCGGGAACAATTGCAACGACTAAAACTACCAGAATAAATTCAAAAATATTTGATGCTGAAAGCAGGTTGCCATAAGTTTTTTCAACTAACTCATTCAGCGTATCAAAAAATGTTTTTATTGAGTTTATAAATCCAGAATTTTTTGCCCACTCTTCTAAAAAGAAATTCTGGATATAAAGAAAAGTTTGAAGAAGAGGTGTAAGTATTATAATTCCAATTGTAAATAAACCCATTTCCTGCCAGGTTGTTTTTCTGATCCTGATAATTTTTCCAACATCAGAATATATCCATTTAGCAAATACGAGCGCCGGAAGTAAAATGAATAAAATCTGTCCTGCCATCGTCATCAATCTTAAACCATTAACCGGCACGGATTCCAGATCTAAACCAAAAATTAAAACTGTTAACAAAGCACCAACAATTTGGTATAGAAAAAACCCTCCGATAAGTCCTAAAAATGCGGCTCCTATTGGTGGAATTTGGTACTCGATTATGTTATCAGGATCCGAATTTGAATTATTCTCTTCACTATTTTCAGGGGGCGAAATTTGTGAATCCTCTGAATTTGATTTGTTGTCTTTGAAATCTTCCATCGCTTAAGAATATGATAATATTTATTGGTTAAATTACTGATATACGGAGTGACTCTCAAATTTAAAGAGAGTCACCTTGTAATAATGCGGTAAGAAAATTCGGGCTGATAAAATTACTTTCTTTTAGAGGATAATTTACCTGCCACTCCTTCAAAATTAGTAAGGTCAGCATCAATTGCACCAACTACAACTTTGGTTTTTACACGAACAGGAATTTTTGCTTCATCGTCTGTTAACCAGATAATTATGCTTCCTTCACTTTTAAAAAGTCCGCCTTCCTGAACAAGCGGCTCAACAATTATGCAATCAAATTTACCTGCAGGAACTTCAATCGTTTCTTTGCCAAGATAAACAACATCCAAATCGTAAGTTTTGTTCTTGTAGAAATTTTTCAGATTGATTTTATCCCCTTCTTTCAGATTGGAATAATCCAGCGTTCTTGCGTAAAAGAATGCGGAGACAATATCATTCACATAAATCGGAATATCAAATTCTCCCTCGCTTGTTTTGGCTTTGCCTTTTCTTTGATCAAAAAAAGCTGAAAAGTCTCTTGAAAATTTTCCTTCTCTTATATGTTGTTCAAAACGCCAGGGGAAAATTCCTTCAACATCAATATAAGTTTCATATCGATCGCGCACTTTATAAAATACATCAAAGCTTGGCACTGTGTTTACTTCGAATGTTACATGATATGCATCTCTACCTGATATTCTCTTGATCTTTGGAATTTCAAATGTTGCAATACCTGCGGTTACAAAACCGTATTTAACATCAAAAGTCAGCTTCTCACCAACTTTAAATGCAGTGTTTTTAACTTTTCTAAAATTGTCTTTGGTTTGACTATAACTCTGATTAAAAGTCAGCGCTGTGATAATTATAATTATCATCAAAATATTTTTATTAAAGTAAGATTTCATTTCTTCTCCAGCATTATGTTGTCTAAAACATTTTTTATACCTGAAAGAACTTTATTAATATCAATTGAATTCATACAATTAAGCTCTTCACATTGTGCACGATTACAATTTTTACAATCGATTTCAGGTTCAAATATTAATTTTTTATTGGTGTACGGCGCCCATCTTTCTTTTGAACAAGAAAGAATTTTCGGATAAAAACCGACAGTCCATTTACCGAGTGCAGCAGCAATGTGTATTGGTCCGGTTGAGTTTGCAACAAATAAATCACATTTGTTTATTAAAGCAATTAACTCAGATAAACTGAATTTACCGGCTAAGTTTACAATTTTTTCATTTGCTTTTAATTGGTTGCAAATTTCTATTTCATCTTTGCTGCCGGTTATTATAACCTGATAATTTTCTGCCAATAATTTTTCTGTCAGTATTTTAAATTTTTCAAATGGTAAATCAACAGAGCTGCCGGCACTAACGGGATGTATAATAACAATAGGTTTATTGGTACTTATTTTTTCCTGTTTAAAGATTCCTTCAATAATTTCTTCGGCTTTCTGATCAACTCGCAAATCATATTTAACATTGCTATCATCAATCTCTGTCTTTATTCCGATAGACTCCAGCAGTTTAACATTATACTCCAGCTCGTGTCTGGATGCATATTTTCTGTGTTCATAAACTTTTTTATTAAAAAGAAAGGAATACCATCTATAGCCTGTGCCAATTCTAATTTTTATTCCGCTTAAAAACAGAATTAATGCTATTACAAATTTAGGATAAACAACAATACAAGCATCAAATTTCTTTGATTTGATTTTTTTTAAGTTCCCGAAAAATCTGATTTTACTATTATGTTCATCCAAAGTAATTACTTCATCAACAAATGGATGATCATTAATTATTTGGCTCGTATAATTTCTGATTAAAAAAGATATCCTGCTGTTTGGCAAATTTTTTTTAATCAATCCAGCCAGTGGCAAAGTTAAAATAAGATCACCAATCCGATCAGTTCTTACAATTAAAATATTTTTGTATGATTCATTCATCTGGATAAAAAGGGATTACCAATTTCAAAAAACCGCCAGGGTAATTCAGTTGATTTAGTAATTCCAATCCTTTTGGAAACTCCGATTTTTGATTTTTTCAATTTTGGCTGATCCAGAATAAAAATTTCATCTCCGGTTAAATCAACTCCGCAATGCTTAAGATTAAAAGAAAAAGCCTGAGATATTTTTCCCGGACCACTTGTGAGGTTGAAAATTTTCTTTTCATTTTTAAGTGGTCTATTAAATCTTCGCCTAATCATTTTATTTATTCCTTCAAGCGGCTCGATTGCTCTGATCAAAACAGCAGCACCGTGATTTGCTTTTCCTGTTACAACATTACAGCAAAAATGATTTCCATAAGTAAAATACACATAAAAAAAACCTCCTTCTTTAAACATCACTTCATTTCTCTTAGTTTTACCTTTGAATGAATGAGATGCTTCATCAATCCTTCCATCATAAGCTTCTACTTCTACAATCCGACCCGACAAAAATTTTTTACCTTCTTTTTTTATGAGAATCTTACCTAACAATTCTTTTGCCACGGTTATTACTGGTCTTAAATAAAATTTCCGTGGTAATTTTTTATTTAACAATGTATCAATCATTAGACAATGGAAATATTTTACTATGCAGGATTAAAAGAACGGTTAATCATTAAGCGAAGACTTTAGCTCATCAATTTTAGAAAGATAATATTCTTCCTTATCCGGATATTTTTTAATTAACTTTCTGTACATAGAAATCGCTTCCTGAAATTCGTTTTGGCTTGCATAAATTTTTGCGAGTGTTTCAGAAATAATGTAATCGCTTTTAGAATCAGATTTAACTTTGCTATCAGCTATTTTGCTTTTAGCATCATTCAATGTTTTTTCAGCACCTTCAATTTCTGCTGTAAGTCTTGTAAGAGTTTCTTCTATTTCATCATTTGAGATTGGCTGCTGATGATTAATGTTTTCATCGGTTAATTTACTTTGTTCTTCACTAAGATTTGCCCAGCGAGAAACGTTGAAGAATGAACGCTGCTTTTTTATGGTTTCGATATCGGAGATGTAGTGATTAAAAGTTTTTATGGAATGAATTAATTCGCTTCCCCGTTTAATAAAATTTAAAGCTTCGTTGTAATCTCCTTTAATTGTGTAAATCTTGCCTAACAATAAATGTGCAACCGGATTATCGGGAAAGTTTTCTAACCCTTTTGTTAAAATGTTGATGGCATTATCAAGATTGTTTTTTTCTATCTCAACCGATGCCACTCTAACAAACAGAGGTGTTCGGGAATTGTATTCGTAAATTAAACTTATCTTCTGATTGAATGATTCAACTTTTGTATTCATCTTTTCTATTTAGCGTATGCATGTTTAATTGAAGTTACAGCCATAAACGCAAAACCAAGGAAGAAAAGCAGCTGGAATGGAATCGATGCCAATTCAAGAAAATAAATAGATGATACAACTCCAATAAAACAATATACTGCAAGCACTGCTTCCACGATTACAGAAAAACCAAGTTTTCTGCTACGATATTTGTTTCCAATCCACGAATCTTTTTCACTTTCCTGCTTAAACTTTGGTGTTCGGACAAACTCACTTTTTCTGTTCATCAATCCTTCAAAAACTGCACGTGAATTATTTACTGCCAGGCCCATACTGCCTGCCATAAATAATGGAAACAATACAATCTTTTTCCGCCAATCTGCTCTTATATCTTTTTGCGAGTAAAGATAAAAAAGAAATGAACTAATAAAAGCCAAAACAAAAAGAGACATAATTGCAAAATAAACTTCATGAGCTCCGCTGTTTTTTACAAATATTAACGGCACATTCAAAATGGCTGCTAAAAGTATAAACGGAAAAACAAGATTATTTGTCAGATGAAAAGTTGATTGCAATTTTACCCGAAGAGGTATCTTAGATTTCCAAACGAGCGGAAGAATTTTTTTAGCTGTTTCAACTGCTCCTTTAGTCCATCTGAATTGCTGATTTTTTAAGGCATTAATTTCCGCAGGAAGTTCTGCCGGTGAAGTAAAATCTTTTAAGAAAACAAATCTCCATCCAATTAATTGAGCACGATAACTTAAATCAAGATCTTCTGTAAGAGTATCTGCATGCCAGTTGCCGGCTTCTTCAATACATTTTTTTCTCCAAACGCCGCCCGTTCCGTTAAAGTTGATAAAAAATCCTGATTTATTTCTAACAGTTTGCTCGATAACAAAATGCCCATCAAGTGCTAAAGCCTGCGCTTTGGTGATAATTGAATAATCTCCATTTAAATGTTCCCATCTTGTCTGAACCATTCCAATTTTATCATCAACAAAATATGCAAGTGTTTTTTTGAGAAAATCTTTATGAGGAATAAAATCTGCATCAAATATTGCGATGTACTCACCTTTTGCTATTTTCATTCCCTCTTTTAATGCACCGGCTTTAAATCCTTCACGTGTTCCTCTGCGGATGTGTGAGATATCAAACCCCTGACTTTTCATTTCTTCTACAACTTTAGCCACAAGTGCTGTTGTTTCATCTGTAGAATCATCGAGGACCTGAATTTCCATTTTATCTTTTGGATAATCTATCTGGCAAACAGTTCTTATTAATCTTTCTGCCACATACATTTCGTTGTAAAGAGGTAGCTGAATGGTAACAATAGCGTTTTCATCAATTTTAGTTTTCGGAACAGGATTGTTGTATCCGTACTTGCGATGGTAATAAATCATTATAAAACCATGCAGTCCAAAAATGAACAGGATAGAAAGCGATACAAAATATCCTATTAAAACTATTTGATCCATAATTTGAATTTAATCCTTTCTTTTTACCAACCTGATACTGTATCTAATAATATATCTTCTGAGATTTTATTAATAGCTGTTTCTATAGCATTTATTCGCCCCTGAATTGGTTTAGAGGTCGGATAATCTCCATAATTACTAAATGATTTGTCAAATAATGTTTTTCTTTTTACTAAGTCTCTTGCAATAACTTTTACAGTAATTGTAACACGCCGCGACTGAATATCTTCGCCTGCCGTAACAATAGCCGGAGCATCAGATAAAGAAGTAATGGCACACTCAATTATTGCATTAGCAGTAGTTCTTTCTGCAACCTGCAGAGTATTGTCATCAATAAATTTTTGAATCAATGTTTGAGTTAGTTTTTCTCTCAGCCCTGGTTCACCTGATCCTGAACGATCATCGGCAATCGGAATTGCAACAGTCTTAAGATGTTCAGGTACAGATGCACCCGTAAATGAATAAGCACAGCACGAAGTAAAATTAATTGCTGCCAAAGCCACAAACAATAGACTAAAAATCACAAATAAGATGTGTTTATTTTTTTTATGATTCAACAATGTCGTATTCTTTTAATTTTCGGTATAAAGTTCGTTCACTGATGTTTAACAGTTTTGCCGCTTTTCTTTTACTTCCCTTGGTTCTATCCAATGCTTTTTTAATTGCTTCTTTTTCAAGATCTGTAATAGATAAAATTTCCTCTTCCTGCCGATGCAAGGAGTTTACATTAGTATGATGAACAAGGATATCCTTCAATTCCATAATATCTTTTTTAAGTTCAAACAATGCTCTGTATAATAATTCTCTGTCAGCATCTTCGGATGATTTTCTGAGAAATACCGGAAGATTTCTCTGCTCTTCATATTCAACATAATCAGTAACAAGTTCCTGAAACATCTCTTCCGTAAGTGCCTTACCTTTATTAAGCGCCAATGCTGTTTCAATTGTGTTTTTTAACTCCCGTATGTTGCCGGGCCAGCTGTAATTTTTAAGTATTTCCAAAGCTGCGGGAGAAATCTCGGGAATATCAATTTTATTTGCTACGCAATATCCTTTTATAAAATGCTTAGCTAAATCTTCGATATCACTTTTGCGTTTTCTTAATGGTGGAATTGTTAATGTTACTGCTTTTAACCTGAAGTATAAATCCTCACGGAATTTTCTTGCATCCACTTCTTTCTGCAAATCTTTATTTGTGGCTGCAATAATTCTCACATCAACTTTAGTTACAGTTTCAGCACCAAGCTTCATAAACTCTTTCGTTTCAAGTGCACGAAGCAGTTTAACCTGTGTGGTTAAAGGTAGTTCGCCAATCTCATCTAAAAATAATGTGCTGTTATCTGCAATTTCAAAATAACCTTTCCTGGAGTCTACCGCTCCGGTGAATGATCCTTTTTTATGTCCGAATAATTCGCTTTCAATTATTCCTTCCGGAATTGCGCCGCAGTTAACGCTAACCATTGGTTTTGAGGATCTGTTACTATACTCGTGTATTGCTCTCGCAAAGACTTCTTTTCCAACACCACTTTCACCATAAATCAATACAGAGATATCTGATTTTGCAACCTGCATAATGATATCTACAAGATCATTAATCTCCTTTGATCTGCCAACAATACCATGCTTTGCTTTAAATTCTTCTCGAGTCATCTAATTAGTGTCTGCCATTTTGTAAATTTTGTGTGCCAAATATAGCAATTGAGGGGGATCAAATGAAAGATACAACTACGGTACTTGATTTATCTCAAATCCATCAAAGGCACTTGATATATTTGATTTTTGTTCATTTTTTAATGAATTAACTATCGAAATGAGGTCTGATTCCAGTTCATCATCGATGTGTGTTAAAATTATTTTTGCTGCTTTAAATCTTTGAGAGGCTGACTTAAGTTCTTCCAAAGTAATGTGAGATACTTCTAAAATAAGATAATCCAAATGTTGACTAATGTTTTCCAAATCTTTAATTGAACCGATATCACCTGTATAAAAAATTCGTGTGGTTGAATCAGAAATATAAAAACTTGCCGAAGAGGGCGTCTTATATTTTAAGTACGGCTTATACTTTTCAAGATGTGTATTAAACTGCGGAATTATTTTCAGATCAGTCGAAAGAGAAATCTCAGTTGCTGATTGATAAGACAGAAGATTTAATTCAAATTTCATTCTTTCTCGGAACAGATACGATTTTTCAATCAGCAGTTCAATAAACTCTAAATCAGATTCAGGCACATAAATATTTAACAAATTATTTCTTTCACTTAATTTCATCTGAGTTAGAAGTGATGGAAGCCCCGCAAAATGATCAGCGTGCAGATGTGAAATAATTATCGTATCAATGTTCTGGAATGAAATATTCTGTTTGATTAGTGCGGATGAAATTCCATCTCCGCAATCAACTAAAAGTCTGTAATCTTTGGAAGTTATCAGTAAAGATGAGTGATGCCGTTTAAGAGATGTTTTACCGGAACCAGTTCCAATAAATTTTATTTTCACTTTTCAATCTCAACAACTCTGCCTGAAACATTAAATTGAGAATTTATAATGCTTTTAAAATCCTCGGCGTCTGATCTGTTTATAAATCTGCCTACATAAACCACATTAAAAATAGTTCCGCCAACGTTTTTTTCTTTTATAACAGAATACATGCCTGCATTAACAAATTCTTTACTTAATGATGCGGCATTATCTTTATTTGTAAACGCACCGGCTTGAACTGTAAAATTGTACTCTCCTGCATCGGTTTGCTCTGTTATTTGGGTTGGCACCTGATTTTGATCAGCTACATTTTGTGCAGCAATTTTAATATAAGGTGATTCGGGATAATCTTTTTTTAGTCTCTCAAAATTTTTATCAGCAGTGTTATAAAGTCCAAGTGCAAAATAATAGGAGTAAATTCTGTACAATGCTGCATCAGCATAAGCACTTTTAGGGTATTTATCTACAATAGTCTGATAGAGAGAAACAGCATCCTGAGCATTTTCTGTAAGCACGCCTTCAAGAAACATTACATTAGAGCTGTTTGGAAAATCTTTTTTTAATTCGGGAAGCTGCGATTTAACTTCTTCAGCTTTGCCTTGTTCTATTTGCTTAAGGAAAGGAATTATATTGGCTTCCTGAGAAAAGAGTGTACCGCTAATCAGAAAGATCAACGGTAATAAGAAAATGTAAAATGACTTTTTCATTTTTAATACAAGCTAAAATTTATAAAGTTAAATTAGCCCGTTTAAGCACTTAAAGCAATTCCTTCTTTGGTAATTTCCGGATGAGACAGATAATTTCCAAACAATGTACCTGAGGTTGCTTTATTGATTCTCACAATAATGTAATCACCAATTTTGATTTTATCATCGGCTGGCACTATTACCACTTTATTCGTATCAGTTCTTCCTGAAAGAAAATCACTGGATTTTTTACTTAAACCTTCTACTAAAACAATGTCTGTCTTCCCAATCAGTTCCTGATTTTTTTCAAATGATATCTGCTGTTGTAAATCTATAATCTCCTGCAAGCGTTTTGTTTTAGTCTCTTCAGAAACATCATCATTCATCTTAAATGCTTTGGTTCCCTCACGCGGTGAGTACTTAAACATATATGCCCCATCATATCTTACCTGCTTCATCACATCAATGGTTGAGAGATGATCTTCCCACGTTTCAGTTGGAAAACCGGAAATTATATCTGTAGAAAAACTTACTCCGGGAATTATTTTCTTTGCTTTTTCAATTAAATTAAGATAGTGTTCAACCGTGTAAGTTCGGTTCATCAATTCCAGAATTCTGTTAGAGCCGGATTGCACGGGAAGGTGAATGTAATTACAAAGATTAGGATGTTCTGCTATCGTGTACAACAGTTTGTCCGATAAATCCTGTGGATGTGAAGTTGTAAATCTTATTCTCATTGATCTATCAACCCGGGCTGCAGCCGCTAGCAAATCCGCAAAATCATTTCCTTCATCTGAATATGAATTTACATTCTGACCGAGCAAAGTTACATCCTTAAAACCACGCTGAGAGAGATTTTCAAGTTCCATAACTACCGATTGAAGTGACCGGCTTCTTTCCCTTCCGCGGGTAAATGGAACAACACAAAAAGTACAAAACTTGTCACAGCCACGCATAACGGAAATCCATGCAGAAAGTCCATCTTCACGATGAGGTTCGATGTCATCATAAGTCTCTGTACGTGAAAGTTTAACGCCAATTCCTTTATCGCCGTTAAATGCAACATCAATATACTCCGGCAATCTTCTGTATTCATCAGGACCAACAACCAAATCCACAACTTTTTTTTCTTCAATCAGATCTTGTCTTAATCTTTCAGCCATACAGCCTAAAATACCAAGTACTAAACCGGGTTTGTGTGCCTTCAAAGTTTTTAAATTACCAAGCCTGCCGTAAATTCTTTGTTCAGCATTGTCTCTGATACTGCAAGTGTTAAGTAAAATTACATCAGCATTTTCAGGATTATCTGTAACATCATAACCCTGATTTTTAAGAATACCCAGAACGATTTCTGTATCTGCCACATTCATCTGGCAGCCGTAGGTTTCTATGTAAACATTATTCTTTTGCATTTTAATATTGATTTAACCGGAAAAGATTTGAATCAGGATTTTGTTAGAAGATAAAGGATCACATTGAGCAGAATAAATCCAATTGCTGAATAAACAATTGTGAAAAAACGTTCCCGCTTTTGCTTTTCTTTGCGAAAATCTATTTGTTCTTCTTCTTTCACTTTTGAATCTGTTTTTACAAAACTAAACATTAAACTCTTTGAAAATTTTTTAATTGCTGCAACAAAATAACCAAATAATTTTTCTTATGCACGATAATAATTAAACCACTTGTAGTCTCTTTGGAAATGAAACCACTGGTAATTCAAATTGTTATGTTAAAAGATCAAAAGACCAACATTAAACTATTTTATTTAATTTTTTTTGAAACCAAAGGTTTAGTTTTGAATCGAATTATGGCAAATATGAATATTTTACGTGTGTAAAAATTATTAACATATACTGTTGCAACTATTGTTATTTGTTAGTATTTTTTTTGTAAACAATTCAAAGAAAATTAAGGGGACGGGCAACCGCCCTTTTTTTTAAACATAAGTTTTACAATCAGTTAGCAAGAATGAATTGATATAACACTTTAGAAGTGTAGGGAGATATTTATATTCAAGCAAATGAATTGCAGCAAATTCAGGATAGATGCTTAATGGATAAGAAACTTAATCCTGACAAGCTTTTATAGAAAGATTAAATATTCAGAATCTGATATTAGGAGCCATATGACAAAATTCTACTTAAAATACCTCAATATTTATTTAATAATTGCCTTATCAGTATTTTTTGCTGAGATAACATCACCTCAACAAGAACCAGATATAATAAAAATCTCCTCTTTACCAACGATTGAAATAAGCACTTCACAGTTGATGAGTCATTGGTATCGAATAATACCACAGGATTTAAAGAAGAGAAATATTGGTTTAGGTCTACATGAACCAGATAGAAAAAACCTTCCTCAAAATCCTGGGGCAAAGGATTTGTCGCAGTGGCCGCCTGCATTAAATAAAAGTGAACTTGATATTGATCAAACATTTGCTCCTCAAACAGTTGCACTTAACTTTACAGCAGCAACATTTAATGATGCTCTTGCATTTCCTCCGGATGTAATGGGTGCTGTTGGCCCAAGTCAGTTTATAGTTTTCATTAATGGTAGATTAAGATCTTTTGATAAAACAACAGGATTACCTGACGGAGTTCTTGATATTGATCCTGATGTTTTCTTTAATTCAATCACTACACCACCAGGTAATAATCAAATTACATATACAACTGATCCAAATATCAGATATGATCGTTTATCTCAGAGGTGGTTCCTGACAATCGTTGATGTAACTTTGAATACTTCAACTAATTCAATAGCAAGAGCAAACAGATTGTTATTTGCTATTAGTGATGGACCAACTATAACTTCTTCAACGATATGGAGATTTATTTATTATCAAAATAATACGGACTTTGATGATTATCCATCTCTTGGTATCGATGCAGACGCGATTTATATTGGAACCAATCGATTTACTATTGCCGGGTCTTTTGTAAATACCAGAGGATACGTCCTTAATAAAGCTTCATTTATAAGTGGGACTCCTGCTGGGACAATTTTTGATAATCTCTTAATTAGTAATGTCGGTCCGTTTTCACCTAGAGGAGTTGATAATCCTGATCCACTTAATACTGGATCAACTGCTGTAGGTTATTTTATAGGAGTTGATAATGCAACTTTCAGTACTTTAATGTTAAGAAGAATAACAAATCCGGGTGGTGCATCCCCAACTATTTCTACAAACATTAGTTTGTCGGTCAATACAACACGAAATCCAATTAAAGTTCGACACTCAGGAAACACTGGCGGTACTAATGGATATTTGGACGCTTTGGATGATAGATTATTTGCAGCAACAATTAAAAATGGAAACTTATGGACCGCGCATAATATTGGAGTAAGAAATAATGGAGTATCAAATACTGTTAGCAATAGTAGAAATGCAGCAAGATGGTATGAAATACAAAATCTGAATACAACTCCTTCTGTTAGACAATCAGGAACTCTTTATGACAATAGTGGCACTGCAACAGATTTAAATCAAAGAAATTACTGGATTCCTACTATTGCTATATCAGGTCAATGACACGCCGCATTAGGTTGTTCAATAGCTGGGACTAATGAAAGAATAAATGCTTTTACAACGGGAAGACTTTCTACCGATGCACTTGGATCATTAAGGAATAATTCGGGTGGTAGTTCTGTGCCTGGATACACTTCAAGTTCAACAGCTTATAATCCTCCATCTGATCCTGGTGGGTCTGAAGGAAGGAGATGGGGAGACTATTCATTTACTTGCGTTGATCCTGAGGACGATATGACTATATGGACTATTCAACAATTTTGCAGTTCAACTAATACTTGGGGAGTTCAAGTTGCAAAATTGCTTGCTCCACCTCCAGTTACTCCCTCTTTGTCAACACCCGCTGCTATTCCTTCTGGTGAATCATCATTGAATATTACCGTTACAGGTACATCTGTAAATGGAAGTGGGTTCTTTGATCCTGGACCAGATATTGGTGGGCCTGGATTTTCTAAGCATATCTCGGCAACTATAACAGGCGGCATCGTCGTTAATTCGATTACTTATAATTCACCAACCCAAGTTACATTGAATATTAGTACAATTGGTGTTTTAGAAGGGTACTACGATATAACTATTATTAATCCTGATGGTCAGTCTGCAACTGGGATTGGTCTAATATATATAGATCCGGCTCTTCCCGTAGAGCTTGCGTCATTTTCTGCTTCGGTAAAAAATAACTCCGTTAATTTATTCTGGAAGACTGAAACCGAAGTTAATAATTATGGGTTTGAAGTAGAACGCAACACACCCATTAATCCCCTCTCGAGAGGGGAAGCCGAAGGCAGGGGTGTGTGGAAAAAGATTGGTTTTGTTGATGGTAATGGTAACAGCAATTCACCTAAAACTTATAGCTTTACAGATAATGATGTGCTTTCCGGAAAGTATTATTACAGATTAAAACAGATTGATAACGACGGGAAGTATGAATACTCAAAAGCTATTGAAGTGGATCTTGGTGTTCCACAAAAATTTGAATTAACTCAAAACTATCCTAATCCTTTTAATCCGGTTACCACAATTCGGTTTAGCATTCTCGAAGCAACCGATGTTAAGTTAACACTCTTTAACATACTTGGTCAGGAAATAAAATCCCTTGTAAATGAATACAAAGAAGCAGGCATTTATACAATTAATCTTAATGCAAGTGATCTGAACAGTGGTATTTACATTTACAAATTAGAAGCCGGTTCATTTGTTCAATCCAGAAAAATGACTTTGATAAAATAAATTTTCATGGGGCACAAATCCCTTCGTGCCAATGTGTTGGTAAATACATTTATATCCGCACGATAGAATCGTGCGTTACCTACCTTTGTTGTACACTCCAGGGCAAAACACATTTTAGGTTCAGAGAAGTATAACTAAATTTAATTTCATATATTTACAAAAAAATAATCTAGCTATCATGCCTGAACAGATACACTTTCACCGCCGTAACCTGCCTCATCTTTACTTTAATGAGGGAACATACTTTATAACTTACCGCCTCTTTGGCAGCATTAGTAAAGCTCAATTAGAAAAACTACAGGAAAAATTTAGAAACGATTTACCGGACGAAAAGAAAAAAATATTCAAACATTATGATTCATTATTAGATAAGACCTACGGAAATATTAAATATCTGGCCATTCCTGAAATTGCAAATGCTTGTAAAGAATCAATAATGTTTTTCGATAAAAAAGATATCGAGGTAATCTGTTATTGCATAATGCCAAACCACGTTCATTTAGTTTTCAGCTTGTTGAACAAAAACAAATCTATTACAGATTTATTGAAATCAATAAAAAGATACTCTGCAAGAAAAGCTAATGAAATTTTAAATACTAAGGGACAATTCTGGCAAAAAGAGAGTTTTGATAGATGGATACGTGATGAAAAAGAACTTTATAACGTTATTAAATATGTTTTATTAAATCCTGTTAAAGCAGGGTTAGTTGAAGAATATCAGAATTGGCAGCACACATATTGTAAGAAAGAGTACCTAGTCTTGTAGCACTGATATTTTACGTAGTGCACAAATCCTTTTGTGCAAAAGTATTTTGCGTAGTGCACAAATCCTTTCGTGCAAAAGTATTTTACGTGGGGCACGAATCCCTTCGTGCCAATGCGCTGGTAAAGACATTTATATCCGCACGATAGAATCGTGCGTTACGTATTTCATCCAGTAGTGCACAAATCCTTTCGTGCAAAAGTATTTTTCGTGGGGCACGAATCCCTTCGTGCCAATGCGCTGGCAAAGACATTTATATCTGCACGATAGAATCGTGCGTTACGTATTTCATCCAGTAGTGCACAAATCCTTTCGTGCAAAAGTATTTTACGTGGAGCACGAATCCCTTCGTGCCAACGTGGTGGCATATACATTTATATCCGCACGAAAGGATTCGTGCGTTAGGTATTTTTATTTTTTTAACTTACTCATTTTGTCCGTCAAATCTGTCGCAATAAAATTTTTTGTTATAACAAAATTTTATTTGCAACTAAAAATATTTTTCATATTATCGGACAGAGATTTTTCTATCTTCTCACCGGATGCCGCTTAAACTATTATAAACTTGAAACATAAAAACAATAAGGAGTAATAGTATGAAGCGTCTTATTTTTCTTTCAGCATTTCTTTTGTTCATATCTTCTGAACAATTTGCGCAACCTGTTAGCAACGCATTTGATTTCAATCCCTACTTTTCCGGTGGCTTGCAGGCAGGTTACAACGGCGGACTCGGATTTCAGGCAACTGCAACAATGTCTAACTTTGCTCAGGATTTTCCCGTTTCACTAAGAGCATCTGTTGGATATACTTTTTTGAATCCCGGCAACCCTTTGGATGCAAGAAGAATTTTTATTAACGATAACACAAACGGTACACCTGAAAAAGATGGATATGCATGGGATTTGCGTTTGGATTTTATAGTCCGAACTAACATCCTTACAAATAATTCATCATTGTACTTTGGACCACGGTATTCGATGTTTACCGGTAATTTCAATTTCATAGGAGGGAATGAATTCTTTAGTGTTACATCAAATCAATTTGGTTTGGGTGGTGGAATTGAAACCGCTTTCCGAATTAATCACAGATTAAATTTTGTTATCTCTGCAGGAGCAGATTATTTCTTTGATAACAATCTTGCAGGACACGATACTGAATACAGTCCGGATGGTGAAGATATTAACCCAAGAAATTACACTTACGATGATGCAGACGATGCAATCAATCAGCCAAAAGTAGTGGTAAGATTGATGACAGGGATTAATTATTTCTTTTAGAGCGTAGATAGTATTTTACGTAGTGCACAAATCCTTTTGTGCAAAAGTATTTTGCGTAGTGCACGAATCCCTTCGTGCCAATGCTTTGGCAAATACATTTATATCCGCACGATAGAATCGTGCGTTACGCGATTTGTGCCATATAAATTTTTTATTAATTCTTTACCCACCGGTTGAAGGTGGTAAAACTTTGACCTATTTTTAATGTGTAATTATTTGCTCTGTAAAAAATTAAAAAAGACTGTAACAATGTTTATTAAATTTTATATCTATCCTCATAAACTATGGAGGGAATTATGAAAAAATTTGGGTTACTGACTTTAATAATGCTTTCTACAACGTCATCATTAAATGCACAAGTTTCATTGAATGGAGGACCCTATATCCAAAACTTTGATACTTACCTCGGCACTCAAGCTTCTGTACCAAATGGTTGGAATGTAAGTTTCCAGTCATCTACTGTTTACAACGGTACGGGTACGGGTACCTCTAATACGGGGGGAGCTTGGGCTTTTGGAATAGGAGGCGAATATTCATTTGGAGCACTACGAAGTGGGACGCCAGGAAATGTAACTTTATCTGTTAATTTTGTAAATAACACTGGGCGGACTATAACTGAAATGACAATTCAGTGGAGCTATGAGCAATGGAGGTATGCTAATACTTCAGGATTTGACCTTTCAGCAACTGGAGAATTAGCTGGGAACACAATTGTCAATAGTCAAGATTTTATTGGTTCGGCATCTGGAACAAATGGAATTGTAACAAGTACCGCTATTCAAGTTGTATTAGATTCCTTGAGTATTCTGGATGGACAAAGTTTTGGTTTTATTTGGATAACCACAGATGTATCAAACGCCGATAATGGAATTGCAATAGATGATTTCCAAATCACAGGCCCCTCTCCTCTCCCCGTAGAACTCTCTTCCTTCTCCGCTTCTGTTGTTGGTAATGCTGTTAAACTTAACTGGAGAACGGAAACAGAGGTTAATAATTATGGGTTTGAGGTGGAACGCAACACACCCATTAATCCCCTCTCGAGAGGGGAAGCCGAAGGCAGGGGTGTGTGGGAAAGGATTGGTTTTGTTGATGGTAATGGTAACAGCAACTCACCTAAAACTTATAGCTTTACAGATAATAATGTGCTTTCCGGAAAGTATAATTACAGGTTAAAACAAATTGACAACGACGGGAAGTACGAATATTCAAAAACCATTGAAGTTGATCTCGGCTCACCTTCTAAATTTGAACTTGCACAGAATTTCCCAAATCCGTTTAACCCGGAAACTGCTATAAGATTTACATTGCCCAACGCCGGAAATGTAAGATTAACAATTTACAATCTGCTCGGGCAGGAAGTTCATTCTCTGGTTAATGAGTACAAAGAAGCAGGCACACACATAATCAACTTTAACGCTTCAGATTTTAACAGCGGAGTTTACATTTACAAATTAGAAGCAAACGGCATTACCCAAACCCGCAAAATGACCCTGATTAAATAATTTTTCCGTAGGGCACAAATCCATTTGTGCCTGTGCATTCATTTTACGTAGGGCACGAATCCTTTCGTGCAACTGCCGCTTATTTTTAACACACGCAGGAAAGGATTCCTGCGCTACGTAATTTTTATGTGGGGCACTCCGCCGCAGCAGACATTAGTGCCAGTGCATTTGTCTTACGTGGGGCACTCCGCCGCAGCGGACTTTCGTGCCGGTGCATTTGTCTTACGTGGGGCACGAATCCATTCGTGCCACTGCCGCTTATTTTTAACACACGCAGGAAAGGATTCCTGCGCTACATAATTGAGACGCAGTTACAAAGAAATAATAAATAAATAATCCTGCTTCATCTTGCATTCATCAAAATCTTTTCACAATTTAGGCACAATAAAACACTCAACCTGCACATAAACTATTTCAACTAAGCACAAAACTTTGGTGAGGGTATATGAAAATTTTTACAAAATTGGGAATGATAATATTCTTCCTTTCAATAAATGTATTTGGTCAAGTAACATTAACACATTATGATCCTTTTAATTACACAGTTGGGCAAGCTTTATACACACAAGCCGGATGGGATAGTCTAAACACAGGTGATGATATTCTTATAAGTTCTGCAAATTTATCTTACCCTGGATTTGCTGCACCTTCTGGGAATAAAATATCATTTGATGGTGCCGGAATAGATGCTGCTAAATCATTTACTCAACAGACTTCTGGAACTGTATATTTTTCTTTCTTAATGAATATAAAAAGCCTAGGTTCATTAAATGCAACCGGTGGATATTTTACAGGTTTTAGTCAGGGCGCTTCGAGTAATTTTGGTGCCACAGTTTGGTTAAAAAGATTTGGCATTGGTTTCACTATCGGAATTAATGCCAGAACTACAGTAGCAAATACAGTTTGGTCAACTGACACTCTTTCAATTAATAAAACTTATCTTGTGGTAGTTTCATATCAGTTGAATAGTGGAGCTTCAGACGATATAGTCAATTTGTGGCTAAATCCCTCTTCATCAAGTTTTGGTGGTATTGAACCCACTCCTACTTTATCTGCTACAAATACCGGGACAGACTTAAACTCACTAGATAGAATATTAATAAGGCAGGATAGTAATAGTGAAACTCCATTTATTGACCTTGACGAACTTCGCATTGGAACATCGTGGGCAAGTGTAACGCCTCCAGTTGGAATTTCACCGATTATTACTATAGATCCTACAGGATTAGATAATTTTAATTACGTAGCAGGAGCTGGTCCTTCAGAATTGCAAAACTACTCTTTAGCCGCATCAAACTTAGATGGATCTGATGTTGTGATTTCCGCCCCCTCAAATTATGAAATATCATCGAATGGTGGATCTTCCTGGAGCAATACAATTACAATATCTGGATATGGAACATCAATCAATCAGACAATCTCTGTAAGATTAAAGTCAGGATTATCTATTGGAAATTATAACAATGAAATTATTACTAACTCTGGTGGAGGGGCTGCAACAATAAATGTTATTTGTAATGGAAGTGTAAATGAAATTCCCGTAGATCAATTTTTCACGGAGTACTTCAATTACTCCACTGGACAATTAACTGATGCACCGAATGAAACGGGCGGAAATGTAAGCGGGGGAAATTGGATATCTTTTAGTGGGACTGCTAATTATGTTCAGGTTTCAACAGGTGGTTTGAGTTACACCGGATACCCTTCATCGGGAACTGGAAACAAAATTAATATTGTTTCACCAATAGGTTCTGGTGAGGATATTTATCGTCAGTTTATCAATCAGGTTGCTGGCTCTACAATTTATGTTTCTTTTTTACTTAACGTAGCAAATACAGATGGATTGGCTTCTAATTCTAGCACAACTGGGGATTATTTTGTAATGCTAATGCCTATAAATAGCACAAGTATTTTTGTTTCAAGAGTTTCAATACGTTCAGGTACTGATGCTAACACATTCCAAATTGGTCTTCGTGCAACATCTTCAAACTCTGAGGCAGCTTGGCACCCTACTAATTTAACTCCGGGAACTACTTATCTTATTGTTTTTAGTTACCAGATTATAAGTGGAAATTCGAACGACATCGCAAGATTATGGATTAATCCATCATTATCTGGTTCAGAGCCAACCCCGGATTTAACTCAAACCTCAGCTTTAGCAACGGATGTTACAAGCATTGCAAGACTAGTTATAAGACAGAACTCATCAACGAGCCCAGTTTTTTCAACACCAAATGCTTCAATCGATGGAATCCGTGTTGCTCCAAATTGGTCTAACGCTCCCCTTCCTGTAGAACTCTCATCGTTTACTGCTTCTATTGTTGGTAATGCTGTTAAACTTAACTGGAGAACGGAAACAGAGGTTAATAATTATGGGTTTGAGGTGGAACGCAACACACCCATTAATCCCCTCTCGAGAGGGGAAGCCGAAGGCAGGGGTGTGTGGAAAAAGATTGGTTTTGTTGATGGTAATGGTAATAGCAACTCACCTAAAACTTACAGTTTTACAGATAACGATGTACTTTCCGGAAAGTATCAGTACAGATTAAAACAGATTGATAACGACGGGAAGTATGAATATTCTGATATCGTAGAATTAACCACTGGTTTGCCAACAAGATTTGAGTTAAGTCAGAATTATCCTAATCCATTTAATCCAACTACAAAAATACATTATTCAGTTCCACCACAATCCCTTCCTTTGCAAGGAGGGGAAGCGAAACAGGGAAGGTTAGTAACACTAAAAGTTTACGATGTTTTGGGAAACGAAATTGCAACTTTGGTTAATGAAGAAAAATCCGCCGGTACATATGAAGCAGAATTTTCCACTGGTTCAGTTGGAAATGCAAGCGGAATTTATTTTTATAAATTACAGGCAGGTTCATTTTCTCAGACAAAAAAGATGATATTGATGAAATAACTGTCAGTCAATCAAATAATTTTTTTAATAATTAATGTGTTTAAGTTTTGCATTTAATATTGTTTTACTAATTTTAAGAAGTAATTAATAATCAGATAAAAAATAAAAGAGGTAGAAATGAAAAAATTTTACATTGTTTTATTTACAATAACAATACTTTTATCGGCTAATCTATTAGCCCAAACCCCTCAAACATTACCTTTCACTCAGGACTGGAGCGATACAACATTAATTACAGCTAATGATGACTGGTCCGGAGTAGCAGGAATTGTTGGATATAGAGGAGATAGCCTTACCGTTGCAACTAGCGTTGATCCGCAAACAGTTTTGGATGGTGATGCAACACCCGAAATTGATGTTAATGCAAATCTAACTAATCCAAATACCTTCACGTCTGGTGGAGTTAGTGAATTCCATATTAGTAACCCAGTCGTTGCGCTTCAAGGCTCTGGCACAGCAGATGCACCTTACTTACGAATAAGTATTGTAACCACAGGAAAAGAAAATATTCAAATATCTTATAACGTAAGGGACATTGATGGATCCGGAGACAATGCTGTTCAGCAAGTTGCATTGCAATATAGAATCGGAAATACAGGAGATTTTACAAACGTTCCTGCTGGTTATATCGCTGATGCAACCACAGGACCAAATTTAGCAGACCTTGTTACACCTATATCAGTTACTTTACCTTCAGATGTTAATGATCAGGCGGAAGTTCAAATTAGAATCATCACAACTAATGCTGTTGGAAATGATGAATGGATTGGAATAGATGATATCTCAATAACCGGTTCTGATATTTCATCAGTTACTTACCTGCTTGATGAAGATTTCGAATCAATAACAAACAGTGGTGATCCTCTTCCGGGATGGACATTTAACAATGCTCAGACATGGTATCTCTCAGATTATGGACACAATTCTGATAAGTATGCTGGTTGGGCTGAAAGTTCAGAAACAGATCATTCTATTACATCTCCGCTCGTTACAAATCCTGGTACTCTTACATTCTGGATAGCTGCTTACAATGAATCCTCAAATCTTCAGGTAAAAGTACAGTATTCCGCTAATGGTACTGATTGGATGGATGCAGCTACATTTACCAGTGCAGGAGCTGGTGGAGATTTTGGTTTTGCCTACTTAGAAAAAGTTGTTCCGCTTCAGTTAACCGGAGATTATTACATCAGATGGACTACATTCAATTATGTATCCGGTGGATTTTATATTGATGATGTACTTTTAGATAATGTTGTTCCGGTTGAGCTGACTTCATTTGTGGCAACAGTAAACGGTAAAACTGTTTTATTGAACTGGACAACTGCCACAGAGTTAAACAACTCCGGATTTGATATAGAAAGAAAATCTGCTTCAACCGGATGGCAAAAAATTGCTTTCGTTCAGGGTAACGGCACAACAACTCAACCTAAATCATATTCATTCTCAGATCGCAATCTGGTTGATGGTAAATACAGCTACAGATTAAAACAGGTTGATTACGACGGTACTTATGAATACTCAAAGATTGTTGAGGTAAGTATTGTTTCTTCAGTTGTTAATCAGTTTGAGTTATCACAAAATTATCCTAATCCATTTAACCCAACAACAACAATCAGTTTTACTTTGCCGGATGCAGGAAATGTAAAACTTTCTGTTTACAATTTGCTCGGTCAGGAAGTTCAGATTCTTGTTAATGGATTTATGGAATCGGGTTCACATTCTGTAAAATTTGATGCTTCAAATCTTAACAGCGGAATTTATCTGTATAAACTTGAAGCAAATGGATTTACTCAAACAAGAAAGATGACGCTGATTAAATAATTTATTATCTGCAATTTATAAATTAGCCCCGCATATTGTTCGGGGCTTTTTTATTTTGAACCGTCTGAAAGTGATTTGTGTTAAGATAATAAAGGATTTTTAATATGAGTAAAAAAATAATTATAACCGGGGCTACTGGTTTGATCGGTAGAAAATTAACCGCGCAATTAATCAGTCGTGGCGATGAAGTAATAATTTTTACCAGAGATGTTAACAAAGCAAAATCAATCTTTCCGAAGGCATTTAAGTTTGTTGAGTGGAATTATCAAAATCCCCAACAATGGCAAAATGAAATAAATGGTACAGATGCAATCTTACATCTTGCTGGTGTTAATCTTTTTTCCAAAAGATGGAACGATAATTTTAAGAAAGTAATATTGGAATCGCGCAGGCTTAGCACTAAAAACATTATTGAAGCAATCAAAGCAAGTGATATTAAGCCATCAGTTTTAGTTTCTGCATCGGGAGTTGGATTTTATGGTGATGGTGGAGAAAAGATTTTAACTGAAGATGCTCCTAAAGGCAACGATTTTCTTGCAGACGTTTGTGAAGTTTGGGAAAGTGAAGCATCCAAAGCTGAACAATCAGGAGTAAGAAGTGTAAGAATCAGAACCGGCATTGTTTTAAGTCCGGAAGATGGTGCTTTGAAACAAATGCTTTTACCCTTCAAACTTTTTATCGGCGGACAGCTTGGCAGCGGAAAGCAATGGTTTCCCTGGTTACACATTGATGACATCGTTGGGATTTATTTGTTTGCAATTGATAATAAAAATGTATCAGGAATTTTTAATGCTGCTTCTCCCGGTATTGTTAGAATGAAAGAATTTGCATCTACATTGGGAAAAGTTTTACATCGTCCTTCAATATTTCCTGTACCAAAGTTTGCACTAAAAATTGCTGTGGGCGAAGCTTCCTCTGCTGTAACTGCAAGCCAGAGAGTTGAAGCAAAAAAAATTATTGAGTTCGGTTATAAATTCAGATTTGAAAAATTAGAAGAAGCTTTGAAAGATTTACTTTAAACAAAAAAAGGACTTGGTTCTCAAGTCCTTTTATCTGATTTATAAATTTTCGATTAGTATCTGTAATAATCGGGTTTAAAGGGTCCTTCCACTTCCACACCAATATACTTAGCCTGTTCCGGAGTCAAAACATCTAATTCAACACCAATCTTTTTAAGATGTAATCTTGCAACTTTTTCATCAAGATGTTTTGGTAAAGTATAAACTTTATTCTCATATCTTTCAGGATGATTCCAGAGTTCAATCTGAGCCAGAGTTTGATTTGTAAATGAATTGGACATTACAAAAGAAGGATGACCGGTTGCACATCCAAGATTAACCAATCTGCCCTCTGCCAAAACAATTATGTCTTTCCCATCGATTGTATATTTATCAACCTGAGGTTTAATTGTGTCTTTTGTATGACCATAGTTTTTGTTTAACCAAGCCATATTAATTTCTGTATCAAAGTGACCGATATTACAAACGACGACTTTATCTTTCATCATTTTGAAGTGTCTGTCGGTAACAACATTAGTATTACCTGTTGCAGTTACAATTATGTCTGCTTCTTTAACAGCATCATCCATTTTTTTAACTTCATAACCTTCCATCGCTGCCTGCAGAGCACAGATAGGATCTATTTCTGTAACGATGACTCTTACATTTGCATTTTTTAGTGATTCAGCAGAACCTTTACCAACATCACCAAAGCCTGCAACAACTGCAACTTTACCGGCAAGCATTAAATCGGTTGCTCTGCGTAAAGCATCAACCAATGATTCGCGGCATCCGTATTTATTATCAAATTTTGATTTGGTTACAGAGTCGTTAACATTAATTGCAGGAATCGGAAGTGTTCCATTTTTCATTCTTTCGTATAAACGATGAACACCGGTTGTTGTTTCTTCAGACAGTCCTTTAATTCCGGATGCTAATTCAGGATAGTTATCGAAGACCATATTTGTAAGATCTCCGCCATCATCCAAAATCATATTAAGTGGTCTGGATTCATCACCAAAGAAAAGAGTTTGTTCGATACACCAGTTGAATTCTTCTTCGTTCATACCTTTCCATGCAAAGACAGGAATTCCGGCAGTGGCAATCGCAGCAGCAGCGTGATCCTGAGTTGAGAAAATATTACAGGAAGACCACCTTACCTCTGCCCCAAGTTCAATAAGTGTTTCAATTAACACTGCGGTTTGAATTGTCATATGAAGGCAGCCGGCAATTCTTGCACCCTTTAGTGGTTTTTTATCTTTATATTCTTCTCTGATAGACATCAGTCCCGGCATCTCAGCTTCAGCTAATTTAATTTCTTTTCTTCCCCACTCAGCCAGAGATATATCTTTAACTTTGTATTTTAAGGAGAAGTCGATTTTTTTATCGAGAACTGTATTCATATTTATCCTTTTTCTTTTTTATGATAACCTTAATTATTCAACAAATGTTTAACAAATTATTTAATGATAATAGTTCCTTTATTAAATGAAATCAGGCATATTTCTTAAAAGTTTCTACCAGATCTGTTTTTTCCCAGGTAAACGTTTCTTCGTTCCTGCCAAAATGCCCATAAGCTGCAGTCTTTTGATAAATAGGTCTTCTCAGATTTAGCCGTTCGATTATCCCCTTAGGTGTCAGATCAACTTCTTTCTGAATCATCTTTGAGATTTCAAAATCAGGAATTACTCCCGTTCCTTTAGTATCAACAAAAACAGAAACAGGCTCTGCAACACCGATTGCGTATGCAACCTGAACAAGGCATTCTTTGGCTAATCCGGCAGCTACAACATTTTTGGCTATGTGTCTTGCAGCATAAGTTGCGGATCTATCCACTTTAGAAGGATCTTTACCTGAAAATGCACCACCGCCATGTGGAGCCCAGCCGCCATAAGTATCAACGATAATTTTTCTACCGGTTAAACCGCTGTCACCGTGTGGTCCGCCAATTTCAAATCTTCCTGTTGGATTAACATAATATTTAGTTTTTTCATCAAGCAATTCATTTGGTATTACACTTTTTACAACCTGATTAATCACATCTTCTTTTATTCTTTCCTGTGTTGCATCAGCATCATGCTGGGTTGAAACAACAATGGCATCTACTCTTATTGGCTTTTTGTCATCATCATATTCAATTGTCACCTGGGATTTAGAATCAGGTCTAAGATAAGGCATAATTCCATTATCACCTTTTCTGATATCTGCAAGTCGCTTTACCAGTTTATGGGCGAACATAATAGGCATAGGCATAAGCTCAGGAGTCTGATCGCAGGCGTACCCAAACATAATTCCCTGGTCACCTGCACCACCTTTATCTACTCCCATTGCTATATCAGGAGATTGAGAATGAATAGCATTCAGAACAGAGCATGATTCTGCATCAAATTTATATTCTGCACTTGTGTATCCAATTTTTTTAACTGTGGCTCTTACGACGTCCTGTACTTCAACATAAGCTTTAGTTGTAATCTCACCACCTACCAAAACTAAACCTGTAGTAACAAATGTTTCGCAGGCAACTCTTGCAGCGGGATCTTGGGAATAAATTGCATCAAGTATTCCATCTGATATTGCATCACATACTTTATCAGGATGACCTTCAGAGACAGATTCTGATGTAAAGAAGAAAGACATAAATTAAAGTTCCTATAATGTTTTTTAATTGCTCATTGTTATAATTTGGGTAACAAATTTAGCTAATCCCCTCATGAGATACAAAATAACTTTGATTATAATTAACTATCTTTTAAGTACTTATTGATGAATTTTTAGAAAAATATGAAGACAAAAATTACAGCACTGTTAAATATTGATTACCCCATTATTCAGGCAGGAATGGTGTGGGTTTCCGGATGGAAATTAGCCTCAGCAGTTTCTAATTCTGGCGGATTGGGATTGATTGGCTCAGGTTCCATGAAACCGGATTTACTAAGAGAACACATTCAAAAGTGCCAAGCTGCAACTGATAAACCTTTTGGAGTTAATATCCCATTACTAAGAAAAGACGCTGAAGATTTAGTAAATACATCATTAGAAGCCGGAGTAAAAATTTTTTTTACTTCTGCAGGAAATCCCAAAACTTTCACTCCTTTCGTAAAAAGTAACGGTTGTGTTGTTATTCACGTTGTTGCAAATTTAAAATATGGATTAAAAGCTCAGGATGCAGGCTGCGATGCAGTTGTTGGAGAAGGAGTTGAAGCCGGTGGTCACAATGGTTCAGATCAGTTAACAACTTTTAGTTTGATACCACAGCTTGTTGATAAACTTAATATACCGGTAATCGCTGCCGGAGGAATTGTTGATGGTAGAGGTATTCTTGCAGCTCTTTCTTTAGGTGCAGAAGGAGTTCAGATAGGGACAAGATTTGCAGCAACCATAGAATCCTCTGCACACGAAAACTACAAACAGGCTATTGTTAACGCAGGTGATCAGGATACAGTTCTTGTTTTCAGAAAAATTGGTTTAGTAAGAATGATAAAAAATGACTTTGCACTTAGAGCTATGAAGGCTGAGTATGAGGGCTGGAATGAAATTCAATTAAGAGAATTATTGGGAACTAAACGTGAAAGACTCGGAATTTTTGAGGGTGATCTGAATGAAGGTGCTCTTGAAGCTGGTCAGGGGGTAGGATTAATATATGATATCCCTTCTGTTAAAAAATTATTTGTGAGATTATTAAAAGAATATAATGAGGCAAAAGAAAGGTTGAATTAAATTTATTTTCTGTTTTGCTGCTTTAATGCTGAAGAGAAAATTATTTAACCATCTACTTCCTGTTGAAACTTTGCAAAAAATTTTCTGTCACTTCATCTACATTTTTTGCTTCCGGAAAAAACGAATGCAGTTTCCTTAAAACTGCTTCAACCACTGCATCAGGGCAGCTTGCACCGCTTGTTAAAATTACATCAATAACTTTCTTATCCGGAATAAAATTGTGAGTTTCTTCTTCTTTATGCGAATGAATGTCGAAATGTTTTATTGTGTTTTTATTTAAAATTTTTTCTTCAGAAGAAATGAAATAAGTCGGTAGCTTTTCTTCACACAGCTCAACAATATGTGATGTATTTGAACTGTTATATCCGCCCACTACAATAGCAAAATCAGCAGATTCTTTTAACAGCCCGTAAGTTGCTTCTTGATTATCGTTTGTTGCATAGCATAATGTATCACGAGTATCGGCAAAGTGCTCTTTGATATTTTCCGCTCCATACTTTTTTATCATTGTCTTCTTCAGCAGATCTGCAATAGCCTGAGTTTCCGTAGCAAGCATTGTTGTTTGGTTTACCACCCCAACATTTTGAAGATTTTTTTCATACGAAAATCCTTCAGAAAATTTTCCCTCAAAATATTTATAAAATTCCTCAGCTGATTTCTCATTTAAAATAAAAGAAGATAAAACTTCCGCTTCCTGTAAATCCCTTATTATTAATGAAGGAGCATTGGAATTACTATGTGAAAACGTAGCTCGTGTTTCTTCGTGAAGATGTTTGCCGTGGATTATCACTGTGTAATTTTGTTTACCAAGTTGTTCGCTTCTATTCCAGACTTTCTCTACGAAAGGACAGGTTGTATTATAACGATAAGGATCTATTCCAAGTTGATTTAATTTTTCCTGAATTTCTAGGGTAGTTCCAAATGCAGGGATAATAACGATATCTTCTCTGGTCAGTGTATTCCAGTCAATTAAATGTTCGCCGATTGTATTCATTAAAAAGTTAACGCCCAGATTTTCAAGATCACGATTGACACCAGGGTTATGAATCATCTCACTGAGTAAAAAAATTCTTTTGCCGGGATTTTCTTCAATAGTTTTATAAGCTATTTCGATTGCATTTTCGACACCATAGCAGAATCCAAAATGTCTTGCCAGATAAAATCGTACAGGACCAAAATCCAGCAATGTTGGTGTAAAATCTTTTTTACGCGGATCAAGATCTTTTCTGGAATTTTTTATTTGAGTAATTATCGAGCTTCTGTAGAATCCCGGTATGTTAAAACTTTTCATATTTCTCTGTTTCTTTTCGTCACTAACAAAGTTGGCAATTAAAGAGTTTAATTATTACAATATTTTTGTAACATGATCTCCGGATACTTCATATTCTACAATAAATTTATCTTTTGATGGTTTGAACAAGACATAAAAAACAATAAGAATTAAAAAATATGCCGAATAAAGAAAATTACCGGTAATAAGCATTGCTGTTATATTAAGAATGTTTACACCTTCAACTAAAGCCAATCTGATAATACTGGCATTGCGGTAAGACATTATTTTTCTCTCAATTGATAAATTCTTATCAAATCCTGCAACAATCTTTGTATAGATATATTTTGCTGCCAGAATTCCTGATAAAACTATAACAGGAATGATAAACATTAGTATCCTGTCTAATTCGGCTTGAATCAGCAAATTGCCAGCAGAAACAAGAAAGAAAACTATCCCAAAATAAATAATCTGAGCTGTCAATAGTGCCAAAAAAATTATGTTTAACTGAAGAAAATGTCCTTTATAATTTGAGATGTTATCATTCATACTTAAAAACGCAATTAATTATTTAATGTTTTTAATACTTGTGTATATTTGCAATCCAAATTTAGAGAATTGATATGAATTTATTAGAAAAACTTGAAAAAATAAAAATTAGGTTCGATCAGATAAACTCACAGCTTTCTGAAGCTGCCAATACTAATGATTTTGAAAAAATTAAAAATCTGAATAAAGAAAGACTTAATCTTGAAGAAATTATTGCTGCGTACGAAAAATATTCATCAATAATCAAAAATCTTGAAGGCAACCAGGATATTATCAACTCATCAAAAGATAAAGATTTAATTGAGCTGGCAGAAACCGAAATGGATGAATTAAAAGAACAAAAAGAATTGTTGGAAGACGAAATTAAAACTCTGCTATTACCAAAAGATCCGAATGATGATAAAGATGTTATTATGGAAATAAGAGCAGGAACAGGTGGTGAAGAAGCTGCCCTGTTTGCAAGTGATTTATTCAGAATGTATAACAGATACGCAGAAATAAAAGGATGGAAAACGGAGCTTATAGATATTAGTGATACAGGTTTGGGCGGAATTAAGGAAGTTGTGTTTTCTATTAGTGGGCAAAATGTTTATGGTGATTTAAAATTTGAATCAGGAGTCCACCGTGTACAGCGTGTACCGGAAACAGAAGCAAGCGGCAGAGTGCACACTTCAGCGGCTTCGGTTGCGGTTCTTCCTGAAGTGGAAGACGTTGAAGTTGAGATAAATCCAAACGATCTGAAAATTGATATCTTCAGATCCGGTGGTGCTGGCGGACAAAATGTGAACAAAGTTGAAACTGCAGTTAGAATGACCCACATCCCAACAGGAATTGTCGTTCAGTGCCAGGACGAGAGATCGCAATTGAAGAACAGACAAAAAGCTCTTAAAGTATTAAAAGCCCGTTTATACGACCTTGAATTGAAGAAACAAAATGAAGAGATATCTGCTCAAAGAAAATTGATGGTGAGAAGCGGAGATAGAAGTGACAAAATAAGAACTTATAATTTTCCACAGAACAGAGTTACAGATCACAGAATTGGATTAACTCTGTACAATTTATCTTCCATTATTGAGGGGCATATTGAAGAGCTGATTGAGCAATTAAAAATTGCAGATAAAGCAGAAAAGCTGCAATCTGCAGAAAGCATTTAAAGATTATTATTTGATAATAAAAAGACCGCTGTTAATTGCTAATGATATTAATTCGTTGGTCCTTTTAATATTCAGTTTTGCAAAAATATTTCTTTTGTGATTATAGACTGTAAACTGACTAAGACACAACATCTCTGAAATCTGCTTATACGAATACCCGTTAACAATATAAGTTGCTATTTCAATTTCCCGATTTGATAGTTTGAACTTATGAAGAATTTCTTCATAGCTGTTTTTAAGATTGTTATCGTAAGATTTTTCAGCAACAGATTTTGTTATTTTGGGATCATAATAAGTCTCATCTTCATAGATTGTATTTATAGCATTAACAACATTTTTCATATCAGACATTTTTAAGATATAACCTTCAACACCAATTTCTAATGCTTCCTTGATGTAATGTTCATCATCGTGCATTGTAAGCAATAAAATCTTTACATCCGGAAAAGCCCTCTTTACAATTCTTGATGCACTTATTCCATCTAATTTTTCCATTCTTATATCCATCAGAATGATATCCGGATTTTTTGCAGCGATTAAATCCTTAACAACGTTCCCATCATCAGTTTCTGCTACTACAGTAAATCCTCCATTCAATTCAAGTACAGTTTTTAATCCTTCTCTCAGCACCGGATGATCATCAACGATAATAATTTTAATTTTTTTGTCACTCATTTTATTAAACCGGAATTTTAATATTTACAGATGTTCCTTTTTCTGACGGAACAATTTTAATTTCTGCTCCGAGTAACTTTGCTCTGCTCATCATATTTTGAATTCCGAATCCCTGTGGTTTACCATTATTATGAGCCTCAGAAATCCCAATTCCATCATCCCAGATATTAATCTGAACAAAATTTCCATCCTGGGTAAAATCTATGCCTGCATTTTTACATTTCGAGTGCTTAATGATGTTGTTAAATGCTTCCTGGATAATTCTATATAAAACAACTTCATCTGTTTTGTTTTTAAATTGGATGGATCCTTTAATATTACAATGCGTTTTAATTCCAGAAATTTCCTGAACTCTTTTACAAATCATCTCTATCGCAGAAACCAACCCAAAATTTTCAACGTCAGATGGCTTAAGATCATTTATAATTCTTCTGATTTCGTCACCTGCGTCAATTAAAATATCTATTGTTTCTTTAACTTCTTTTTTGTCTAATTCAGTTTTAAAGTTAAAGATATCAAGTTTTAATTTAGCTGCTGTGAGCATCTGCCCAACCCCATCATGCAGCTCTTTTGATATTCTTTCCCTTTCAGCTTCAATGGTTTTAATAATAGTTGTGATTCTTAATTTTTCTTCAGAAAGTTTTTTAGCATTCTCTTCCGATTTCTGAAGATCCGTAACATCTTCAAGAAGTAACACAATGATATTTTTCTGATTTTCAAAACCCACTGAATACAGACGATAAATAAGGTAATGCGAAAAAAGATTTTTATAAATTGAGTTTGCAGAATTATTAATATGAATTCTATGTGTAATCAACTGGCTGTTGGATGAATGCAGTTCTTTCAGTCTGTTTTGGTAATTGTGTTGTAATAAAAATTCATCTTCAAAAATATTAAATAACCTGTTCGGTGGAAGATAATCGTTAAGATTGCCAAATAATATGTTTGCGGATTCATTAAAATCAATCAGATAACCATCGGCATCAAATGTTAGAATTCCTAAAGGAGACTGTTGAATAAGTGACTGTAATTCTGATGTTCTTTCGCGTACTCGTCTTTCAAGCTCAGTTTCAATTTCCTTTTGGATTGTTATATCCCTCCCTAATCCCTGTACTTCAATTAAGTTTTTATTCTCATCAAAAAAAGCATAATCCTCCCAAGAATACCATCTTATTCCATCTGTTGTGATTGATCTTAATTCTATTTTTATCCTGTGGGGAGGAATAAACAATCTTTTAGCTTCTTCAACTGCTATTGGTTGATCTTCAGAAAACATATAGGAAAAAATTGAAGTTCCTAAAATAGATTCTCTGCTTTTACCAAATACATTGCAAAAAGCATCATTAACAAATGTAAGATTTCCCTCGGAGTTTACACGCACTACTAAATCGGTTTGCGAATCAACAATACCTTTATATCTCTGAATGCTCGTTAAAAGTTCAATCTGGTTTTTTCTTAAATCCTGGGTTCTGGATTCAACAGCCTTCTCAAGTTTATGTGTATATTTTTTCTGCTGTAAATAATCGTACAAATAAAACAACAGTAATGAAAAAATTAATATACTTCCGACAATAGAAAGGGGCTGCTGATAAAAATGTTTTTCAATTGTTACAATTGAAGATTTTTGCCAATCACTCCAAATGCCTTTAGAATTTTTAAACCTTACTGAGAAAACATATTCCCCCGGCGAAAGATTAATAAACTTTGAATATGAATATGCTGTTTCAATTCTCTCACTCCAATCACTATTTAATTTTGATAGTTTTACTTCATAAGTATTCTGGGATTCATCAATAAATGATAGCCCTCTGTAGTTAAAAGTTAAACTATTATCATCAGGACCAAACGATTGTTCACTAAAACAAGAATAGCTGATATTATTTTCATCCAGAATATTAAGTAAAACTATTTTCGGTTTTATTTTTTCATAGTTAAGCTCATCGCCCGTAAACATTGATAGCCCTTCATCAGTACCAATCCACACATTTCCTTTACTATCCACAAATCCTGCGGCTCTGTTTGTTTCATTACCTGCAAGTCCATCAGATTTATTAAATCTTGTCAGTTTCGAACCATCCCATCTTAAAACTCCGTTATTAGTACCCAACCATAAATTTTGTAATCTGTCTTTAATAATAAAGTAAATGGATTCATTGATTTCGTTATCATCTAAGCTGAATTTAACAAGTGAATCTCGCTTTAAGGTGTACAACCCACTAATGGAACCGACAAGCACTCCATAGCGATCATCTTTAAATATGGTGAATAAATCATTGGCTTCCATATCAGCTAAGATTTGAATACGACTTTTATAATCCCATTTGAATAGACCTATTGGTGAAACTAAATATATTAAAGAATCGTTTACGTATAATCCTTTTCTAACCATCTTCGGGTAATCTCTATCAAAATATTCTAATTCTCCAAGCTCATTTAATTTTACTAATCCTCCATCAGTAGATAAAAAGAATTGATGCTGAGGGTCAGAGAAAATTGAATAATATCTTGATGCTTCATTTATCTTAAGCCAGGTTAGTTTGTAATTTGATAAGATCCGCCCTAAACCATTTGTATAGGAGCATATGTAGATATTATCACTTTCTTTTTCATGAAAAATATCAATGACCCTAACAAGTCTGCTATCCGTTACCGGCTTTGCAATGTTAATTGTTTTAAATCCATTACCTTCCATAATGGATATTCCGTAATTATGACCAAATACTAGCTGCCCTGAATTAAATTCTGAAATAGCAGTAACTTCATTTTCGAGCAATCCATCTTCTTTGTAAAAATTAGTAAATGAACTAAGTCGGTATTTATAAATTCCTCTCAGACCAGCTAACCATATATTTTCTTCATAATCGATTAAGATTGAGTTAATACCTTTATTGGAAGATGGATCATCAATTACCAAATGTGAAGATGTCTTGTTCTTTTTATTGTAGTAAAAAACTTTTGCCGGATTACCCAAGAGTATATCTCCAGCAGAGTTATAATTAATACAACTAAGATCATTTATACCTACAAGCGGAATGTTAAAATCCCGACTTAAAACATTTACCTTCTCATCCAAAAGTTCACCCATCCAGTTTACGCTGAGTAATAACAGCATACTTTTTTCTGAATCAGCTTGTTTATAAGTACGCATTGCTAATATTCTGGAATCGAGACCATATTTATCAAAGGTAAGATTAGTTACTCGATTTTTTTCATCAACGAAGGATAATCCTTTTAATGATGACACAACTAGCTTATCATTCCAATATGTCACCTGTGTTACTGTATCACTCAAAATTCCATTTTTGCGTAAGATTCTTTCCCATCTATCATCTTTATACTTTATGATTCCATTACTTAGTGTGCCAACAAATATGACAGGTTTGGTACCTAAATGTTTAATGTCGAAAGAAACTAATGCGCTTCTTGTATTTGATAAGCCGGATTTGAGTTTAAGTTTATGCCAGACAGAATTTTCAAAGTAAATAATTGTAAAATCATTTGAGAAAGTTCTTGGTAAAAACCAGATAATTCCCTTCTCATCAATTTTTATTCTTATATATTCAACTTGCGGAACACCAGCCTCTTTGCCGTATCTAATCCATTCAACTCCATCATATGAAGCTATGCCTGTTCTTGTCGCAATCCAAATCCTTCCAACGGAATCCTGCACTATATCATTAACACGATTATCAGGAAGTCCATTATCCGCAGAGTATTTTTTGATTAAAAAGTCTTGTGCCAGCAGGTTAAGATTTAAAGAAAGGAATAGAAAAGAAATTAAAATCAGGATTCTATTAAAAGAGTTGATAGGCATTTAATACCTACAAAATTTATTTTACTTCAATCAGAATTATGCTTACATCATCATCATATTCTGAATCGGTATACTCGTCAAATTTCTGCTTAATTGTTTCTAATGCATTTGATTGATTGTTTAAGCTATCAATCAGTTCAAAAAGTCTTTTTTCACCAAAGCTCTCTTTGTTTTTTGCTCTCGAATCAATTAGCCCGTCTGTTGTTAAATAGATGCGATCATTTGAAGAAAGTTTTATAACCGCATCTTCGTATTCACCTTTTTTAGAAAATCCAAGCAGTAATCCTTTTGATTTTATTCTCTTAATTTCTCCATTTGCAGGTTTATATATTATTGGAATATCTCCTGCTCCTGAATACTTAAGAGTGTTTGTTTTGTTATTAAGAATTATTATTGAGAGTGTGGCAAATACTTCTGATATCTTTGTATCAGCATAAACGGTTGAGTTTACTTTTTCCAGTATATCGCTTGGAGAGTATTCTTCTGCCGATTGTAATACACTTCTGAGGGCACTTCTTATGTATCCTGCGTAAGCGTATGCAAAAAACCAGGCACCCCATTTCTTACCCATAACGTCACCAAGAATTACAACAAGATTGCTTTCATCAAGTCTGTAATAATCTAAAAAATCACCGCCGGGAATTCCTTTAAACGGTACATGCAAATGAGCTATTGAAAATCCTTCAAATTCTGGAGCAGAATCCATAACCACTTTTGTGCGTAATGAATTTGTAGCTTCCTGAAGTTCCGATATTATTTTTTTTCTTTCATTACCAAGACTTTTGATAATTGCTGATACTTTTGCAACCACCAGTTTTGGACCTGCAGTTTTTACAACGTAATCAGTAATTCCTAAATCATACCCTTCAAGAATATCTTCTTCACTGCCTTTTGCCGTTAAGAAAATAAAAGGTATATCTTTTAATTGATTATTTTTTAAAAGCATCCTTCTGAACTCAAATCCATCAGTTTTAGGCATCATAATATCTGAAACTATAATATCGGGTACTTCGGTTTTTATTATGCCCATCGCTTCATCAACGCTGAATGCAAGACGGCAATCAAATCCGGCTTTATCTAAATTATACTTAAAAAGTTTTGCCATAGATGGATCATCATCTACAAATAAAACTTTGGGTGGAATTTCATCGAAAGATTTGTGTAAACTTTTTCTAAGACCGTAAGTCCTGTAAATGTCTGACCGTCTTATCAAAGCCTGTGTTTTGAGTATTAATTCTTTCACATCAAAAGGTTTTGTAATTATATCATCGCCGCCAGACTCGATTGCCCTGGATTTATCTTCCAGAGTATTTTTAGCTGTAACAAAAATGAATGGCAGAAAGCGGTGCTTTTCATTTTCTCTTACCTTCTGACAAAACTCAAATCCATCCATGCCTTCCATTGTAACATCAGAAAGCACAAGATCAACATTTTCCTGCTTTAGTATTTCAAATGCCTGGATGGAATTTTCGGCTTCGAAAGTTTTATAGTTATTAAGTTTGAGATGATGGTTTATGAGTTTACGGATTGTCTTATCATCATCAATTATTAAAACAGATCTTTTTTCTGATTCAGACATTTAAGAGATAAACTTCTCGTTCTGTATAATGAAATTTATTGATAATCCTTACAATAATTTTTTGCTTTTAAATCAATCTATTTAAAGCTTGCTACTGCTTCATCTTTAGATTTAAAGGACTCAAATACTCTGTACATTCTGGTTAGTTCAAACATAGAATGAACAGCAGGTTGAAATCCTACCAGCCTTAAATCTCCATTTGTTGCCGTAAGTTTCTTCAAAGAAACAACTAATGCTCCAAGAAAAGTTGAATCAATAAATTCGCAGTTGGATAAATCAACCACAATTTTTTTAATTCCTCTTTGGATTTCATTAACCAATGCTTCTTTAAATTCTTCAGCTTCAGCAAGAGTTGCTCTTTTAAGACTAACGGTAATAATAACTATATCATCAATTTGTTCTCTGTAAAATTCCATATTTCACCCATCCTTTAATCTGTTGTTCTGTTTTCAATTTTATACTTGTCCATAAGACGGTAAATTGTGGCTCTGCCAAGCTGTAGTTTTTTTGCTGCTTCAACAATGTTTCCGCCTGTAATGGAAAGTGCATGTCTTATTGCTTCTTCTTTAAGTTTTTCAAATGGTATGATAGTGTCATCGCCAAAAAGCGGACCGGTTATTTCGTAAGATCCTGCAGCTTCACCGGTTTTAAAGTGAGCCGGAAGATCTTCTACATCAATTGTATCTTTCTCGGTAATGATTATACATCGTTCAATTGTGTTTTCCATTTCTCTCACATTTCCGGGCCAGCTGTATTCATAAATTAATTTCAATGCCCGTTTTGAAAATCCTTTAATGTTTTTTCCAAGTTTCTGGCTAAACTTCCGTATAAAATGTTCAGCAAGAATCAGAATATCGCCTTTGCGTTGTCTTAGTGGTGGGATAGAAATTGGGAAAGAGTTTAGTCTGTAGTAAAGATCTTCTCTAAACTCTTTATTTTCTACAGCTTTTTTTAGGTCTCTGTTTGTTGCAGATATTATACGGACATCTGTCTTTATTAATTCTGTGCCTCCAACTCTTTCAAATTCTTTTTGCTGAATAACTCTAAGCAGTTTTGCCTGAAGAAGCATTTCAAGCTCGCCAACTTCATCTAAAAATATTGTGCCTCCTCTTGCAAGTTCAAACTTTCCAAGTTTACGTTGATGTGCGCCGGTAAATGATCCTTTTTCATGTCCAAATAATTCACTTTCAAGTAGCTCGCGAGGAATTGAAGCACAGTTTACCACGATAAACGGCTTATCTTTTCTCTGACCATTATAATGAATTGCACGTGCAATAAGTTCCTTTCCCGTTCCACTTTCACCATAAATCAAAACTGTAATGTCATTATGTAAAACTTTTGTTACAAGTTTGAATACATCCTGCATTTTACCGTCTGAAGAAATGATGTTATCAAAACTATATTCTTTTTTTACATTTTCTTTAAGATTTTTAAGTTCACGGGTTAAATCATGATTCCGAATTGCATTTTTTACAGCCAGTTCAAGTTTTTGCTGATCGATTGGTTTTGTAAAATAATCGTAGGCGCCAAATCGTAAAGCCTCAACAGCAACCTCTATACTTCCCTGAGCTGATAGCATAATCACGGGTAAGTCTTCATCAAATTGTTTAATTCTTTTTAAAGTCTCAATTCCATCCATTCCCGGCAGCATAATATCTAAAAGTACAATATCCGGTTTTTTGCTAAGATTTCTGAGTGCATCTTCTGCAGTTGAGAATGATTCGACCTGATATCTCCACTTATCTTTAGCCCAGTAACTAAGCAATTTTGAAATTGCTTGTTCATCATCAACGATGAAAATAAGTTTTTCCAATTTTTAACCTGTAACTAATCTCTATTATTTTTTGATAATTTTATTATTACAGAGGTACCTTTTGCCGGCTCGCTCTGAATAGTGATTAAACCTTTATGCAAATCTACAATTTGTTTAACAAAAACCAATCCCATCCCTGCACCGGGAATTTCGTAATCAAAGCGGTTTACCCGGTAAAATTTTTGAAATACATACGGTAATTCTTTCTCAGGGATGCCAATTCCGGTATCTGCAAAAACAATTTCAACTTCCCGGAACAGATTGTTTAGAATTACTTTTATTCTGCCGCCAGGATTTGTAAACTTTATTGAATTTTCAATAATCTCATTAAACACCTGCATCAATCTCTCTTCGTCTGCCTCAATGGTCAATTCATCACATGGTAAATCGTGAGTTATCAGGATATTCTTTTCATCAGCTTTTTTTAGATTACTTTGAATAACATTATGAACAACCTTACAAATATTTATGTTCGATTTATTAAGAACTATCATTCCGGATTCCATTCTTGATAAATCTAAAACATCATTAATAAGTTTTGCTAACCGTTTGCCCTCATTTAAAATTATGTTATTAAATTCTTCACGCATTTCAGCCGGCATATTGGGATCAGATGCAATTGTTTCAGAAAATCCAACAATCGATGCAAGCGGGGTTCTTAATTCGTGTGAGATATTTGAGACAAATTCACTTTTCATTCTATTCAGTTCATCCAGCATAATTTTTTGATGTGCCGTTCTGGATCTTTCAAGAAGTATTAACCTTTCGGCTTCAATCAGTTTAGGTTTCAAATCGTTTAATTCGGATTCCAGTTTTCTTAATCTTGTAACGTTTCTTCCAACACCTAATAGCCCAAATATTTTTTCACCATTGTTAACTGTTCTGATACTAAACTGATATTTGTTAACTTTTTCATATTTGTTAGTCAATGATGCTTCAAAAAAAGTAGGCTCGTTTTTTAATGCGAGTGAGATTGATGAGTTAACCAACTTCAAGTAATCATCAGTTATCAGATCGGAAAAGTGGGTGCCAAGAAGTTCTTCAACTGAATAATCTAAACTGTAAGCTCCCTGCTTGTTTATAGCAATTATACAACCCTTGTCATCTAAAATAAAAACCAGGTCCCTGCTAATTTCAAATAAACCTAAGAATAAATTTTTCCAGTCAGCAACTTTAAGTAATAAATCAGGTTGGATTTCTCCGATAACATCGGAAATCATATCATCTTTTTTATATTGTTGGGGCATAATTAAGTGCTATAGGAAAATCCTGTTTAATAATTGTTTTCAAAATAGCAGGATTTTGACTCTAAATCAATTAGAATGTGGGTGTTTTGAATAACTAATAACAGGTTTTAGTTATTTAGATTTTCTTTTTGCAAACTCTCAAAATATTTTCTAATCAGCTCTTCGTAATCTTTATTATAACCCTCTTTAATAGCTTTATTTAGTTCATCTTTAAGTTTATCAATTCTTTTTTGAGTAGAAAGATTTAATTCTGCCGGACTGTTCCTAACCAGATTCTGACCACTTTCTGATTTTCTTTCTTTTTCAAAATCTCTTTCATTTATTGATCTTTGCGCATCCAAAAGTTTTGAAAGAATTTTTTCCTGCTTCTGAATTAACTTATCATCAAGCTTTTCTGTATTCATATCAGTAACAACTTCCTTCATTTGATTGATAATGTTTTCAAGATCAGCAGGAATTTTTTTTGATTCACCACTTTCCCTGGCTTCCTTGTTAAGTTGTTCCAATGATTTCTGAATTAATTGCTGCTGCTGCGCAAGCCTTCTCAACTCACTTTGCTGCTGCGGGTTTAACTGTCCCTGCTGCATTTGTTGGAGCATCTGTGTAAGATTATTCAAATCCATTTGCTGCCCGGACATTTTTTGAAGCTGCTGCATTAAAGACATCATTCCCCCGCTGCCGCTCCCGCCCTGCATCATGGATTCCAGAGAACTTTTCATCAAATTGGCTGCCTCATTCAGGTGCATCATTGCATCACTTTGTGATAAAGTTGCCATTGAACCATTTCTATTCTGCATCGACTGCATTGATTGATTCATTTTTTGATTTGCACTGCCAAGTGCTTTACCCATTTCCGGAGTAACTGCAAAGGTTTTTTGAGATAATGCAGACATCTGTTCTAACAGCTTTGCTAAATTTTTTCTGATTTCATTTTGCTTCTGAATATTTTGTTCAAGTTGTGACGAACTTTGTTCAAGATTTTGCGATTTGTTTTTCAGTTCCTCTTGCTGCTTTGATAACAAAATCAGATTATCAAGTATCCGCATCATATCAGTAAACGTTTGCATTTGATTTTCCTGCTGCATCTGTTCCTGAATTTGTTGAAGCGAAGATTTCATCTGCTGCATATTTTTAGATAGCTGCTGCTGATTCTTTTGTGCTTTTTGCTTTTGATTCTGCTTAATTTCATTCGAAGCTTGTTCAGAAAGTTCCTGATTATCCTGTTTTTCAAAATCTTCTTTCAGTTTTTCCATTTCATCCTGTGGCATATCTTTTAATTCATTCATCTTTTCAGCAAGTTCATTCATTTTTTGTTCAAGATTATCAAGTTCTTTTTTTACTTCGTCTTGTTTTTTACTCAATTGTTCCGCTTGTTTCTTATCAGATAAATCAGATTGATTAGTCTGTTCGTTTAAATCATTTTGTTTCTGTTCAATATTTTCTGTACGCTTGATCATTTCATCCATCTTTTGTTCAATCTGGATTCGTTTAAGTAGATTCATCGTACGCTCGATGCTCTTCTTAAATCTTTCTTCGTCTAATTTAAGATTATTCATTGCATCCTGTGTTTGATTGCGATTCATTCTCTGAAGCATTTCCTGCATTTTCTTCATTGCGTTTTTAAACTCATCGCTTGTCATCTCATCCATCAGTTTCTGAAGCTCCATATACTTTTCAAGCGTCTCTTCAGAAAGAAGCTGATTTTGTTGTAACTCATTCTGCATTTGTTTTAATTGCTCACTGATACTTTCAACTTTTTCCTGGAGCTTTTCAAATTTATCCAGTGCCTTTTCAATTTTTTCTTTTTCTTCCCACGTTATTTCCAGCTTATCTTTCTTCAGATCTTTATCAATCTTTTCAAGCTCCTTTCTTAATTCTTCTGCTTCTTCAAGAGTCTGTTTCAAATCATCCTGAGCCTCATCCTGAGTTTCATCAGCTTGTGCAAGAATCTCATCCAAAGATGGAACACGAACATTTAGTATTTGTGTTCTTGCAGATTTCGGTCCGCTTACATTATCATTATCAAAGACTTCAAAGTAAAAAGAATAAACATCATTAACAGCCGGATTTAGTTTCGTTAGATTCCACACATAGTCTATTACTTGTTCTTTAAGTTTTTTATCAAAACTTATTTCAACAGTGGTATAATTTTCCTGAGGTGGTTCGTATTTAGATGAACTTAATTTGTAGTAAAGATTTAATCTCGAAAATCCATAGTCATCATTAATTTTGATTTCTACCGGAACACGATTATCATTGGCGAGTTTTATATCCTGTTTGGGATAAATTAAATCAATTGCCGGGTTACTATCATACTGTGACTTTATAAAATATCTCACGGGTTGCAGGTTTTTGTTTCCTGCTAAATCAGTTACCACAATTTGATACGAATTATCTTTTATAATTTTAAAATTTCCGTTAACCAGATTTCCTTGTGTGTTCAGTTTAGAAAATGAGGAGTCACCAAACTCAATCACAGCAGATTTTAATTCTTTGTTTGATAACAAACTCACTTCAACACGGCTTCCGATCAGTGCGGAAATGTTTCCATTATCTTTTTGTTCAATTACTGGAATGCCTGAATATGAAGGTGAAAATACTTTCACATTGAGAGAGCGGATTACCGGATGATCAACAACAGTAATTTGATATTGCTCGCTTTCAATTCCCTCTGCAGAAGCATAATAAAATAAATCTGTTCTTAACTGCTGGATAGAAAATCTGTAAAAACCAAGAGAATCTTTTTTGATCTCATTCTCTTTAAAGTTTGTTTGAGATTCTTCCCTTAAATGCAGGTAAACTTTAGCGGGATTTTCTCCAATTATCTTGATTAAAAATTCAACGCTCTCTCCTTTTGTGATTGAAGCGTTGCCCGGATGTACCTCAAAAATAAATTTTGCAGGTGGAATAAATTCCTGATTGAAATTTAATAACCGATGTGATGCTGCCTGCAAGCCCGGAATAAAAGCAAACAAAATAACACTCACTATCAAAACAACTAAAAATTTAATTGCATTTTTTTTAACTCTTGAAAAATCAACAATCGACTCAAACTCAATTGGTTTTGCTCTTTCATATACATTTCTGAAAGCTTCATTAAGTAAAGATGATGAATAGAAATTCTTTATTTTATCAGATGAAACAAGCTGAAGTGCATTTAATAAATCGTCTTTTAATGAGGGGAAATAATATCCTACTTTTTTTGCGGTGTATTGATAATCCCTTTTATTAAAAAGATTAAAATATTTAGATAGCGGAATCAGTACCTGATAACCAAAGATCGCAAATCCAGTAACCAAAAAAGTAAAAAATAAAACTGTTCTTACTACAGAGTTTGAGTATGCAAATGACTCTATTAAACTTAATAAAGTGAAAATGCTAAGAATTACTATAAAAGAAATAATTAAACCTTTAATTAAAAGCTCAAATGTTTCTTTCTTAATTAGTAATTCAAGTTTATCAATTATTTCTTTATAAAAGTTTGTATTCATATTCAATTAGTTAACGCATAAATAATCAGGTTGGCTCCAAACTTAAGTGCTTCTTCTCTTTTTTCCGGAGGGTCATTATGCACTTCAGGATCAGCCCAGCCGTCACTTGGATTAGCTTCAAATGTATAAACCACTGCAAGCCGGTCGCCTAAAAATATTCCAAATGTCTGGGGCGGATTTTTATCGTGTTCGTGAGTTTTAGGTACTCCATTTGGAAATTTATAATAGATATTAAAAATTTTATGAGAAAAAGGTATTTCAATAAAATCATTTGATGGAAATATTTTTTTCACTTCTCTTCTGATAGCTTTATCCATTCCATAATCATCATCAATGTAAAGAAAACCTCCACTCTCCAGATATTTTCTTAATCGATTCACTTCGTCATTGGAAAGTACAATGTTACCGTGACCGGTTATAAACAAAAAGGGATATGAAAAAATTTCATCTGATGCGATATCGACAAATTTGTATTCAGCATTTACTTTTATATTGGTATTTGCCCGTACAAATTTTAACAGATTAACATCTGCAGAAGGATCGTTATACCAGTCGCCACCACCGCTGTACTTAAGCCTAGCAATTTGAAATCCCGTTTCATTCTGTGCAAAAAGGCTTATTGATACAAATGATAAGCTAATGATTAATATGAATTTACCTATTGTCATTGATTTAATATATTTACACATAAAGCTATAAGCAATTTAGAAAATTAGCCGGAATATTCAGCAGAAAAATTTGGAGCTAAATAATGAAAAAATACTGGCTCGTTAAATCAGAACCTGATGTATTTTCTTTTAATGATCTTAAAAAGAGCAAAAACCAAACAACTTATTGGGATGGTGTAAGGAATTATCAGGCAAGAAATTTTTTGCGTGATGAGATGAAAAAAGGTGATCAGGTTTTGTTTTATCACAGCAATTCTGATCCGCTTGCGGTAATGGGAATTTGTGAAGTTGTAAAAGAAGGATATCCCGATCATACACAGTTTGATCCTGATAATGATCATTACGATCCAAAAGCCGATCCTAAAAATCCAACCTGGTTTATGGTTGATGTGAAGTTTGTTAAAGAGTTTAATAATCCTGTGAGTCTTGATGCAATTAAATCAAATCCTAAACTGAAGAATATGAAGTTGATTGCACGCGGAAACAGATTGTCTGTTATGCCTGTAACTAAAGAAGAGTTTAATGAAATCAGTAAAATGGGAATTTAACTCTGTGGTTCTCTGATTTTTACTCTGTGGTTCTCCGTGTAATATTGTCTTGTTTCACAGAGAACCACAGAGAAGTCACAGAGTTACACGGAGAATATTTTGGTAATCTCTTTATGGTAAATTATCAGGTATTTATTTGAATAAGCGAATCATTTTCTTTACAGAGTTGTGGAAATGGAAATTATGTTCTCATCGAAATTAATTGATATTCTTCTCCATTAAAAAATGTGGAATTACTCCAAACAAAGTGTGTGATGGTTTAACAACTTTATAACCGTTTCGTTCATAAAATTTCACTGCATTGTCTCTTGCGTGAAGAATAATTTTCTTTGCACCTTTTTCAATAGCAATTTTTTCAAGTTCCTTTAACACTACCGAGCCAATTCCTTTTCCCCGCCATTCTTCTTCAACAGCCATTGAACGGATTTGAGCTTCTGTCTCCGAATTAAAATGAACTCTTCCAACACCAATTGGAATTCCATCAACTTCACAAACCATAATCGGAAAAGCTTTCGATTCAAGTTCATCAACTTCACTTCCGCGTGGCTGATTCCACGGTGCACGCAGAACTTTCCATCTCAAATCTCTGTATCGTTCAAATTCTTCGGCTGTTTGTGGCGGACGGACAATCATTCGTTCTCAATCAGATTTTCATCATCAATATCAGCACGATTAAGAATTGCCGGCGGCAAGGTCTTGCTTGCTTTAGCACCAAGCTTTTTAATTTTTTCAGAGCGACTGATCAGATTTCCTCTTCCCTCAGTAAGTTTATTCATTGCTTTATCATAATTATCTTTTGCAGAAATTAGTCCTTTACCTACAGAAATGAGATCATCAACAAAAGCTGTAAACTTATCAAGCATCTCACCGCTTTGTCGTGCAATCTCAATCGCATTTTTATTTTGATTTTCCTGCCGCCATATACTTGATATAGTTCTTAACGTTGCAAGCAATGTGGATGGACTAACAATCACAATATTTTGCTCAAATGCATCTGTAAAGATTGCCGGATCGGATTGAACAGCAACTGCAAATGCCGGTTCGATTGGCATAAACATTAAAACAAAATCCAGACTTTCAAGCTGATAAAGATTTTGATAATTCTTGCTGCTTAAATTTTTAATGTGTGAGCGAATTGAATTTATATGTTCTCTCAATCCAAGCTGTTTTTGATGTTCATCTTCTTCAGAAACAAATTTTTCATATCCAACAAGTGAAACTTTAGAATCGATAATAATGCTTTTGTTCTCGGGTAAATTGACTATCACATCTGGCTGCAATCTTCTCCCGGATTCAGATGTTAAACTTTCCTGAACGACATATTCTCTTCCTTTTACAAGTCCGGATTTTTCTAAAATACTTTCAAGAATAAACTCGCCCCAATTACCCTGAGTTTTACTTTGTCCTTTTAATGCAGTAGTTAAATTCTTTGCTTCCTGTGTGATTTGCTGGTTCATTTCCTTAAGCATCTGCAATTGCTCGCGTAAAGATGCATGACCTTGGATATTCTTCTCACTACTTTCTTGAACTTTCTTTTCAAACTCAGATATTTTTTCTTTTAAAGGATTTAATATTTCACTTAACTTTTCTTTGTTCTGTTCAGAAAATTTGTTTCCTTTTTCTTCAAATATTTTATTTGCAAGATTTTCAAACTCCTTTGCAAATTTTTCCTGTAACTTTTCTATCTCATCTTTTTGTTCGGAGAGTTTTGTTTGAAGATTAGCATAATCAGATTTTAAGGCAGAATTTTCAGTTGTGAGTCTTTCAGATTTTTCTCTCTCGATTTTTAACTCTGACTGAAGTGAAAGCTTATCTTCCTCAAACAGTTTAATTCTTTCGGCAAGTTTACCAGCATCCACCTTAAGCGAGTTGATTTGCTCGTTAAGTTTATTCACTTCATCAACTGAAACTGTTTTCTTGCTCTTTAAATAGAAGAACGTAATTACAAATCCAATTACTAAACCAATAATGAGATATATTATTTCCATTTATAACCTTTAAGAAATTTTCACGCAAAGACGCAGAGACGCCAAGAATTATAAATTATTTACGATTCTTTTAATTCCGTTTTTTATTAAAGCTTCATTAAAATTTATTAATAATCCCAATTTTTTATCAGCTAATCTCAAATAAGTCAATAATTGCTTTGAATGCACAGGAGCAATAGCGTCAATTGATTTTAATTCAATAATAACTTTGTTTTCAACAATAAGATCTGCTCTAAATCCCATTTCCATTTTTAAATTATCGTAAACTACTGGAATTCCTTTTTGTCGTTCAACTATTAAACCTCTTTTAATCAACTCATAAGATAAAACTTCTTCGTAAACCGATTCCAATAATCCAGGACCTAACTCATTATGAACTTTAAAAGCACAGTCAACAATTATTTTTGAAATTTCATTTTCATGCATTTTAATTTTGCGCCTTTGCGTCTCTGCGTGAAATTATTTTTCTAAACTGCCGACCACTTTTTCTACTTCTTCAAGAATCTCACAGGATTTTACAAGTGATTTCATTTTGTTATGATCAGGATAAAGTGGTCTATCAACATCAAGAAATTCAACGTGTCTGCGGATTACTTCTTTTGCTTTTGCTACACCTTTTCCAGTCTGATGTTCACGGAAATCGAGAGCTTGCGCAGCGGCCATAAATTCGATGCCCAATATACCATAAGCATTATCTAAAATCTGTTTGTTTTTAATTGCTGTATTCATTCCCATCGATACAAAATCCTCCTGATCAGCCGCAGCAGGAATTGATTGAACAGACGCTGGGTTAGATAAAATTCTTTGCTCTACAATTAATGTATCTGCAGTATATTGACTCAACATCAACCCGGAAAACATTCCCGCTCCTTTAGTTAAGAATGCAGGTAATCCAACACTCAATGCCGGATTGTTTAATCTGTTCATCCTTCTTTCAGATAAAACGCTTACCATTGTTACAGCAGCACTAATCATATCCATAGGAAGAGAGACTGGTGTTCCCTGAAAATTTGCACCAGTTAAAGTAATTTTATCTTCAGGAATAAAAATTGGATTATCACCAACTCCATTTAACTCAATTTCTATTTGTGATTTTGCATAAGCAACCGCATCGTGTGCTGCACCAATAACCTGCGGAGTAGAACGCATTGAATAAGCATCCTGAACTTTTTGTTTTAATTTACCTGTGAGCAAATCACTGCCTTCAATACATTTTTTTATTGCCTGAGCACTACGAACTGCACCTGAAAATCCACGTAGTTTATGAAGACGTACATCGTAAGGTTTCATATTCGCCTTTAAAGCTTCGAGCGACATTGCAGCTGCAATTTCTGCCTGTTTAAGCCATCGATTAATGTCGTACAACTGTAAAGCACTTATTGCAGTTATAAAATTTGATCCATTAATTGTTGCAAGTCCATCACGTGCCTGTAAACCGGGAACTTTTATTCCGGCTTTTTCAAACGCAATGTTACCAGGTAGCCTTTCTCCTTTGTAAAAAGCTTCACCCTCTCCCATCAACAACAAAGCTATCTGCGCCATTGGAGCCAAATCTCCACAAGCACCTACAGATCCTTTTTGACAAACAACAGGAATACAATTTTTATTAAGCATTTCAACTAATGTAAGAGTAATTTCGGGTCTGCAACCAGAATTACCGTGAGCGTGCACATTGATTCGTGCTGCGATTGCACCACGAACATACTCAATCGGCATTGGTTCGCCGATTCCTGCCGAATGATTATAAATCAGATACTTCTGAAATTGTTTTACCTGATCATCATTCAGAACAACTTCAGAAAATTCCCCAATACCTGTATTAACTCCATACATTATTTCGTGAGCCTGAATTTTTTCTTCAAGCATTGCGCGACAGATTTTTATTCTTTCAAGCGCCTCTTTGCTTAATTCTACTTTTTCGTTATGGCGGGCAATTGCAACTAGTTTTTCTACGGTTAGATTTGAACCATCAAGAACGATTGACATAATTTCTCCAAATAATAAAATTTTTAATGATCAAATTTAGTTATAAGATTGGAAATAAAGAGATGATTTTTAACAGATAGTCTTAAATCATTTTATAGCTTTATAAAGTGCACCACCAATACTATCGTACTTTGCACCTGTTACTGAAGAAAGAGCATTTGGCTTATTCAGTAAGAATAAAACTCCAAGGAAAGCAAATATTAATGCTTCTTTAAATTCAATTGTTTGTCTATCCGGAATAATAAATTCTGTTGTGAAAGAACATTTTTTAATCCTTGAAATTAAAAATGAATTAAATGCGCCGCCGCCGGTTACAAGTACTTTGCCTCCATTTACAATTTCACTAATCTGAATTGCGACGTGCTCGCAATAAGTTGCCAGCTTATCTTCAACTTTAATTTTGAAAGAATCAATAATCGGGAAATAATATTTTTCTACATCTTCTCTGGCAAGAGATTTAGGACCTTTGTTTTTATAAGTGTGCAGTTCATTTAATCGTTTTAGTAAATCCGGATTAATTTTTCCGGAGCGGGCAAACTTTCCATCTTTGTCATAATCCTTTCCCAATAACTTTGAGTAGTGATTTAAAACAAAATTAACAGGACAAATATCAAAAGCTACTCTTTGTTTATTTCTTTCAAACGAAATATTAGCAAAGCCGCCAAGATTTAAACAGTAATCGAATTGATTAAAAAGATATTTATCTCCAATCGGAACTAATGGAGCTCCTTGCCCACCCAAAGAAACATCTGTACTTCTGAAATCACAAATTGTATCTGTGCCGGATTGCGAACTTATGCAGGCACCGCTGCCAATCTGTAAAGTAAAACCTTTTTCGGGTTGATGAAAAATAGTATGACCGTGCGAGCAAATTATTTTAGGGTTTGCCTTATATTTTAATTTAAATGATCTTATTTTTTTTCCGATGTAAGTTCCATAATCACAGTTTAGTTTTGATAATTCTTCTCCTCTTAAAAGATGAGCAGTAGATAATTTTTGTTTCAGGCTGGCAGGATATAAAAAACTTTTCGCGGTAATTATTTTGTAAGACCATTTATTTTTTTTCAACTGAAAAGAAACATAGCAAATATCCAGTCCATCCAGCGAAGTGCCTGACATCACTCCAATTACATTTATTCTGAAATTTTTTACAGGATTATTCATCAACCAGTTCTGGATTCAGATGCAACTCAAGTTCATCTACATGAGTAAGAACAAAAACCCCGCTTTTAATAAAAGGATCATCTTTGAAAAGATTTCTGATTGAACTTTCATTCTTCCCGTTAGCAACTACAATAACTTTTGATTCATCTTTTAAAGCCCCACACATTGAAATCTTTCCCTGCAAAAAAAGTTTGTCAGTAAAACGTGAATGATTTTCCCATTTTGGCTGGTCTGTAATATTTTTTTCAGCTATAAAATTCGGACCATGTTCCAATGTAAGTAAAAATGTTTTATTCATAATCGCTTTACCACTATTTAGTTTGATAGAATTATCTTTTTGATTTTTTCGGAATTTTGTTTGCTTGATTTGTAATGAATTTTAATTTCATCGTCCGTGTAATCTGTTTTAATAACCTCTGCAAGTGAGTGTATTTGCGATACTTTTTTTGATTCGTTTAGTTTAAGCCTGATTTTCTCTTCAATAAAATTATCCTCAACCAGTTCTCGCAGTTTTGATTTTAACAATGAGATATTCATTCCCCGTTTTGCTGAAATTAAAATACAATCTTTATGATTATTACGGATATAATCTATTTTACTTTTATCTTTTAACAAATCAATCTTGTTAAATATTAGCACCACTTTTTTATCCTTACTGCCAAAATCTTTTAACGTCTCCTCAACTACTTTAATGTGGTCTTCGTAGTATGGATGAGAAACATCAACAACATGGAAAATTATATCCGCTTCTCTTACTTCACTTAACGTGCTTTTAAAAGAAGCAACAAGCTGCGGTGGAAGTTTGCGGATAAATCCAACTGTATCACTGATTAATATTTTTTCAGTTTGATAAACAGCAAGATTTCTTGTGGTCGAATCGAGAGTAGCAAAGAGTTTGTCTTCAGCAAAAACATCCGCACTTGTCAGCAGATTAAACAATGTTGATTTACCTGCATTTGTGTACCCTGCAATAGCAATTCTTATTGTGTTTTTTCTTCCCGCATTTTGCGTGGTGCGATGTGATTCTATTTGTGTTAACTTTTCTTTAAGATGTGCAATTCGTGTCCTGATAATTCTTCTATCAGTTTCAATCTGAGTTTCACCGGGACCTTTTGTACCAATGCCGCCATACTGTTTTGATAAGTGTGTCCATGCACGCGTTAAACGAGGCAGCATATATTGTAACTGTGCTAACTCAACCTGAGTTTTTGCTTCTTTAGTTTTTGCGCGTGAGGCAAAAATGTCAAGTATTAAACCACTTCTATCAATTACTTTTTTCTTAAAAAGATTTTCAAGATTTCTTACTTGCACGGGCGTCAGGTCATCATCAAATATTATTATGTTGATATCATTCAACTCAACAAGCTGTGCAAGTTCTTCTGCTTTTCCTTTGCCTATGTAATAAGCCGAATCCATTTTTGATTTTGTTTGAATTATTTTAAAAATGGTTTCAGCACCTGCAGTATCTGCAAGCTCTTCAAGTTCAGCAAGGTGTTCTTCCACTATTTCTTTGCTAAATTCTTTTGTATCCAGTGCAACGAGCATTGCCCGTTCTATAGTTTTTTTTGTTATTTCTATCATAAATTTATTTCTAAGTGAATCTTTGTGTTCTGCGTGTCTAAGTGGTAAAGTTTATTTTCCACCACTTAGACACTTAGAGCACTTAGACACACTAAATTTTAATTCCTTCCCAATCCTTTTTTGCATTTCTGGCGATTGTCATTTCAACTAATGCTAAAATAATTGCAATTAGTAAAAAATATCTCCACAATTCTGAACCAAATCTTGCCTGCATTATTTTTTCATTGATATTTGCATCTTTCTTAATGGGAAAATGTTTACCAGCAAACTTTATTTGATTAAGATAATTTTCAAAATCAGATTCAGAAGCATATTCGGTTTTGGACTCAGCAGGATCTGTATTTACTGAAATTACTTCGAACAAATTATCGCCGGCAAAAAACTTATAATTACCTGCAACATCTGTGTTGTTAAAATTAATATAATTTCTGTTCTGATTATCATCCAACTTTATTAGTATCTCGCTGTTATCCGGTTTAATAATCTTAATTTGAGGAGCGTTTGAATTTTTAAGATTGATCACTGCTTCTTCGCCAGCCAAGAATAAATTCTGATCTCTATCCTTTGCCGATAAATACACAACCGATTTGTTTATAAGCGGAGCGAAAATACTTTTTAATGGGAAGTCACTCCAACTTAAAACTGGTGCGGAGTTAAATATAAAAATCTTGCCTCTACCTGCTTTTTGCTCTATTAAAAAAGGCGCTCCATCTGCTACTGTAATAATTTTATTTCCCGCTGCAGACAGACGATAGTATGCATTTAATTCGGGCGACTCATACTTTTTATCAGCTTTATTCTGAAATAAATCTTTGAAGACGGGATGCTCAAATTCTGTTTTATCTATTTTAAGCTTCAAATTATCAGTGCCAACCTGACCAATAAATTCAGAGTTGATTCCTAAACCTAACTGAGGATATAACTGATTTAATTTTTGTACATCAGGATTAGAAGAAGGAAATAAAATTAATCCACCTCCTTCAACCGCAAAATTTTTTAACTTTTCTGCAGCTGGCTTGATTTCATTTGCTGCAATAATTATCACTTCATAGTTATCCAATCGGGTTGTGTTTAGTTGGTTTATATTTTTCTCTTCAATTGTGTATCGATTTTCACCGGCTGTACGAAGTGCGAGCTTTACAAATGAAAGATCACCTTGATTCTCAGCGAATACCCCGACCGAAATTTTTTCCGGTATGAACAAATTTGCAAAGCGCTTGTTATCATTATCAATTTCGTCGGTTTCGATTTCAGCAAATACATCTACAAATCCGCTGGATTTAGGTGTGGCTTGTATATCAATAACTTTTGATTGACCAGTTGAAAGATCAAAACTTTTTTGAGCTGACCTTTCTTTATCCATAAATAAAGATACAACTGAACTGCTGATATCCTGATTTGAATTGTTAGTGATAGTAATCAGGAAATTAACCGGCTTCTCTTTTTCCAAAATCTGATTCTCTATTACAATATCATCTATCGAGATATTAAAAACTTCTTTGGATGAAAGATTAAAAGAATAGAGCCGGATATTTTCATTAAACAATTCGCTTAAATCATTTTCAGTTTTTTCATCGCTTATTTTATTCTTTTGGAAATCGGAAAGAAGATAAATTTCTTTATTAAAATTTTTACTTTCAGAAAGCACTTGTGCAGCGCGGATAAGGGCTCTGTCCAAATTACCCGAGATAAAATTTATATCTATCATTTCTAAATTTTTTATGAACTCAGATAAATTAGAACTTAAAGCAATTTCTTCATCCGGATTTGAAACTAAAATCACTCCAGTTTCGTCACCTTCCTGCAATTGTGAAATAATTTCTTTTATTATTTCTTTAGCCTGATTAAAATAAGAGCCCTTCTGATCGACTACAGACATACTGAAAGTATCATCCAAAATGAAAACTGCACTCGTCTTTGCAGCAGAAGTTGTTCCTCCAATACTTACTGATTTTAAAGTTGGTCGGGCAAATGCAGTAACAATAAATAGAATAATTAATACTCTTAAAGCAAGCAGTATCCATTGCTTTAACTTAATCTTTCTTATTTTGTTTTTTTGAAGTTCCTTTAAAAAAGCAAGCGTACTGAAATCAATTTTTTTTAGCTTTCTCAGATTGAATAAGTGTATAATCACCGGAATGGATGCCGCAAGTAAACCAAATAATACAGCTGGATTTAGGAAAATCATTAAATCAAAAATTCTCTTTATTATTTGTTAAAAAATAATGATTAAGAATTGAGAAAACTATTCACTCTTAAGTAACCTAAGACAACAAAGAATTAAATTGACCTTAGCTTTTCCGATAGAAACTTCACAACAATTTGTGATTATTCTCATTTATCTTATAATCATACTTTGAATTAGATAAGCAATAATATAAGTTAAATGTGATAACACACAATAATTTTTTAAGAATTGATATATGGGTGAGATACTTAAAAAATGGCTCAAACAGTCCAGGTTTGAAAGTTTAGACCAGGAAGTTTCTTTAAATCTTTTTGTAGCTTCTTACTTTCTTCGTTCTAAACACGAAGCAATAATGAATAAGTACGGCTTAACAATGCCACAATATAATGTTCTTCGGATTTTACGAGGCGTTTATCCCGAAGGACATCCGAGACGAGAAATTATTGCCAGAATGATTGAACCTGCACCTGACGTTACCAGAATTATTGACCATCTGATAAAAAACAAATTAGTGGAAAGATATTCTGCTTCAGAAGACAAAAGACTTTCAATGACTCGAATTACCGAAAAAGGTATTAAGCTGCTGGAGAAAGCGCATCCTGAAGTTAAAGCATTGGGCAATTTTATTTCTTCTACACTAACAGATTCAGAAAAGAAAACACTTTCCGCTTTGCTGGAAAAAGTTTATGGAGCACAAATTAAATAAAAAAGCGAATCAACAATGATTCCCTTATTCAGATTAACTAAAGTTTTACTTCAACATCAACATCTTTTTTGTTGAGATGAAGTTGCCTGATTGTAACCTTTATATATATACTCCGCCCCGACAAGTCGGGATGACTTTCTTTTACTTCAATAACAGCATTTTCTTTACTTCACTATATCCGTGTGAGCTTTGAAGTTTATAAACATAGACGCCACTTGCATATTGTGATGCGTTGAATTCTACTTCATAATATCCAGGTTCCTTTTCTTCATTTACCAATGTTGTTACTTCGTTGCCAAGTATATCGTAAACAATCAGCCTCACCCCCAGCCCCTCTCCTAAGGAGATGGGAGTTGATGCAATGGTATATCTAATCTTTGTAGTTGGATTAAATGGATTTGGATAATTTTGTTCTAACTTATATTCCGTTGGCTGTGTGTATTGTAAAATAAATTGTTTTGTTTGATAAATACTTTTGTTGTCTGTTATCAGAAACTCTATCGTGTCTGCTTCTGTTTTTCCTATGTTGTATTCTATATCTAACGTAAAAATAATTTCTTTTGTTTCACCGGGGTTCAATACTATTGTTTCTTTATTGTTATCTGTAAACTTTAGATGCTTAAAGCCCCTCTTTAGGAGGGGTTTGGGGAGGCTCGTTTGTTCTGTTTCTGATATGTTTTTTAATTCTAAAACTATCTGGTTGTTCTTCACTCCTGGCTGAACTTTGTATGTGTTTTGTGCTGCTGCTATTGAGGATAATAGAATTACTGTTAATAATATTTTCATTTTGGGCTTACCATCCCTTCGGGAATAATTCCATTGTTTAATTGCTTAACTGTTCAATTGTTTTATTGTTGTCCTAATTGAACATTGAAAATTGAGCATTGAATATTTAACATTTCTTTATTTTTAACTGTTCATTGTTAGTTCTTTATCTCTAATTACACGGCGCTGAGTTACTGCTTGCCGTTGATGTCCTTCCGTTTAATGTCCAGACAAGGTTGCTGCCGTTAAAGTTTACTGTAAATACTTTATACTTTCTTCCCGGCAGAAATACTTTCGTTTGTCCTCTGTCCTGTGGTGTAGGGGTAAACTTGTTCTTGTTTCCTACAGGGATGTAAACACTCACATCGTTCTCATTCTTATAGCCAAAGTATGCTGTGTATGTTCCGTCGCCGTTATTTCTTACGCACTCAAGCACTGGTCTTACTGGTTTTGGTAATGTGCTTACTACACTGAATGTTAGTGTATCGCTGTTTATTGTTCCGTCTGTTACCCAAACTGGATAATTACCTGCTGCACTTACATCTGTGCTTTGTATCTCTGTAGTAAGCAATGTATCTGCAACAAAAGTTGTTGCTCTTGCGTTGCCGTTGAAGTAAACAACCGAGTTAGTTGTAAATCCTGTTCCCTTTATCTCCATAGTGAAGAGACCGGGGTTAACTAAACTCATTGCTGGATTTATAACATCTATATCTGCATTTACAACAATTGGTGGTTCTGGCAGTCTGTCTAAAATGTATTGTGCGTTCCAGTAAAGAAATTTCATACCTTCAATAGTTACAAAACGAGAGTCTGCATTGAGTGAATCTATGTAAACACTATCCACTAATTCCTGAAATGCTTTTACCTGAACTCTGCAAGCGAGTGAATCTCCGTTTTGAAGATTTGTTTTGGCGGTTGATAAAATGTTTTTTAGTTCGTTGGAGAAATCTATGTTACCGAGCCAAGTGTAGTTCAATAAATCATTTACAAATGCAATCGTCGTATCAATATGTTGAATCAGATTTTCAGTTTTAGGTGGTTTGGGCTTTACTGTTGCAATATATGTTGCGATACCCTGTGTACGGTGTTCATTTTGTATCGGTGGTCTGTAATTTTTTAAGATATAGTATCTCTGTGGTGTACTTAATCTGGTAGAAATAGTTAAAGCAGCCATCGGGCGAATTGTACTGTCGGATTTATTTATATATAACCTATCTATTAACAAACTGTCAATACCCGAGTAATTTAATTCTAATAAGTACTGTAAAGAAGCCGCTTGGATTGAACCGGCTGGATCATACAAAAATGAATTTATCAATAAATCTTTAATTCCTAGTCCGTACCTTTTCGTGAGTATCCCCAAAATTATTGGTCTGAAGTTATACAAACCATCTTCCATATTTTGGAAGTAATTATTATTGAAATAACCTAAAAATTCATCCCTGGCTCTATTTTCATATGCTGGAACATATAACAAGTTACCCAACACACCTAATAAAACAGGTTTGAATTTATTTTGTGGTTTGTCTCTATCAATCAATTCCCAAACATAATTGATAGTTGAGTAATCATTAAACTTAATGAGGATACCGGTTGCTGTTACTTTTGCTTCTAACAGATCATAAATTTCTTTTTGTACATTTGGGTAGTAATCTATTGTATCTAAGAACTTTTGTGCAATAGTGTATAAGTTTGGTGAATTTAAATACTCTAAAGTTTGGAGAAATGAGTATGTTAAGAAAGCATCACCTTGTAAAAAAATTCGTTCCTCTAATGCACCAGCATATTGCACAAGCTTTTTTTCATCAATATATCCTAGAGCTAAGACCCTCTCATGCCTTTCCTGACTATCTAATTTTCGAATTATGGGGTCTTGCTCTTGTGAAGAAATTTTCGTTGAATAAAAAAATACAATTATATTTATTATTATAAAACTTGATATTCGAAACTTCATAGAATGTTCCTCGCTATTCATATAAATGTGGAATTGAACAACCATAAGCAACGTTCACGGCATCTATCTGGTTGTTTATTATTGCTCTTACTGAATGCCTGTTTTGGACATCTTGTTCATACGTTCCCGATCTTGTATCACCTTCTTTTTGGATTCTTCTAAATATCTCTTTTCCACTTAATTTGTAATTATCAAATCTGTCTATCAAATTATGTTCGAAGAAATTTCTAGCTGAATCTGGATTTTCAAAGTTTGAGCAAGTGACATTAATAGGATCTAACCCTTCATAAAAACTTATCTTAGCTTCATCAATTGCACTCTGATAATCCTTTATGTGTTCCATCTCGTGGGCAAAAATAACATTCCTAAAATAATAACAAGGAGCTGCATGATTGCCGTAAAAGTAGGTTGCGTGAAGGGTAGCTTCATATTCATTACAGTTTAATGAATTTGACATCGCTGTCCAGTCATTTATTAATTGACAGTTTTTACCTGGAGGCAGATTGTTTTCACAAATTGCATAGCTATAATTTATTTTAAGTGTATGATTGTCATTTATATTGAACCATAACTTTTGTCTTTGATCATTATAACACAAACTCAATTCAAAAGAATATAACGTATCAGTCCAGAAAGCATTTACACCTTCTAATTGCCCAATATTAGGGGTACAAATATCAAGTCCACTATAACCATTTGGTACTTGATTAAGGATTACATTTGGTAAATATTCATTAGTGTTACATATAATTAAACTATCACACCAATCCCCATCCTCCTGCACCACCACATCACCGTAACCTTCAAGATATAATGTACCGGGAATAATAAAGTTCGGAATAATTGTTTTGTCCTTTTCATCTTCTGCTTCTTCCTTGGCTTTTTTATCACTCTCTTTTATGTATAATTTATATTTGTCTATTGTTAGCATCTTTGCCGAAGGAAAAAAACTTTCTTCTGTTGTAACTTTAATTCTAATCTTTGTTGAATCAATTCCTGTGCTGTCTTTAGCTATTATCTTAAATCCCTGTGGGATATCAGTAAAGGATGATAATGTATCGTTACTTAAACTGTCTAAAATTAATCCGTAATCAATCCCTTGCACTATCTCTACATTAAATAGTTTATCCGCTGCAAAATCTTCTAAACCGTTTACTCCTCTCTTCTTTAATACAACTCTTGCTGTATCGCCTTGTGATATTACAGATGGAATTATCTGTACAACCAGATCGTTTGGATAAATTATTATTACTGCTTCTGTGGTATCTATGTTTTCATCATTTGCAAATATTTTTATCAGCACTGTGTCTTGTTCATTTAGAATTTCACCTTCAGTAATAAAATCCAGATACTTCTCACCATCTTCCTGCGGTGTTAGGTTTGTAAGTGTATCTCCGCCTATTCCTGTATCGTAATCATACAGCAAACCTCTGCTGCTGCCCTTTTTTATCAATGCTGTGTATCTAAGGTTTTCTGATACATAAGGCGGACAAATACTGCTGCTGTATGGTTCTATCTTCAGTCCTCCAACTCCGCCGCTAAATACAATTATTGGCTGGTCAGGTACTCTTATCTGAAATTGTTCCTGTGGATTTATTACAAGCTGTTGATATTTTATTAATCCCGCCCAATCACTTTTTATATTTATATTCAGCGGAGTTGTGCCTGTGTAGGTACTATCCTGCCTCAAGTAGATGCTGCCAAGTTCATTGAACATAAAAGTAACTGTGTCTTTTTTCTGGCTGTTTTTGTAAAACGAAACAAACTCTCTGCCGGTTTCTATTGTAAGGGTAATTGAGTCCTGTTCGGTATTTATTTCCGCTGTTGTATTGCAATTTTTACTTGTTGTTATATAAATACTTTTGTATGATCCATAACAAACCTCATTTCCACTTATCAAAAAATTGTAATCTGTAAGCACAGGCGACTGATAATAGGTATTATAATAAGCGAAATTTGTGTAGCTTGCTTTATTTGCTGTAAATGTCGCTGTTCGGATAAGTACCTCATCATAATATAATTGATATGTTCCTGTTATTGTTGGTTGATTCGGGTCAAGACTTCCGAAACGGAATTGTATCGGGTAGTTTTCATATCCCTGACTTGTAAGCGAAAAAGTATTTGCTCCTGTTGTTGTTGATGGAGAGTAATAATCTTGTTGGTCGCATTGCAAATCATAAAATAAAATCCAGCCGGGTAAGCTTGAAGGAGACCATTGTATATCAACACGAATTGTATGATTACCTGCTGGTGATTTTGACAGAACTGATTTTTGTGGTTTTATCTCTACTTTCTCTCTGATAATTATCTGTGCGTTGTTAATCGCAGTAAACACAAACAGAATACTTAAGATAAGATAAATTGGAAATTGGAAATTGGAAATTGGAAAT
>CAZCJF010000014.1:0-54907 GCA_964499095.1 uncultured Ignavibacteriaceae bacterium
TTTAAGAGGTGGTAACAAAAAAAAGCCACCGCCTATGGCGGTGGTAGTTTACTTATGAAAATATTACTCCCGCAAAATATATTCTCAAAAGTTTTCATATCAGAGTTAAAGGGAAGTAACGCTTTTGAGTTTCAATTTATTCCATCATCGCTTGTAGCAAAAAATCTGGTGCATAATCCAGATGCAATAGGATTGATACCTACTTTAGATTTACTGAATCACAAAGAACTTTTTGTTTCTTCAGAAATCGGAATCTCTTTTAATGCATTGTTATCAAATTCTTACCTGCACTTTAAAGAAGGGCAGGAAACTGTTTCGGAAATATTCCTGAAAGGTGATGTTTCCTCAAATGAAGTGTTACTTAGCAAAATTTTGTTTAAAGAATTGTACGAGGTTGATGTAAAACATACTTTAGTAACGGATGAAACTCTGCATCAGAAAGATAACTTGTTGATTGTTGGTGACGAAAATTATGAAAAGGAACTGTTCCTCAATGGTCTGAGTTTTTCAGAAGAAGTTATTGAATTAATAAGCGCCCCTTATGTTAATTTTGTTTTAGCTTCGTCAACAGAAAGCAGCATAAAGAAATTTTCATCAGAGCATAAAAAAGATTTTGAAGTTGGTCATTCCGAAGCTTATGAAAGTTTGTTAACAAATTTACCCGCAGCTTCTATAGATTTTATTTCTGTAAATATGCAGCACGTTGTGTTCGATTTTGAAGATCAGGATCTGGAAGGGATTAAATCACTACTTCAATTATCTTATTATCATGGAATCATAAAGGATATGCTTGAAGTTAGGTACGTTTAATCTAATTCCCCGGGATTTTTTTAAGCTTTGAAGTGTTAATGAAATTATAAAATTGATTTCTTTTTGCAATTACCTCGTTATGTGTAAGGTCGGAATGGATAAATATCAGCCGATTATTTATTAAATCATCCTTCTTTACCTTATTTTCTTCATCATTATAAAACCTGATTTTATTTTTATTTAAAAAGCCCATAAGGGATTCGGTTTCCTTTTTAGTACCTCCATCATCTGTATAGATATTTATAAATCTACCGTTAAAAGCTTTAATCCAGTGGATGAACTTATCTGTTTGTGAATAAAGAGCATCAAATAAAATGACATCTGAAATATTTTTTGTCAATCCGCCGTGCATTAAACAAAATGAAATTGCTCTGTAAGCTCCGCTGTGACCAGCTAATAAGACCTTTCCAACTTTATCAGTTTTAATTTTGTGCTTTGATTTAAGAAAGCCGACAATATCGCTTATCAGATTTTTCAGACCATTTCTATCTTCCAGTTTTCCACCGAAAGAATCGGGGGCGTTTTTAGGACCTTCAGGAAAAATAAAGATTGCGTTCTTTTTACTTTGAGCAAATTGCTCTATCAAATTAAACTGAGCGCAGGCACTATCAATATTATTGTACCATCCGTGAAGATAAATTACAAAATCTGTTTTTTCTGCTGGTCTAAATTCATTTGGTATAAATATCATTACACTGCTGTCACTGTAATGTTTTTCGGCGGGATAAAAAGTTCCGTTATAAGTGTGTCCGTTTTCTCTTTTGGGATGAGGAAATGGTGCAGAAGAAAATTGTTCTACAAAAATCTCACCTAAATTATTATATCTCGACTGAAGATCCTGAGAAACAATAATTTCTGATATCAGTAATAAGATTATCAGAACTTTGATATATAATTGCATACTTTAATTAAAATAAAAAATTAGGCCATCTCATAACTCTTTTTTACAAGGTAGTCACGAGCTTCAGCTTGAGAAAAACATAACAAATACTCAACTTAAAAGCTGTGGCGACCTTGTGTTTTAGACTTTTGAGATAGCCTGCTGATTAATTAAATCTCAACGTGACTGACGCTTAAAACATTCGGGTTCTCGCTTATTGTTTTAAGCATATCTGCTGTAACAGCCGTCTGCAATTTAAGAGTACAACAAGCAGCAATACCACCCTCAAAAATTATATTTTCAATTTCTTCAATATTGATATTTCCGCTTCTGATAACATCAAGCACGCTTGCAAGCACACCAGGCTTATCATAATGTTTAACAACAAGCTGATAGTGTGCATCAGTAACTTTAGCTCTGTTTATCCAGTGATCAATAACTCCGCTGTGTACAAAGTGTTTAATTATATTTATTGTCTCTTCGGCAACTGCATCCTGTGCCTGCTCAGTGGATGCACCTATATGATGAGTTACATAAATATTAGGATTGTTCTGAAGTTTTGATGATACTTCACCTGATTTGGCTTCTGGTTCACCCTTAAATACATCACAAGCGTAACGAATATTTTTTTCTTTTATGGCTTCGAGCAGATCATCTTCGATGACGATATCGTGACGTGAAGTATTAATCAGATAAGCTCCGTTCTTCATATAACCAAACATTTGCTTGTTGAATAATCCTTTTGTTTGCGGAGTTGCAGGAAGATGAATTGAAACCACATCGCATAAAGGTAAAAGCTGATCCATTTCACTAAAATCTTTTATCTGAACTCCTTCAATTCTGGAAATATCTTTTCCATAAACATTCATTTCAAAAGCGAGTGCACGTTTTGCAACCTCCTTACCGATATTACCAACACCTATTAATCCAAGAGTTTTTCCTTTTAATCCTTTGCCTTTTGAATATTTATCTTTATTCCAGATTCCCTTATTAAAATCTGAAACATTATCAGGAATAAATCTGTCAAGAGAAATCATCAGTCCCATTGTTAATTCTGCAACTGCAACGGCATTCATACCGGGGCAATTTGTAACATAAACACCTTTTTTATTTGCTGCAGCAATGTTGATGTTGTTTACACCGGAGCCGGCGCGGATTATCAGATTTAGTTTTTTGCTGTTGTTGATTGTTTCTTCATTTACAACAGTTGAGCGTACAACAACAATGTCTACATCCTTCGCAGCTTCAGGAAGATCCTTTTCGCCAAGTTTTGGATTGTAAATTACTTCAAGATCAAGATCTTTCATTTGCTGGATATATTTATCCGGAAATTTGTCTGCTACTAATACTTTGATTTTCATATTAACCTCTATGATATTATTAATTTTCAAATGTCATCCTGAGCAAAGGCAAAGGATGATCTGATTTAAATTATAACAAAGTCACTCTTCGACTTCGTTCAGAGTAACACAAAGTCTCCCCTATGGTTTACCAGGAAACGATTCTACAAATTTTACCATTAAATCCGGGAATGAGTCAACAATTTTAATTTTCACATCAGGAAAAGATTCTACGATTTGCCATTCACCGCATTCATCAGCAAATGAGTTAACTATCTTAACTTTTAAATCAGGGAATGAATCTACTATCTGAATAGTTAAGTCAGGAAATGAATCAACAAATTTTACTTTACCATAAAGCGGAATATCGTTGAATGTACAACTATCAAAATCTATTTTGCTTTTGTCTTGAGCGTTAAAAGCCTGATTAAGAAGAATAATTAGCAGGACAGTCAACAATATATTTTTTAACAAAATTTTCATTTCATTTTGTCATTCCCACAAAGTGGGAATCTATAAAGAATAAAACAGATTGCTTCGTCGTAAAATTCCTCGCAATGACTTTGTGTAAAGATTCACTTTAACATAGGAATTTTAACATTCCATTTTTTTGCATTATCAATGGCTTGCTTATAACCTGCATCAGCGTGACGCATAATACCCATACCGGGATCGTAAGTTAATACTCTCTCTAATCTTTCTTCTGCTTCTATCGTTCCATCAGCAACTACAACCATTCCAGCGTGGATTGATTTACCAATTCCAACTCCACCACCGTGATGGACAGAAACCCAGCTAGCACCGCCAATTGCATTCAATAACGCATTAAGTATCGGCCAATCGGCAATTGCATCACTGCCATCAAACATCCCTTCAGTCTCTCTGTTGGGCGAGGCAACAGAACCGCAATCAAGATGATCTCTTCCGATTACAATCGGAGCTTTAACTTTTCCTTCTGCAACAAGATTGTTAAATATTTTGCCCATCTTTGCACGTTCACCATAACCAAGCCAGCAGATACGTGCCGGTAGCCCCTGAAAGTGTACTTTTTTCTGAGCCATATCAATCCAGTTTAACAGCAGTTTGTTTTCAGGAAATGTTTCTTTAACTGCCTGGTCAGTTACATAAATATCATTTGGATCACCGCTTAATGCTGCCCAGCGAAAAGGTCCTTTGCCATCACAGAAGAGCGGGCGAATAAACTCAGGTACAAAACCGGGAATATCAAATGCACTTGTTAATCCGTTTTCTTTTGCTTCTCCGCGAATATTATTTCCATAATCAAAAGTAATTGAACCGCGTTTCTGAAACTCCAGCATCGCTTCAACATGCTTGACTAAAGTTTTACGGGAGAGAAAAATATATCTTTCCGGATCTGATTTTCTTAGAGCTAAAGCTTCTTCAAAACTAATTCCCATTGGTACATAGCCGTTTAGCATATCATGAGCTGAGGTTTGATCAGTAACAACATCAGGAATAATTCCACGCTTTAAAATCTCGTGATGAACTTCTCCTGCATTTCCAACCAAACCAACAGAAATTGCTTCGCCTTTATGTTTTGCATCAAGAACAATCTTTAATGCTTCATCAAGATTATCAGTTATCACGTCACAATATCCGGTATCAATTCTTTTTTGAATTCTTGCACGGTCAACTTCAACACCAAGAAAAGCTGCACCATTAAAAGTTGCAGCAAGCGGCTGAGCTCCGCCCATTCCTCCTAAGCCTGCAGTTAAAACAAATTTTCCTTTTAGTGATCCACCAAAATATTTTCGTGCTGCTTCCGCAAATGTTTCGTAGGTGCCTTGTAATATTCCTTGTGTTCCAATATAAATCCAGCTTCCGGCAGTCATTTGCCCATACATAGTTAAGCCCAGCTGTTCAAGTCTGCGGAACTCATCCCACGTTGCCCAGTCTGGTACAAGCATAGAGTTTGATATTATAACTCGTGGTGCATTAGGATGAGTTTTAAAGATTCCAACTGGTTTACCGGATTGAATTAAAAGTGTTTCATCATTCTCTAAATTTTTTAAGGACCTGATAATTGCATCGTAAGCCTCCCAGTTTCGGGCTGCTTTTCCTTTTCCGCCATAAACAATTAATTCTGCCGGATTTTCTGCAACATCGGGATGGAGATTGTTCATCAGCATTCTCATTGCAGCTTCCTGAATCCAGCCTTTGCACGAAATTTCAGTACCTGTTGGAGCAATTATTTCTTTTGTATCTGTTATCATTTTAATCTCTGAAATGCTTTTCTAAAATACTATCGTATTGTTTGAACAATGATTTGTAAAGCCATTTTTTAAAGAACCAGCTTTTATTCATTTCTTTCTTCATAAAATCGGAGTTTTGTTTTAGCTGATGGGTTAACCTTATTTTTTCATCTTTTGTAAATTTAACAGTGCCTTCTGTTTCGTTAAGTTTTGTAATTATTGAATTGAACGCTTTTTGCTCTGCAAAAAATTTATCATCGCCAGACATTTGTTTTAAAGCCTGTTTACAAAAATTTATTAAAAGTTTTTTTTCGTTTTTGTCAAAATCAAAATTATAGTTAGCGAATAGTTTTTTCATTTTCTCCTTTATGATTGTTGAATGATAAAATTCTTTCTCTCATTTTTTGATAACCCGGTTTGATAACATTGTATATGTAATGCAATCTGTCCTTATAAGGAATAAATGCTGATTTCATTGCATTAATTGTTATCTTTTCAAAATCATCAAAACTTAAATTGAAATATTCTATTGCAGTTAAAAATTCTTTAGTCATTGTCGTGTCACTCATCAAACGGTCATCAGTATTTAATGTAACACGAAATTTTTCTTTAAAGAAGATTCCAAACGGATGGTTTTCTAATTTATCAACAGCGCCTGTATGCAGATTGGATAACAAACAAATCTCAAGCGGAATTCTTTTATCTAAAACATATTGTGCAAGGTCACCAAACTTTATTACGCTGCCATTAGAATCCAGAACAACATCCTCAATTAATCTTGTAGCATGCCCGATTCTATGAGCTCCGCACCACTGTATTGCCTGCCATATGGATTCTTTTCCGAATGCCTCCCCGGCATGGATTGTAATATTAAAGTTTGCTCGTTGAATGTATTGGAAAGCCTCGATATGTTTTTTGGGTGGGTATCCGCCTTCTTCACCAGCAAGATCAAATCCAACCACTCCATCATTTCTGAAATTAACTGCAAGCTCTGCAATATCCAGAGTGTCTTTCATATTTCTCATACCGCATAAAATCAAACCATATCCAACCCCAAAATCTTTTTTCCCTTTTTCCAATCCCGTTAAAACTGCATTTACACTCTCTTCGTAATACAAGCCTTTCTGGCGATGATATACAGGAGCAAATCTTGTTTCGACATATACAACCCCATCCTGTTTCATATCTGCCATCATTTCATAGGCAACACGCTCAAGAGACTCTTTTGTTTGCATTACAGCAGTTGTGTGTTCAAATCCCTGAAGGTACTCAACAAGATTTCCTTTATTGGCCCCTCTATGGAACCATTCTGCTAATTCTTCTGGATCTTTAGTAGGGAGCTTTTTGTAGTTAAGTTCCTGGGCAAGATCAATAATTGTCTGTGGTCTAAGACCACCATCAAGATGATCGTGAAGTAGAACTTTTGGGATAGTTTTTATTATTTCTTCTGTATTCACGAAAATCCTCTTATTCTTTATCAAAAAATATCTTTTTAGCCCTGCAAAATCAATTTTGGTAAATTTTTATCATCTTTCATTTATTATAGATTTTTTAATAATAATTGTATCTTTGCAAAAGAGAAAATCTGAAATAAGCCTAAAAAACAAATTAAAAAGTATTACTGGAGTTAAAATGAAAAATTCAAAATTGTACATCGCATTTTTTATGATGCTTAGTTTGGTGTTTGTTGGATATCAGTGCGGATCTACTGAAATAACAAGCGGAAAACTTTATATTCAGCAAAAAAACTATGATAAAGCAATAGAAGTATTACAAAAAGAAATTACAAAAAACCCTAAAAGTGATGAGGGTTATTATTTGTTAGGATATGTTTATGGTGAAAAAGGTCAGTACAAGGAGATGGTAGATGCATATAATCAGTCACTTTCAATCAGCAAAGCATTCGAAAAAAACATTTCTGATTCAAGAAAATATTTTTGGGCTCAGGCATTTAATAAAGGTGTAAATTTATACCAGCGAGGCGTAAGATCAGCTGATCAGGATAGCGCTAAAATTTTCTATGATAAATCTATCGCTGAGTTTGAATCAGCAATTATGCTTGAACCAGATTCAGCAGACACTTATAAGAATTTAGCATTTGTTTATCTTAGCAAAGGCGATAATAATGCAGCAATTAATCCGTTGAAGAAGCTTATTGAAAAAGATAACAGTCTGGATGGCTATAAATTCCTTGGTGAAATTTATTATGTGAATGCTACAAATTTGAAAAATCAGGGCAGTGTTGATGAAGCAAAAGCTGAGTTCAACAAGAGCATAGAGATTCTTCAGGAAGGATTAAAGTATTATCCAAATGATACTGATATTTTATTAACACTCTCTAATGCTTACATTGGTGCAGATAGAACCAGCGAAGCAATTGAGCCATTCAAAAAAGGTGTTGAAGCAGAACCTGAAAACAAATACTATCGTTATAACTACGGTGTGCTGCTGCTTGGTATAGAAAATTATGAAGAGGCTGAAAAACAATTCTTAAAAGCAATTGAGCTTGATCCTCAGTATGAAAACGCGATATTCAATTTAGGTGTTACCTATGTTAGATGGGGCAACTATCTGAATAAAAAAGCTGATGAAAAAGGTGAATTTAGTGAAGAATACAAAACAAAGTATCGTTCTGCTTTGCCTTATCTCGAAAAAGCTGTTCAGATGAAAGAAGCAAACGCACAGACATGGGAATTTTTAGGAAGAGTTTATTCAGTTTTAGGTATGCAGGATGATGCAAACAACGCATTCAAAAAAGCTGATGAATTAAGATAAAAATATGGACACTAATAAGCAGCCACAAGGACAACAGATAAATATTGAGCTAGGTGAGAAAGAAGCCGAGGGTATCTATTCTAACCTGGCAATTATTTCACATTCACCGGCAGAGTTCATACTCGATTTTACGAGAATTGTCCCCGGTGTTCCTAAAGCAAAAGTACATGCAAGAATAATCACCACACCGCAGCATGCAAAAATGTTGATGAAGGCTTTGAAAGAGAATATTGAAAAGTTTGAGGCAAAATTTGGTGAGATAAATATTGAACCAGCACCTAATCAGCACTTTGGTTTTGTGCCTCCTAAGAACAGTGAAAAGGTAAATTAGAAAAATTTTTCAGGTAGATGTTTATAAAAACCGGTTCAGTTTTGAGCCGGTTTTTTTATTGTCTTGCCCGCCATAAATTAAAACCGGCAGCAATCATAAAAATTATATTTGCAAACCAGGCTGTTAACACTGGATTGAGTGCTCCGTTCTTTCCAAAAGCCTGACTGACTTTCATAAATACCAGATATAAAAATGTAACAAGTATATTCAATCCAACCTGCGAGGCTAAACCACCTTTTCTTCTGTTGGCAGAAATTGGTAACCCAAAGAAAACTACAATCACACTTGTAAATGCAAAAGCTATTCTTGAGTGATATTCAATTAATGTTGATGTTGGATCGTTGCCTGCAAATTTTTGCGATTCGATCAATTCCGTCAATTCATCAAAACTCATTTCTGTTGGACGTGTCTGCTTTTTCTGTAAATCGAAAGGAGAAAAATTGAGATAAGCTAAATCCAGATTAGTAAAGTATTCTGCCGATTGTTTTTTATCAAAAAACTCTCTTTTAGTTCCATTATGTGCTACCCAAATGTTTTTGAGGGAATCAAAAGAAATCGTCATAGCATCAATTCGTGATGTCATCACTTTTAAATCATTAGGATTGAACTCCTGAATACTAACCCGGCTTGCAGTATTGTTAGTCTGATCGAAATAAGAGATGCTTACTATTCGTGATTTTGAATCCTGAAAGTACAGATTGCTGCCACTAAAAGTTAAGTTTTTCTTAAGATAAACTTGTTCTATGTTAAGCTTTGTTTTATTTGCCATCGGTACAACATATCCACCAAAGTAAATTGAGAAAACACTTATGATTAAAGTAGTGATAAGAAATGGCAGCATGAACCTGAATAAACTCACACCACTTGCTTTGATAGCTGTCAGTTCACTTTGATTAGCCGCTTTACCAGCAGTAAATAATGCTGCAAATAAAACCCCAACTGGCGTCATCAACCTTACAATATCGGGTGAAAAAACAAGATAGTAATGAAAAATTTTATCTGCAAATACATTCTGATCAATAAAATCATCCAGATTTTCCATTGCATCGATCACAATGAAAACAATTGTAAATGCAAGCAGTCCAAATAATATGGTTTGTACAAACTGTTTGGTTAAATATTTATCTATCAGTTTCATTTTCATCAGTTTGTTCTTTTTGCCTGAATTGTTTCGGGATTATTTTTTGCAGCAGCACAAATGAAATAGTTTTTACTTCTTTATTCGTTTTAATGATTAGTATGATTCCTGCAATACCTAATAGTATGTTTGCAGACCACATACCCCAGAAAGGTGAAAAGAATCCTCGCTCGGATAATTTTTCTCCGCCAATCAAAAAAGCCCAGTAGATGAGAAAGAACAACAAACTAACACCAGCAGCAACACCAAAGCCACCTTTTCTTACCATCACACCAAGCGGAGCTCCGATCAAAACAAAAACGATGCAGGCAACAGGCAGCGCAAACTTTTTATGAATCTCAACTTCATATTTTTCAATCTCTCTTTCAGTCCATTCCAATCGGTTAAAGTTAGATAGCATTATATTTTTATTTGTTTTAATCTTTTCCAGAATGCGGTGCAAAACAACTTCTTTATTAATGGCTGCTGATTTAAATGTTGATTGCGAAAGTTTAGTGCTATCTAAAAAAAATTGCTTGTTTGCTTCATCAATAAAAATTTTTTTATAAGAAACAAAAAGCTGTTTAAGACTATCAGTAATGAACTGCATATCCTGTACGCTTAATTCTCTTTCACCTCTGGAAGTTGGTCCGGATTGCTGAAAGGAAAACTGATCTGCATTCATCGAAATTATATGTTTTTCAAACTCGAGCTTTCTGTAAAGCGATGTGTTTTGTACGTCGGACTCATGAATTTCACCATTATACAGGTCCATTATCAGTTTTGTTTGGTCTTTGGAAAAAAATATTTTTCCTCTATCTGCAGTTACTACGTTAATTTTTGCGGGATCAGAATAATCATAAATAGTTATTTGATATAAATCATTTGTCTTTTGATCAATCGATCTGACCAGAATTGCATAATTAGAAACTTCCTGCGAAAAAAATCCTGGTTCAAGAGAAAGTGTTGGTTTGGTTCGTGAAATATCACTCATTAAAATTTTTGCCTGATGATTTGCATCCGGTAAAACTTCATTATTAAAAAGATAAAGAAGATAAGCTACAACAATACTTGCAAGGAACGGTGGAAAAATCATTCTGTATAAACTTATGCCGGATGATTTCATTATTGTTACTTCGTTGTTCTGACTCATATTGCCAAATGCCATTAAGGTTGCAACTAATGTTGCCATCGGTACAACTAAAACAATCATCCAGGATAGATTGTAAGCAATTAATTTTATTATTACCCAGGTATCCAATCCTTTCCCAACCAATCTATCCGCAAATTTCATCATAAATTGAAGCAAAAAGATGAATATTAATGTGATCAGCGAAAAGAGAAATGGTATGAAGTGAGCCTTTAATATGTAGCGGAATAAAATCATCGGTCAAAGATAACTATCGTTTAAAAGTTTAACAAGGAAAGAAATTTCATAAATAATTCAACTCATTGTTTTATATTTGGATACTGAAATTAAATGATTTTGATGTTGTTAAGATATTTATTCTTTTTACTGCTGGCTTCGGTCAGTTTTATTTTTTCACAGAGTAATTCGTTAGAATTAATACCAGATGAAAAATTCCCCAAGTGGCTTAAAGACGTTGATCTTCAGGCTAATCAAACTTCCGGAATCGCATTTCTGAACAATGATGGCTGCAAAAGTAATTTCCTTATTGTTGATGATATTGGTGATATTCATCTTTTAAAAATTTATAATGATGATAATATCAGTTTGGAAAAAATAGAATTTTCAGATGCGGTAAAATCTTTTTTGTCCGGAATCCCCAAAGCTGATTTTGAGGAAATTACATTCGATCCTCATTCAAATTCATATTATCTATCCATCGAAGGAAATGGTCCTGCTTTCAAAGATCATGTCGGAATTTATCAACTTGAATTTTGCGGGAGTGAGAATTCTTTTAATGAAGTCAAATCGATGAATAAAATAAATTTTTATCCTGAAGAAACTTTTCTTAAATACACAATGCCAAATATTGGATATGAGGGTTTTGCAGTTGATAGAAATTATTTTTACCTGGGTTTGGAGGGAATTGTTAATAATTATCAGTTTGCGGATAGCACCATAATTTTTATTGCAGATAAATCAAATCGGCAAATCATAAAGGAAGTCAGTACTAAAAATCTTAATATTCAATCTATCTGCGGTTTATTCAGTGATAAAGATTACTCGCTCTGGGGGATAGATCGCAATAAAAGAAAAATATTTCACCTTAATTTTGATATTAATTTTGAAATAATAGATTTTAATCTGTATGATTGCTCGACTAATATACCCGATTACCCAGAATACAATTATAGACCATCTTTTGAAAGTATAACTATAGATAGCAACAACTTTCTGTATCTCGTCGATGATCCTTGGCGGGAGGCATTTATACCCTCAGAAGATATCCTGAATAAACTGGATGAGAGTACTGTAAAAAACTTTAAGGATTTAGTACCAACAATTTTTAGATATACAATAAAATATAAATAAGGAGTTATTGTCAGTGAAAGAAATCATTAACTATATCGATCAGAATAAAGAAAGATATATTGAAGAGTTGAAGGAATTTTTGCGAATTCCAAGTATCAGCACTTTACCTGAAAATAATAAAGATATGCAGATTGGTGCTCAGTTTGTAGCTGATAAACTTAGGGATGCAGGTCTTAGTAAGGTTGAAATTATTCAGACAGAGGGACATCCTTTAATTTACGGTGAGTGGCTTGGAGCCCCCGGTAAACCAACGGTTTTAATTTATGGTCATTATGATGTGCAGCCGGTAGATCCAATAGAATTGTGGAACTCACCTCCATTTGAACCCACAATAATTGATGATAAAATTTACGCTCGTGGTGCTACAGATGATAAAGGTCAGATGTATATGCACATAAAAAGTGTAGAAGCTTACTTTAAAACTCATGGCAGTCTTCCACTAAACATAAAATTTTTAATTGAAGGTGAAGAAGAGATTGGAAGTGGTAATCTTTCCGCTTTTCTTAAAAATAACTCTGAAATGTTAAAATGTGATGCAGTACTGATCTCAGACACCGCTTTATTTGCGCCTGGTGTACCCACTATTACATATGGATTAAGAGGATTGTGTTATATGGAGGTTGAAGTTACTGGTCCTTCGAGAGATTTACACTCAGGTACTTTTGGAGGAGGTGTACCCAATCCTATTAATATTCTTGCAAAAATGATTAACGACCTGATTGACAAAGATGGTAAAATTAAAATAGATGGATTTTATGACGATGTTTTGAAGTTATCTAAAAAAGAAAGAGAAAATTTTAAAGCTCTTAAGTTTTCGGAAAAGAATTTTGCTAAAGCAATAGGATTAAAATACCTAAGAGGCGAAAAAGGTTATACTACACTCGAAAGAATTTGGGCAAGACCAACTTTGGATTGTAATGGAATTTGGGGCGGATTTACCGGGCAGGGAGCAAAAACTGTAATTCCATCAAAAGCCACAGCAAAGATTAGTATGCGGCTTGTTCCTCATCAGGATCCAAAGAAAATTGAAAAACTTTTTACAAAGTATATAAATAAAATTGCTCCAAAAGATGTAAAGGTTAAAGTTACAGGCTTACACGGCGGCTATCCTGTAATTACACCGCTTGATGATCCTGCAACAATTGCAGGTGCAAAAGCTATGAGTTTAGCCTTTGGAAAGAAAACAGTCTTTATGCGAGAAGGCGGCTCGATTCCGATAGTGGTTGAATTTGCCAACAGACTTAAAGCTTCACCTGTTTTAATGGGATTAGGTTTAAATACTGAAAACCTTCATTCACCTAACGAGCACTTTAGCCTGACACACTTTCATCTTGGGATTAAGAGTTCAGCATATTTTTTAAGCGAGTATAAAAAATAGCTGTTTTATTCTAAGATTTGTACTTTTCTGATAGCCTCTGAAATTCGATTTAATGGAAATTCAGAGGCTCTTTTATTTCTTTTGGGGGCACAATACTTGTATTTAACCATTGATGAAACTTTCAAAGATTAAACTTCAAAAACTCATATATCCAATTATTCTCTTGATATTGCTATATTTTCTTAGCTGTACAAAAGCTGATGAAAACAAAAGAGAAGCAATTGATTATAAAGAACAGGCTTCAATCAATCCTGAAAAGGATGCCGAAATACAGAAGTATAATCTTAATATAAGAATTCAACAGACTAAAGAAAGATTTCCGTGTGATACTATCGCAGTTATGCAATATGTATTCGATAATTATCCAACCGGAACTTATCTTTTACAATTTGATCGTACCACAACTTACAACATCCCAAATCCCGCAATTATTTATTTAACAGAAAATAACATACGGTATGTTCTTGCTGTGATCGCAACATCACGACCAGGCGAGAGACTGATAGAACCAACAAATATTATCGGATATGATCAAAGTTTTATTGATTTAGACAGCACCAAGCTGGGAACACCATTTATTTATCTTGTATTGTTAGAATGCAGGGGTGATAATTTCCTTAAAGTTTGGGAAGCCCCAATTCCTTCTCACGGTGGATTCAGTAAAATTTCATTAAAACGCTGGGCTTTTAACCAAACTCTTTTTGCTGAGAATTACTTCCACTATGGTCAGGGAGTAGGCCACATTAATTACAATTATTTCTTTATTGATGGAATAAGAAAATACCCGCATCTTTTGATGACGTATAACGGCACCCACTTTAAAAGAACTCTTGCAAATGTAAATAATGATAAATATCCTGATTACTATGAACATATTTTCTACAATCTGGCAGATAAAATATATTCTAAAGATTCTGTTGCTTTTATCTGGAGTCAAACGGATTCCGTTTATATAAACACGCGCAACTCAAAACAAACTCGCCCTTATTAATTTTTTTCTTATCTTTGCACAGATAAATAATCCTTTTTCTAATCTTAAATAACCTAAAAATTAAACAGGAGAATTAATGTTCGAAACCAGTGCTAATCATTCTGATTTGATATCTTTTTTCACAGAATTAGGTGGGAAATTAGAGCATCAAAACGGAGTTAAACTATTTACAGGTTTTACATCCGTTGAAGATGAATTATTTAGCTTATTTAATGGAGTTGGATTACGCTATCTTAACAATCATAGTATTATCGAGTTGAAAGGCGAAGATTCACTCGATTTTCTACATCGGATCTCAAGCAATTCAATTAAAGATATGAAGAAAGAAGATGTAAGAGACACAATATTTACATCTGAAAAGGGGAGAATAATTGGGTTATCAACAATATTTAACTTTGAAAGTTATTTGCTGCTTGTTTCAAGCTCAGCATCACAGCCCAAAATAATCAGCTGGATTAATAAGTATGTTGTATCCGATGACGTAAAAGTTAGCGATGCAAATCACAGATTTAATATATTAGAAATATCCGGACCGCAATCACAATCTTTTATTAACTTTACTTGTGGTGAAAATGCAAATGAAATTCCTGAAAACTCTTTTGATGTTGTAAGTAATGAAGGAATTATGTTTTTTCTGGCAAAGATTAAAAAGACAAATGGTCAGATTAAATATTGGGCTTTAGCAGATCTTGAAAACACCAAGAAGCTTGTAAAATTCTTTATAGAAAATAAAGGTCCTTATGATTTTAATCTGATTGGTGAAGAAGCTTATAATGCTTACAGAATTGAAATGGGAATTCCTTCTGATGCGGAATTGAATGATTCCTTTAATCCCCTTGAAGCAAAATTGAATTACTTAATTGATTTTAAGAAAGGTTGTTACATAGGACAGGAAGTTATTGCAAGATTAGATACTTATGACAAAGTTCAAAAAAACATAATGGGCATTTGCTTCTCACAACCGGTGGAAACTAAAGAGAATTTTATTTTGTTAGATAATCGAAACCAAGAAATTGGATCTGTAACCTCGATTACTTATTCTGTAAGACTGAAGAAACATATTGCACTTGGTTATGTTAAGAGAACTGAAGCCGTGCACGGGACAAAACTAGTTGCTAAAAACGAAAGCAAGGAAATAGAAGTGAACTTACACGATTTACCTTTTAAAAAATGAAAATTTATACTAAAACTGGTGATAAGGGAGAGACAGCACTTTTTGGTGGTGAAAGAGTATCTAAAGATTCTTTACGATTAAATGCATACGGAACATTAGATGAATTAAATTCCTTTATCGGATTTGCGTTAACAGAGATTAAAAGTGAAGAAGTAAGAAATGTTCTTTTAGATATTCAAAAAAAGTTATTTGTAATAGGCTCAGATATTGCTACACCGGAAATTGAAAAAAACACAAAACTAAAAATTACCAGAACACCTAAAAGTTTTATAGATGAAGCTGAAAAATGTATTGATGATTTTGAATCCAAACTTGATGAATTGAAGAATTTTATTTTACCGGGTGGTTCCAAAGGAGCATCTCTTTTACACATATGCCGTACTGTATCAAGAAGGGCAGAAAGAGAAATTGTAACATTAAAAAATGCAGAGCATATAGGGGAAAATATTCTTATATTTTTAAACAGATTATCGGATCTATTATTTGTTCTTTCACGTTTTGAAAATAAGTATTCAAATATTCCAGATACCAAATGGATACCCTGAATTTTAGAAAGTAGAATAAACTACAAACTACTTGCTTAATTCTAAAAATTTTTAGGGGGTGAATTTTGGTTTCGACGGGATTAAAGATGCTTAGAACTGCGTACCGTGTTCCCCGAAGACACGTAAAAGAATTGGGAAAAAACAATAACTGGCGAATCTAATTACGCCTTAGCTGCTTAATTAATAATTAACAGCCGTTCAGCTTAACTTTTTGTACCGGGTTAAGATTGAACGTCGTTTAGGTACAATAGCTGATTCTGTTGCTTGTGCAGAAAAGGCGAAAACTTTAGCAGGCAGGCTTAAAGCGATCCCGGTCTGTTGGGTAACTTTAAGTCAAAATAAAAACAGACTATGTATGTAGAGGTTCTTTGGATCTTAATTTCGGACGCGGGTTCAACTCCCGCCACCTCCACAAAAATCCATCTTTAAACACTGAAACTAGCTAATGCCAGATCTAATTTTTCATACTGTTTAAAGATTTTACTTAATCCGGTTTGTGCAAAAATATTATTTATGCCACCTGCAGGAGTAACAGTTACAACGTCTCCGTTTAATTTTCTTATCTCTTTTACTGTATTTATCATAACTCCAACAATCGCAGAATCAACAAAACTGCACTCAGAAAAATCAATAATCATTTTACGATGATTAGCCGCTACCAACGAGTCTAAAATTTGCTTAAAGGATTTTACTTCTTTAACAGTTGCGCGCATAATATTTATTTTTATTACTGGTATGCCATCAATCATTTCAATTAAAAAATCTTCATAACTATAAGTGTTTTTGGACATTTTTATTCCTGAATTTATAATTCAAAGTTCTCATCAAATATAAGAAATATTAAAATTCATTCTATAATGATTTTGTGCTATTCAAGCATAAATTGATTAATACCTCACTCACCAATCTTTTTTACCTTTTATCACGGATAAATTGCTTTAATATCAGCAAATAACTAATTTTTAGCAGAAAATTAGAGTACAAATGGAAGAGATTACTTTAAAAAAGAGTTTTTATTCATCCCATTCAACCAAGCAGATTATCTATAAGGTAAAAAAGTATTTTAGTTTTATTGGATTAGAAGCATCAATATGGATTACTGCTTTGCTTTATCTTGCTATTTTCTCGCCGGTTGATCAAACTCATTTTACAATTTGTCCTCTTGCTAATGCAGGATTTAAATACTGTCCTGGTTGCGGATTAGGGCTTTCAATCACACAGTTTTTTCATGGAAAAATTATTCAGTCCTTTCATACTCATCCTTTGGGATTTTTTGCACTTGTAATAATTATTTATCGAATCTTTACAATAATCAAGAACAATATATCAAACTATAAAAAAGCGAAAGCTTAAGGAGCAATTATGCCAAACATTTTCAATCTTTTACCATCTCTTGAAGGCGAAGAGATGATTTACGTGCAGGAACTGATTAAAGATATGACAGACTCTCAGGCACAACAATTTGCAATGGCTTACAGTGCAAGAAGAAAAGATCCAACTACAATTCTTATAGTAGCTCTTGTAGGATTTTTGGGCTTTGCAGGTATTCATAGGTTTTTACTTAATCAGGTTGGAATGGGAATTTTGTATTTCTTTACCGGCGGTTTATGTTTCATCGGAACAATTGTCGATCTGGTTAATTACAAAAAGCTGTCCTTCGAATACAACTCCAAAGCTGCACAGCAAGTTGCAATAATGATCAAGCAGGCATCATAATAATAAAATTTTCTTGTGGGATTCTATTGAGTCTCACAAAAAATATACTCACTATTTATCCTCTCACTAATATTTATCAATAATTTTATTGAAAAGCTTATGCTATTAGACTAAATTTGTAATGAGATGGAAAAAGTTTTTTTCACAAAGATGAGTGGGGCAGGTAATGATTTTGTATTTATTGATAATAAATTAAATCCTGATTTTAGTCTGACCCCGGAAAAGATAAAAAAGATCTGTGATAGACATTTTGGAATTGGAGCCGATGGAGTAATTGTGATTGATGATGGGGCGGGATATGATTTTATAATGAAATATTTTAATGCTGACGGATCTACCGGAAGCTTGTGTGCAAACGGTGCACGTTGCTCAATTTGGTTTGCTAAAACCAGCGGCAGATTAAAGACGGATAAAGCTAACTTTTTTTCCGGGGGTAAAGATTACACCGGCGAAGTGATTGGGGAAGAATTAATAAAATTTAATCTGAATCCGCCGGCAAAGATTAAATTTAACTTTAAAGTAAAAGCATTTGGGCAGCTGATTACCGCACATTATGCAGATACAGGATCGCCACACGTGGTGGTAAAGATTTCAGATGTGCAAGCTGTTCCAAACACTAATAAGTTCTTTGCTAATATTGATGATTTTCCAGTTCACAGAATTGGAAGGGAAATTAGATATAGCCAAGACTTTGCACCCTCAGGCACCAATGTTAATTTTGTTGATGTAGTTAATAATGAAATAATGATCAGGACTTATGAGCGAGGAGTTGAAAATGAAACCTTAGCCTGCGGTACCGGTTCGGTTGCGGCGGCTATAATTTGTTCTGTTACAGATAAACTTATTCCACCAATTACTTTAAAAACTTTTGGTGGAGATAAACTGATAGTTAATTTTGAAGTAGAAAATCAGAGGGTAAAAAATCCCTCAATTACGGGTCCTGCAAAAATTATTTTTAGCGGATCTTTTGAAGAAAATTTATTTATTTAATATGCGGAGTAAAAATGTCAAAAGTACTTTTCTCTATTCAATATGAAATTGAGAATGAAAAAAGAGATGAGTTCTTTAAAGTAGTTAGAGAACTAAAGAATCTATTAAAGGCAGATGGTCTTGAATCATACGCTGTTTATGAAGTTAAAGGAAAGCCTAATAATTTTCAGGAGCTTTACACTTTTTCCTCTATGGAAGCTTATGAAGCTTTCGATGACATGAATGATGAGCGAATTAATATACTCATCGATAAAATTGGCGATATGGCAATCGATAAATCGACAAAGTACTCAACTCTCATTCAGCTTAATGATGAATAATAAATTGGGGTCTCAATGAGACCCATTTTATTATTGCACAAACCATTTTTCCAATCAAAAATCCTTTTAAACAATTATGGATAAAAAATTACATAAAGTATATGTTGGAAGTTTTTTTATCGTTGGATTTCTTGTATTACTTTTATTAGCACTTAATGGGTATCAATATTATACCACACCAATTGAAGAAAGATTTTTTGATCCAAAGCACTCATCTTTAGAGCCTGGTGGAACTTGGGGACACGGATTCGGGATCGTTGGGACACTGATGATGATTTTAGGTGTAGTAATTTATATGATCAGAAAAAGATCGCGAAAACTTTTTACATTTGGTTATCTTAAACATTGGTTAGAACTTCATATTTTTTTATGTACAGTAGGACCTATTCTGGTTTTATATCATACTGCATTTAAATTCGGTGGTATAGTTTCCATTAGTTTCTGGAGTATGGTTTTGGTTGTTTTAAGCGGAGTGATAGGAAGGTTTATTTATTTGCAGATTCCAAGGACAATTCAGGGTAAAGAAATAGATATCAAAGATTTGATTTCCATGAGACAGGAACTTCAGGCAAAGCTGCATAATGAAATGCTTTTTGATTCCAGATTACTTGATGAGCTCGATGAACTTGCGTCTCCGGAAAGATATAAATCAATTGACTTGCTTGAATCCTTAATATTTTGGTTAAAAGATTCAATTAGAATTAGAAAGTTTTTATTCAAACTTAAAAAAAATGTGATTCGTGCGGGATTCTCAAAATATAGAAGAAAAGAATTGATTAATAAGGCTCAAGCCGAAATAATTCTTTCTCGAAGGCTAGGTATGTTAAGAACAATGCAAAGCCTTTTCCGATATTGGCACATAGCTCATTTACCTTTTGCGATAGTAATGTTTTTAATTATGATAATACACATTGCTGTTACAATTGCCTTTGGCTATAGGTGGATTTTTTAATATTTTTCTAATTCTAGAGCTTAATCAGAAAGATAAATTCCAATTTCATTCCTAAAATCCTTAAAATTGGGTTAATATCTCCAGCAATTTAAAACTTTGTCAAAAGTTGTTTCTGTATAGGAATAGTTTTTGTAAATATTTAGCACTTATCAATTATCAACATTTGGATTATTTGCGAAAATCGAACAATTAATTGAAAATACTATTGCTTACACCATATCATTTTTACTTTTGGTAGTAATTTTTTACGTCTATCTAAAAAAGAATAAAACAACATCTCTCAAAACAGAAGAAAAATTACGTAAAGCAAAAGAGTGGGGATTCCACGAGCCAGTCTCACTTCATCCTGTAATTGACCCCAATATGTGCATTGGAAGCGGTGCTTGTATAAAAGCCTGTCCTGAACTCGATATTATAGGATTTAGTAATGGCAGAGCGCAAGTGATTAATGCATCAAGGTGTGTTGGGCACGGTGCCTGTTTTCATGCCTGTCCTGTTGAAGCTATTACATTATGCATGGGTACTGAGAAAAGAGGTGTTGAGTTACCCCATGTATCTCAGGATTTTGAAACAAATATTCCAGGCATTTTTATCGCTGGTGAATTGGGTGGTATGGGTTTGATAAAAAATGCCGTTGAACAAGGAAAACAAGCTGTGGAAAACTTCATCAAAAAAAACTATAACTCTTCAAATGCACAGTTTGATTTAGTTATTATTGGAGCCGGACCTGCTGGAATATCAGCTTCACTTACTGCTGAAAAAAATAACTTGAAATTTATAACTCTTGAACAAGATTCATTAGGAGGAACGGTCTATAATTTTCCACGAGCAAAGGTTGTAATGACCTCACCGATGGATCTTCCACTCTGGGGCAAGATTAAACTCTTTGAAACAAGCAAAGGAGAACTTTTAGATCTCTGGAAATCGGTTTTAGAAAGAAATAAAATAGCCATAAATGAGTACGAAAAAGTTGAGGAGATTGTTAAACAGGATAATTATTTCATCGTAAAAACCAGCAAGAGCCATTATTCCTCACGAGGTGTGTTGTTAGCAATTGGCCGAAGAGGTTCACCTAGAAAATTAGGTGTTCCCGGTGAAGATCGAGAAAATGTTTATTATAGATTAATTGAACCAGAGTTAATTCATAATAAGCATATACTTGTTGTCGGCGGGGGTGATTCAGCAATTGAATCTGCAATGTTACTTGCAGATGAAAATAATAGAGTAACACTTAGTTATAGGGGAGATACGTTTACAAGATTAAAACCCAAAAATTATGAGCGAATAAATAATTATATCAGAAAGAAAAAAATAAAAGTTCTTTTTAATTCTATTGTTAATGAGATTTTAGCGGACAGTGTTGTGATTGCTTTTAATGACAGGGAAGAAAAATTAAACTTGAAAAATGATTTGACTTATATTTTGGCTGGTGGAATCTTACCAACAAAATTTCTGGAAGAGGTAGGTATAAAGATTACAAAAAAATTTGGTGATGCAATTTTAACTCATAAGTGATTATTTGAAAAATATAATTTTCATATTACTCTTTACATTCCCGATTTTTGCCCAGATATCACCTGGGGACTTGACAAATGCGCATTCTTCGCTTGAAGGAATGAGCAACTGTACTAAATGCCATGAGATCGGGAAAAAAGTATTAAGTTCAAAATGCCTCGAATGTCATAATGAGATTAAACAATTGGTTACTTCCAACAGAGGTTACCATTCTTCCACCGAAGTGAAAAATAAAGAATGTTTCTCTTGTCATAATGAGCATCACGGAAGAAATTTTAGAATAATTAATTTTAATCCGGATGGATTTGAACATAATAAAAGTGGATTTAAGTTAACCGGTGCTCATTCTAAATCAGAATGCAAAGATTGTCATCAATCGAAGTTCATTTCTGATTCTAAATTGAAGAAACGAGGCAAAACTTATTTAGGTTTGGATCAAAAATGCATCACCTGCCACGAAGATTATCATCAAAATAGTTTGAGTAAAGATTGTGCCAGTTGCCACTCAACAGAAAAATTTAAACAAGCAGTACATTTTGATCACAGAAATTCCAGGTTCAAATTAAATGGAGCTCATGAAAAAGTTGAATGCTCAAAATGTCACCCCAAAGAAATTAAGAACGGTAAAGAAACTATTAAATTCAATGGATTAAGTTTTTCTAATTGTTCATCTTGCCATAAAGATGTTCATATGGGCGCATTTGGTCCCAATTGCAAATCCTGTCATATTGAAAACGCTTTTAATATAATTAACAAAAAGACCTTTAATCATGCTAAAACTAAATTCCCTTTAGTTGGAAGGCACCAGATTGTAAAATGTAATGACTGCCATAAAGGATCTTATAGCAATAAACTTGTATTTGCAAAGTGTACGGACTGTCATTCTGATTATCATAAAGGGGAATTTACTAAAAATGGTTTGACGGTTGATTGTAATTCTTGTCATTCTGAAAATGGATTTTCTCCTTCGTCTTTTACTATTGAAAAACATGAGAGAATTTATAAACTGGATGGAAGTCACCTTGCTCTACCTTGTAATCAATGTCATTATAAAGAGAATGCATGGAAGTTTAAGAATATCGGAAACAGGTGTCAGAATTGTCACACAAATGTTCATGGAACAGAAATTTCTGAGAAATTCTTTCCGGAAAATAAGTGCGAATCCTGTCATCAGTTTAAAAATTGGAGCACGATTACATTTAATCACAACAGCACGGATTTTGTTTTATCAGGGAAACATCAGGCAGTAAGCTGCTCAGCATGTCATTATCCGATTACAGATAGCAAAAAAGAGTTTCGATTTAAATCATTAAATAAAAATTGTGTTCAATGTCATAAGGATATTCACTTTGGACAGTTTAATTCAGATGAAGAAAACAACTGTGAAAAATGTCACTCATTCAATAGTTGGAAAGCAGATAAGTTTGATCATAGCAAAGCTAAATTTTCAACTGAAGGTGCTCATAAAAAGCTTGAGTGTTCAAAGTGTCATCCTAAACAATTTGAAAACGGCATTTCATATATAATTTATAAACTAAAAGATTTTAAATGCGCATCCTGTCATTCCAAATAATTTTAATATTTGTTTGTGCTAACATTTTTGCACAATCACCACACGGTAAGTATTTAGAAATAGATTGTTCTGTCTGTCATCAATCTGATACATGGAAAGTGGATTCGGTTAAAATATCATTTAATCATTCTGGCACTAAATTCAATTTAATTGGTCAGCATCAGAATGTAGATTGTAAATCTTGTCATTTAAACCTGGTTTTTAATCAGGCAGGTAAAGATTGCAACTCCTGTCATAATGATATTCATCAGGGGACTGTAGGATTTGACTGCTCAAACTGTCACTCTCCAACATCGTGGATTGTGAAAGATATTAACCGCGTTCATCAATTTAGTAGATTTCCATTGCTGGGAGCGCATAAACTTGCAGATTGTTCACAGTGCCACAATTCTTACCCGGAATTAAAATTTGATGTTCTAAATGTCGATTGTTTCGCTTGTCACTCTGATGATTATAATTTTGCTATCTCACCTAATCACATAACAGCAAACTTTTCTAAAGAATGTCAGGAGTGTCATAGCATTAATTCATTTGTATGGAATGCAAGCAATGTTAACCACAGCTTTTTCCCTTTGGTGGGAGGTCATGCACTTCCAAGCTGTTATTCCTGTCATAAGACCAATACTTTTGAGGGATTAAGTACTGAATGTTACGTTTGCCATAAAACAAGCTTTGAGACTACTGTAAATCCAAATCATATTTCTACCGGGCTGCCGACTACCTGCTATGTTTGCCATTCAATTACTGCTTGGTCACCTGCAAGTTTTAATCATAACCTTACACAATTTCCTTTAACTGGAAAACATATAAATGTAAAGTGCAATGATTGTCATAAAACCGGATACACTGGTACGTCAACAGATTGTTACTCATGTCATCAGAATGATTATCAGTCAGTTTCCGATCCAAATCATGTTCTTCAAAATTATCCGAAAGATTGTACTCAGTGCCACTCGACTTCAGGCTGGGATGGGGCAAAATTTGATCATAACCAAAGTGGATTTCCTTTAACTGGAAGTCATATTCAGGTAAGCTGTGCAAGTTGTCATACTGGCGGATACAGTGGTATTTCAACCGATTGTGTCTCGTGTCATCAAACCGATTTTCAGCAGACAATAAATCCAAATCATGTTGCTATTTCTCTTCCAACAAATTGCGAAAGTTGTCATACAACGAATCCGGGTTGGAATCCGGCATTATTCCCATTACATAATAATTATTTTCCGCTTGTAGGTGCGCACGCTTTAATCAAAAACTGTAATGACTGTCATAAGGGAAACTATAACACAACGCCCAAATTGTGCTATGATTGTCACGCAACAGATTTTAATTCTGCAAATAATCCTCCGCATCAATCACAGAATCTCTCCCACGATTGTTTGCAATGTCATAACATGAATAGTTGGTCTGGCGCAACCTTTAATCATAGCTTTTTCCCAATCTCAAGTAAGCATAGTAAGGTGAGTTGTAACCAATGTCATTCTGAAACTGGTTATAAACCTCAATGCTTAAGCTGTCATCTAAATAAATTTTTGGATAAACATAAACCTGGTGACAGGACAGACTGTTGGAATTGCCATACAACAAACAATTGGGATTAAATAACAGATGAGTTATCTGATCAGAAAAATAAATTCACTCTTAAGAGTAAAATATCTTATACTTTCATTTTTAGCTTTAACACCTTTTATGTTCTCACAAATTAGCAATAATGAAATCAAAGAAGGCAAAGTTGGATATACTTCTTCACAATTCATTTACGTGAATTTTGATAATACAAAGGGCATTAGTGAAGGAGATACTCTTTATACTAAATCAAAAAACAAACTATTATCAGCTTTAATTGTTAAACATATCTCTTCCTCATCCGCAGCTTGTGAAAAGATAAATAATGATAACTTTAAGAAAGATATGGTTGTTTATGCCAGGTACAAGACTAAAGAAAACACCATTATTCCGGAATCCGATACTCTTAATTTGGAATCAACGATCAATGTCGTTACGATTCAGGAGTCAACAATTAATTCCACCAGACAAACTATTACCAGAGATAATATAATTTCAGGCAGATACTCGGTTCAATCTTATGCTGGGTTTTCAAATTTAGATAAAAAGTATGATTACTTAAGATGGCGACATTCTTTAACGTTTGGATTTGATAAAATTGGTGGTTCCGGTTTATCTTTTTCTTCTTATGCTTTTTTTGCATATCGTGTTGAAGATTGGGCAGAAGTCTCAAAAGATTTGTCCAGTGCTTTGAAGATTTATGATCTTAATTTAAAATATGAATTTGATGAATCCACAATCATATGGATTGGTAGATATCTTAACAGAAAAATTACTAATATCAGCGTCGTAGATGGAGTTCAGTTTCAGAAATCTTTTCCATTTCTTACGATCGGATTAGTTGCTGGCTCCAGACCTGATTTTTATAATTTTGGGATAAACACTAAACTATTTGAGTACGGTATTTATTTGAATAGAACCGATCAAGTAGGTAGTAATGCAATGGAAAATACTTTAGCCTACTTTGAGCAGACTAATGACTTTAAAACAGATAGAAGGTTTGTATACTTTCAACACAACAATAACTTAATAAATAAGACAAATTTATTTGCATCAACTGAGATAGATATATATAAAGTGGAAAATGGCTCTGCGGAAAGTAATTTTAGTTTAACATCTCTCTATTTGTCCGCCAGATATACTCCGATTGAAGAATTATCATTTAGTTTATCCTATGATGCCAGAAAAAATATTATTTATTACGAAACATTTAAATCACTTGTGGACAGTATCTTAGAGAATGAAACTCGTCAGGGATTTAGAGCCAGAACAATCATCAGACCATGGAATAGTATATACTTAACATTACAATATGGATATCGTTACAGTAAGTCAGATTCAAGACCAAGTGACAATTACGGGGGAAGTCTTTCTTTCAACAATATTCCAATATTGGATGCATCAGCAATGGCTGATTTTAACAGACTACAAAGCAGCTATGTTGATGGATATGTTTACTCCTTTAATCTCAGTAAATATTTAACTGTACTTCAATCTGATTTTTCTGTAGGGCTGAGAAAAACGGATTATTCCTTTTTAAATAATTCTTCGAAACTAGAAGAGAAAGCTTTGTTGATAAATTTTTCGACTTTTGCGTTTCGCCCCTTCTCATTTTCGATAGGCTATGAAGGAGTTTTTGAAGCTGAAAAAACATACAACAGAATATTACTTGATTTAACAACCCGATTTTGATAATTCTACTTGTCGTTAATCCTTTCCTTCTAAAATAATTATCCATATTTTTGCTTCAACAAGAGATAAATCAAAATGCACGAGTACATTGGCGCGATACATATGCACTCCACTTTTTCTGATGGAACGGGTGAAGTAACTGATATAGCAAAGTTTGCAGATGAGGTTGGTTTAGATTACATAATCCTTACCGATCATAACACTCTGAGGGCATTAAATGAAGGTTATGAAAAATGGTATGGCAATACTTTACTTCTGGTAGGAGTTGAGATAAACGATAAGGAAAATAAAAATCATTATCTAGCATTTGGAATAAACGAAGCTTTTTCAACCCGCACACCAGCAAAAAAATATGTGGCAAAAGTAAAAGAACTGGAAGGAATTGGATTTCTAGCTCATCCTCATGAAAAACGTAAACATAAAGAACATCCTGCTTATCCATGGACTGAATGGGATACGGATGATTTTACCGGAATAGAAATCTGGAATCACATGTCCGAGTGGGTTGAAAATTTAACCGAAGAAAATAAGTACAGATCTTTTCTTCATCCATTAAGAACTATTGTTGCACCACCAAAAGAAACTTTAAAAGTATGGGACGAACTTAATTACAAAAGAAAAGTTGTCGGTATTGGCGGCATTGATGCTCACGCGCATAAATATAATCTTGTTGGCTTTTTAGAAGTTGAAATATTTCCTTATAAAGTTTTATTTAAATCAATTCGTACTCACGTGTTGTTGAATCAACCAGTAAAAAAGGGGAAAAGCACTAAAGAAGTTGAAATTGCAAAATGGCAAATCTACAATGCATTAAAAGATGGCAGATGCTTTGTTGCAAATGATTATGTATCGGAATCAAAAGGTTTTAGATTTTATGCAGAAGCCAATGGAAAAAAATATCAAATGGGAGATGTTGTTCCCGAGCATAAAAATGTAGTTCTAAAAGTTTTAATCCCCGGTAAAAATGCTTTTATAAAATTGCTGAGAAATGGACATATAGTTGAAACAGAATCCGGTCTGGGTGCTGAATTTCTCGTTAATAAAAAAGGTGTTTACCGTGTTGAAGTTTTCTTTGAAAATCGTGCATGGATTTATTCAAATCATATTCGTGTTAATGTTTAGTCATTCTAAGTAATTCATTTCAATATAAATCTAACAGATACTTTTAACTTTTCATTGGATAAAAATTTTATCACTCAGGTAAGATTTTTTTCTTACTGACAGAACTGCACCTGAAACCTTTCTTTTATCTCTGAATCATACTTTTACAAAAAATAAAATTTCTGGTAATCGATATGACAACTTCACAACCAAAAGTAATTGTATTTTCTACACCGACCTGTACTTTTTGTAATCAGGCAAAGAGATACTTCAGAGAAAAAAATATCCGTTTTACAGATGTTGATGTTTCAAGAGATCAGTCTGCTGCACGCGATATGATGCGCAGAACCGGACAGATGGGCGTGCCGGTTATTCTGATAAATAACAAACCAATTATTGGTTTCGACAGACCTAAAATAAACCAAATGTTAAACATAAAAGATTAATGGAGTTAAAAATGAAAATTAAACCGTTAGATGACAGAGTATTGTTAGAACTAATGCCTGCAGAAGAAAAAACTTCTTCTGGATTAATTATTCCTGATACAGCTAAAGAAAAACCAAGAGTGGGTTTGGTAGTTGCTGTTGGCACCGATGAAGATCTAAATGAAAAAATTAAAGCAGGATATAAAGTACTGTTTGCTAAATATGGCGGTGATGAAATCGAAATAGATGGTAAAGAATTCAGAATCTTACAAAGATCTGATATACTTGCAGTAGTTGAAGATTAAATTTTAATAATAAAGAAGGAACAAATATGTTAAAGACAAATCTCACACACTTACTTTCAGAAAAAGAACATTCTGAAATTATTAACAATAATGAAAATGTTATGATATGCTGCGGAAGAATGGGACCAATGTGCATTCCTGTTTATGAAATTATGGAAGAACTTGAAGCAGAATATCCAAATGTAAAATTTGCTGATATGGAATTTGATTTACCGGATGCAAAAGTAATTCGTAATTTACCCGAAGCAAGAGGATTTCAGGGTTTACCTTTTACAATTTATTATAAAAATGGTAAAGTTGTTAAAGCAACAAGCAGCATTCAGTCCAGAGATCAAATTACTTCAATCCTGGATCAGTATTTTACAGAAAACGTAAAAGAAACAGCTGAAAAATAATTTTGTTGAAGGAACACAATCTTTTCATTTAATAGATTGTGTTCCATCCCATTTATGTTATCGGAGAAACAATGGATAATCATTTTGATGTTATAATTATTGGTGCCGGAGCCGCAGGATTAACAGCAGGCATTTATCTCTCTCGTGCTAAAATAAAAACTTTAATTCTTAATGAAGGAGCAGTCGGCGGGCAAATGGTTTTAACTCACGAGATTGCTAACTATCCCGGAGTTGAAAACATTAGTGGATACGAGTTAGCCAGGACGATGAAATCCCAGGCTCAAAAATTCGGATGTGTTATTAAATCAAATATTAGGATTACAGGATTTGATTTAACCAGTGTGGTAAAAAAAGTTGAGATTAACAATAAAGATGTTTTTTCTTCCGATGCAGTTATAATCGCAACCGGTGGAAGATCCAGAACTTTAGGTGCAATTGGTGAAGATACCTTTAAAGGTAAAGGAATTTCTTATTGTGCTACCTGCGATGGTGATTTTTTTCAGGATAAAAAGATCATTGTGGTTGGCGGTGGAAATTCTGCTCTCGAAGAGGCTGTTTCTCTTACAAAGTATGCTTCAAAAGTTACTATTGTTCATCAGTTCGATCACTTTCAGGCATTTGAGCACTATGTTGATGAAGCAAAGCAAAATGAAAAGATTAATTTCATAATGGAATCTAAAATCATTGAGTTTATTGGTGATGAAAAATTACAATCAGTAAAGATCCAGCATCAGGCAACAAAAGAAATAACTACAGTACCGATTGACGGTGTGTTTATCTTTATTGGTTATGTTCCGAATACAGAATCATTAGAGGGTATTTTAGAACTCAATCAATGGAAAGAAATTGTTGTTGATAAAGATATGAAAACAAATTTGCCCGGAGTTTTTGCAGCTGGCGATTCTATTCAAAAAAGGTACAGGCAAGTAACAACTGCTGTTGCAGATGGAACTATTGCTGCTTTAAGTGCTGCTGAGTACATAAATAATCTTAAAAAAGAAATCCCCGAACCAGAATTAATTAATTGATTTTATCAAATGCAGTATAATAAAAATCATTGGTACGATGGTTGGTTTTACGATACTCTGATTGCTCCGAATCAGGATAGAATGTTTAATGAGATAAAGAAAATTATAAAACCAGATTCTACAATAATTGATGTTGGATGCGGTACAGGAAGATTTTCTTTTCTTGTTGCTGATAAAGTTGAAAAAGTTGTGGGAATTGATCTATCTGAAAAAAATATTATCAGAGCAAAATCAAATCTGCTTAAAAAACCAAATAACCGAATAACATTTCACCATACTAATCTCTCTAATCTGATGTCTGAAAATCAGCATTTTGATTATGCAGTAATGACTTACGTAATACACGAAGTTAATCCAGAAGAAAGATTGGTATTACTTAAAGAGATGGCACAAATAGCAGATGAAATAATAATTGGTGATTACCTGGTTCCTGTTAAAAAAGGATTCTGGAATTTTCTAAATGAAGTTGTGGAATATCTTGCCGGAAAAGAACACTACACAAATTATAAGAATTTTGTAGCTAACGGGGGACTAATTGATTTATCGGCAAAAGCAGGTATAAAAATTTTAAATCAGTTAAATAATAAACCAGCCACTAGTCAAATAATAACTTTAAAGAAGTAAATCAGGTAGTTTTAATCAAACTATTTAATTAAAATCATTTTTTTGGACTGAATAAAATCTCCTGCCATTATTCTATAAATGTAAATTCCGCTTGGTAAATTGCTTGCATCAAAAATCACTTCATAATTACCCGCAGGCTTGTATTCATTCACTAGTGTGGCAACTTCATTACCAAGAATATCATAGACTTTTAATGTTTGCCAACTGCTGACTGGCGACTGCCAACTTATAGTAGTGCCTGGATTGAATGGATTGGGATAATTTTGTTCTAATTCAAACGTGAGTGGAATGTTGTTTTCTTCTTCAACATCCGTGGTTGTTAGAGTAAATTCCATCGAGCTAAAATTAAATCCACCATTAATAAACTGAGTCATTAAAGTATGTTGACCGGCTGTTAAGTAAATATCTTTTACAAGATAAGAATTCCAATTCTGCCAGCCGCCTGTTGCAGGAACATCTATTGTTGAGGGAAGATATTGCCCATCCACAGCAACCAGAATTTTGCCGCCCGAATTTTGTGCTGCCAAATTAAATGAAATATCGTAAAGACCTGTTTGAGTAACGTTAACAGTAAACTTTAACCACTCGCCTGAAGAAATCCAACCAACATTATATCCATTCGAAGAAAAATCCAGACAGGATTCGATATCAACTCCATCATTCCTGTAACTCCAGCCGGAATTATATGTTGATCCGCTTATGTTCTGATAATCTGCATCATTATAAGCATAACCAAATTGTCCCATATCATAGTTGGTCGCATAGATTGTTCCGGGAATTAAATTTTCAGCGAAAGGAATAATGGCAGTTGATGAAGGTTGACGCATTAGTGCATCAATGTAATCTTTTCTGAAGAAACAATTTTCTAATAATAAGTAATCTGCCTGAGTCATTAATCCATTCATTGCAATTGATTCAGAAGGTTTTGCTCCCTGTCCGTTCCAATAGTTTAACAGCAATTGATAGATTGCATATTTGTAAGAAGAAAGAGGTGCAGAAATTGATTCGATTTTTTTGTGCGTCCACCACGCCCATCCAATGTTGTTGGTCTGCATAAGTTTTACGCAATCAACAAACCACTTATTTGAATTTTCTCCCGTTTCACCCAACCACAGCGGTCTGTTAGTGTTATTTCTTAAATCCAAAAGATATTGTATGGATGATTGAGTATTTCCGCTCCAGTATTTATGAAAACTGTAAGCCATATTATCATCCCACGGTGGAGTTAAACCGTTAAAGTCTGTTGCGTACCAGTTGCCTTCAATAAAAATGATATGATTATTATCAACAGCGCGGATTGTATCGGTTATTCTGATATATAAATCTCTAAGCGGTTGATTATTCGGTGGGAGCTCCCATTTAGGTTCGTTTATTAAATCATAACCTCCAATCCATTGTTTATCTTTGTATCGTTCCGCAATCTTACGCCATATCTTAACAGTAAGAGATTTATTCTGTTCGCTTTGCCACAATGAAGGGAATGCCGGATTGTAATCACTGATATTCTCGTTGCTCTGTCCTCCCGGTGCTGCGTGCAGATCAAGTATAAGATAGATCTGATTATCCTCACACCAGCTTAAAAGCGAATCTATTATTTGAAAACCCTTTTCTAAAAACACAGGTGGATTTGAATTAATTGCAAAAAGATTATAATGCATCGGAAGTCTGATTGAATTAAATCCCCAGCTTTTGATAGAATCAATATCAATCTTTCTTATAAAATTACTTCTGTACTTCTCATAAAATAATTCAGTATTTGCTTCACCAACCAGATCAGATATTTTTTTTCTGATTTCCCATTGTGCATTTGCAAACCCGGAAGTCTGAAGCATATAACCTTCCTGTACCAGCCATCCACCAAGCCCAATTCCTTTAAGCAATATTTCCTGTCCAGAGCCATCAACAATTTTTTTATCCTGCCTATGCAGAAATCCCTGAGCAAATGAATGATCATTAATCAAAACGATTTGGGATATACTTAACAAGAGTAGAAAAAATAATTTCATAAAATGATTTATATTTTTAGATAAATAAAAAATTACTATCAAATATATTCTAAAATAGTTTTATTCGTGAATTAATAATCGTATAAAAATCATTATACTTTCTAACACCAGATGCAGTTTTATTGTTTTGATTTTAGAGATGATAGTCCAATGATAAAATTTTAACCCGGCTGAATCATAATATTCATTTATGGTTATATTTGGGAGGTAAAAACATTTAACTATTACACATCACAATGCGCCCGTAGTTCAATTGGATAGAATGTTGGATTCCGGTTCCAAAGGTTGCAGGTTCAAATCCTGCCGGGCGTACTTACTAAATTTGCAAATAATACGTGAAAATTAACAATTTTCCACGCTGTCACGGCTGTACCGTGGCAGCAGTTTTAATTATTCAGCAGTAACGGACCAATGGCTTTTCCGAGAACTATAATAAGCAATTGTAGCCACGAACTTTAGCTTGAGTTTATAGTTATTTTCCGCAGACATAAAGGGTCTGTTGCACAAGTATCATTCTGAATTTATTTCAGAATCAAAAGGCGCAATATGTTCTAAATAGCGACTCTGAAACCAGTTCAGAGTGACTTTTATTAGTTGTGCAACAGACCCATAAAGTCTGCGGCTACCTTTATTCAAATATACTTTGCTCCATACCAGCAGTTTAACGAGATATGGATTTTGATAGTTTATTTACCCCTTTGGAACATAAACACTTTTAGTGTTAAATTTACCAACACTTTTTTTGAATATTATTTACAGGAAGTTGAATGTTAACCAAAAAGAAAAAGCTTACACGCAAAGAAATAAAACAAGATAAGCTGGTAGAACTTTACTACAAGTCACAAACCTTTTTTGAAGAGTATAAAAACAAAATTTTGATGTATGCAGGAGCTGTTGCTGTTGTAATTATTGCAATTATTCTTTACTCAAATTATCGCAGTAATCTTAATGAAGAGGCAGGAACTCACTTAGCCAAAGTTATGGATTTGTATGATATGGGTGCATATCTTGAGGCTGTTGAAGGAATGCAAGACAAAAACGTGCTCGGGCTAAAGAAAATTGTGCAAGACTACGGTAGCACTGAGAACGGTGAAATTGCAAAAATTTATCTTGCTAACAGCTACGCAGGATTAGGTAAAACTGATGAAGCATTAAAATATTATGAAGACTACAGCGGCGATATTGATATTTTTCAGGCGGCAGCTTTAGCAGGACGGGCAGGCATTAAATCTGCACAGGGCAATTATAAAGAAGCTGCTGAATTGTATGTTAAAGCTTCAAGAGTTTCGAAAACTAATGTGCTTAATCCGGATTATTTACTTCAGGCTTCAATCAACTTTATTGAAGCAGGGGATAAGGATGAAGCAAAAGATCTCCTTAAAACAATTAAAGAGCAGTATAAAACCTCAGCTGCAAACGTTCAGGTTGATAGATACCTTTCTATGCTGAATTGAGCAATTTTGACTCATTTTTAATAAAAACCGTGAAGAAATTCACGGTTTTTTGTTAAAAACCAATAAAAATCGTTTCTTGACTTTGAGGGCTTCTATCTCTATTTTTTCGCGTCATTTTTTCACAACAAAATTATAGGATTATGGCTGATACTTCAGATTTCAGGAATGGACTTATTATTAAATTCAAAAACGATCCGTATGTGATTGTGGAATTCCAGCACGTAAAACCGGGTAAGGGTGGGGCATTTGTAAGAAGCACACTTAAAAATCTTAAGACAGGTAAGGTACTAGATAACACATTCAGATCAGGTGAATCGGTTGAAATAATAAGAGTTGAAAGAAAAAAATTTCAATATCTCTACCGTGAAGGAGATTTTTTAGTTTTAATGGATAATGAAACTTACGAGCAGATTAATGTTCCTGTTCAACTTTTTGGTGATGCAGTTGAGTTTCTAAAAGAAAGCGAAGAAGTAGAAATATTATTCAACGGAGATGAAATTATAACCGTTGAACCCCCAATATTTGCTTATCTAAAAGTTATTGAAACAGAACCCGGCTTTAGAGGAAACACCGCAACAAATGCCTTCAAGCCTGCAAAGCTGGAAACAGGTGCCACTGTAAATGTTCCTCTGTTTATTGATGTGGATGATCTGCTTAAGGTAGATACCCGCACTGGTGAATATGTGGAAAGAGTAAAATCCTAAAAGAAGGAAATAAAATGGATTTAAATCACATAAAAAAACTTATCAAAATTCTGGAAGCCAGCGAGGTTACAGATCTTGAAGTTGAAGAAAATGGTGTTCGTATAAAGCTTGCAAAAAAAGTGCGTGTTACTCAAAACTTAACAATGCCGCAAGCAAATATTGCTCCTGCATTTGCTGCACCTTATTCAGCAGCATCGGTAGTTTCGGAGGATAAAAAAGCTGCTGAAGAAACTGTTCAGACAGGATTGCACGAAATAAAATCACCAATTGTTGGAACCTTTTACAGAGCGCCCGCTCCCGATGCAGATGCTTATGTGCAGGTCGGTGATTCAGTTTCTGTTGGTTCTGTACTATGCATAGTTGAAGCAATGAAACTTATGAATGAGATTGAATCTGATGTGAACGGTACGATAGAAAAAATATTGGTTGAGAACGGAAAACCAGTAGAATATGGTCAGCCTTTGTTCTTAATCAAAGCAAGTTAATTTATCATAAAGTCTGAAAGATTGTGTTTAATAAAATATTAATTGCCAACCGCGGCGAAATCGCACTTAGAATTATCCGAACCTGTAAAGAGCTTGGAATCAAAACAGTTGCTGTTTACTCAGAAGCTGACCGTGATTCTTTGCATGTTACTTTTGCAGATGAAGCAGTTTGCATTGGTCCTGCTTTAGGAAAAGAAAGTTATTTAAAAATTCCATCTATAATTTCAGCTGCACAAATCACTGGTGCAGATGCAATTCATCCCGGTTACGGTTTTTTGGCAGAGAATGCCGACTTTTCTGAAATCTGTCAGGAATCTAACATAACTTTTATTGGTCCTTCTCCTGAAATGATCAGAGCAATGGGTGATAAATCCTTTGCAAAAGATACAATGAGGAAAAACGGAGTACCCGTAATACCCGGCAGTGATGGAGTTGTAAAAGAAATAAGTGAAGCTATAAAAATTGCCCACCAAATAGGATTTCCTGTAATTGTTAAAGCCTCTGCAGGCGGTGGTGGAAAAGGTATGCGTATTGTTTGGGAAGAAAAAGATTTTGAAAAAGCTTTTCAGACTGCACAAACGGAAGCAGAAGCTGCTTTTGGAAATCCGGATGTGTATATCGAAAAGTTTCTGGAGAATCCACGCCACGTAGAAATACAGGTTATGGGTGATAAGCACGGTAATGTTTATCATTACGGTGAGCGCGATTGCTCTGTTCAGAGACGTCATCAGAAATTAATAGAAGAATCACCTTCTCCTGCTTTGGATGAAGCACTTCGCCAAAGAATGGGAGATACAGCCGTACTTGGTGCAAAATCTGTTAATTATCTTGGTGCTGGTACTATTGAGTTTTTGCTGGATAAGCATAAGAATTTTTACTTTATGGAAATGAATACAAGAATTCAGGTAGAGCATCCTGTTACAGAATCTGTTTACAATGTTGATCTAATCAGGCAGCAAATACTGGTAGCAAGCGGACATAAGATTGATACTCCTCCTCAACCGCCATTTGGGCATTCAATTGAATTCAGAATAAATGCAGAAGATCCTGAACATAATTTCAGACCATCACCAGGTAAGATAACTTCGTTAAATTTGCCGGGTGGATTTGGTGTTAGAGTGGATTCACACGTTTATCAATCATATACTATCCCTCCTCACTATGATTCTTTGGTAGCCAAGCTAATAGTTTGGGGCAAGACTCGTGAAAGGGCTATTGCAAGAGGCAAGAGAGCATTGGAGGAGTTTGTAATAGAAGGAATTAAAACCACAATTCCATTCCATCTAAAAGTTTTAGAAGATCCAAGATTTATATCCGGTAACTTTGATACCGGTTTTCTTGAAAAGTTTAATGCAGATAATTAATTATTCTATAGAAAAATTTTTTTGAGGATAAAATGAACATACCAGAAAATCTAAAATATACTAAAGAACACGAATGGGTTCTAGTCGAAGGCAACATCGGTACAATTGGAGTAACAGACTATGCACAGGGAGAACTTGGAGATGTAGTCTATATCGATATTGATCCATCATTATCAGAATTTTCAAAAGGTTCATCTATTGGAACAATTGAAGCCGTAAAAACTGTAAGTGATATATTCGCTCCTTTTTCAGGAAAAGTAATCGAGCTTAACGAATCACTAAAAGATTCTCCTGAAACTGTTAATTCAGATCCATACGGCAAAGGATGGATGATAAAAGCTGAGATCACAAATCCATCGGAACTTGATGATTTGCTGGATGCAGCAGCTTACAGAGCTTTAATAGGCCAATAGCTAAATATTTATTTGGTTTTGAAAACAAAATTCGGATTATCTGAATTTTGTTTTCTATTTTAAACAGACCAGATTTTATGCAGCATAAAGAAAAAATACTTATAATCGATTTTGGCTCCCAGTACACTCAATTGATAACAAGACGAGTAAGGGAAGCTAATGTTTACTCCGAAATTCATTCACACCTGATAACCTACGAAGAAGTAACAAATCTAAATCCTGTTGGTATTATTTTATCCGGCGGTCCAATGAGCGTTTATGATGATGGAGCTCCTGATATTGATCAGCGGATATTAAAATCTAAAATACCAATACTCGGAATCTGTTATGGCTTACAATTAATTTGTAAGAAATTCGGAGGCAAGGTTGAACCGGCTACGGACAGGGAATACGGAAAAGCAATCCTTAACGTTGTTACAAATTCCAAATTACTAAATGATTTGTCAAGCTCATCAAAAGTCTGGATGAGCCATGGTGATTATCTGACAGAACTCCCAAAAGGTTTTAGGATTACAGGAAAATCAGATCATTCACCGATTTGTGCAGTTGACGATGAGGAAAATAAAATTTACGGAGTACAGTTTCATCCTGAAGTTGTACATACGGAAGAAGGAAAAAAAATAATTCATAATTTTTTGTTCGATGTTTGTAATTGCAAAGGTGACTGGACATCGCAAAATTTTATCGATAAAAGTATTGAAGAGATAAAGGAAAAAACGGGTAACTCAAAGGTTATCTGTGCGTTAAGCGGCGGAGTAGATTCAACGGTAGCTGCTGTACTGGTTAAAAGGGCAATCGGTGATAATCTCATTTGTATCCACATTGATACAGGATTGATGAGAAAAAATGAAAGTTATGAAATTGGAAAAGTCTTTAAGGAAAAACTGAATCTTAATTACATTCATATTGATGCATCAGATAAATTTTTAGAAAAATTAAAAAACATTTCTGATCCTGAAAGAAAGAGAAAAATAATTGGCAATACTTTTATTGAAGTGTTTGAAGAAGAAGCTAAGAAAATTGAAAACGCAGAATTTCTGGTACAGGGAACTTTATATCCCGATGTAATAGAATCGGTATCCGTAAAAGGAGCCTCAGTAACTATCAAAACCCATCATAATGTTGGTGGGCTGCCGGAAAAAATGAACTTAAAACTTATTGAACCATTCAGAGAACTATTTAAGGATGAAGTTAGAAATGTCGGAAGGGAATTAAAAATTCCTGAAGAGTTTATTCAAAGACATCCTTTTCCCGGACCCGGATTAGCCGTAAGAATTCTTGGTCCTGTGGACAAAGAGAGACTTGAAATTTTAAGAGAAGCTGATGATATTTTTATAAGTGCAATTAAAACTGCAGGGCTTTATGATAAGATATGGCAGGCATTTGCAGTTTTATTGCCTGTACAGTCTGTTGGAGTAATGGGCGATTCCCGAACCTATGAAAATGTTTTGGCTCTGCGGGCTGTTACTTCTGTTGATGGCATGACTGCCGATTGGTTTTATTTTGATCATGTTTTTCTTTCTGATGTTTCTAATAAGATTATTAATAAAGTCCGCGGTGTAAACAGAGTTGTTTATGATATAAGTTCTAAACCACCTGCAACAATAGAGTGGGAATAATTGGAAGAAGAAAATTTAAAAGATAAACTAAAGCGCGCAGCAGAACTTCAGGCAGAAGGTAAAAATCTTCATGCACTTCAGTTATTGAAATCTTTAATGTTAATATCTGATGATGAAAGAATTTATTTTCAGCTTGCAGAATTGTATGAAGATATGGGTTTTATCCGAAGCGGTAAAAATACTCTTCTCGAACTGAACGAAATATATCCTGAAAATATTGATATTAAATTGTTCCTTGGACAATATCTCCTTCGAAATGCTCAATGGTTTGATGCAATAGAAATCCTAACCCTGATTACTTATCAACGACCTTCATCACTTTTTCTTATTGCTTATGCCTATATGATGCTTGGTGATTTTGAGCTTGCAAGTGATTACTTTAAAAAATATATCTTATCAGATAATAACCAGGAACTGATTCAGGAAGCCAATCTTTATCTTGCCAAGATTGAGTATGAGCTTCAGCATTTTGATATTGCACTGAAATATGCAGAAGAAGCCAGTTTTGTTTATTCAAATTTTTGGGAATTAAACTTAATTCTCGCAAAAGTTTATTACAGTCTTGGAATGTATGCACACGCTTTAACACCAATTCAGAAGGCACTTAAGTACAGTTCAAAAGAAATATCAATACTGGAATTTGCCGGAAGGATATATTTTGCATTGGATGATTATGAAAAAGCAGTAAAATATTTTTCTGATTTTATTGAGCAAAGTACCGAAGTTACTGCAGAAATTTATACGTTGCTTGCGAGATCTTTTCTGAAAATAAGAAAGGTAAATGAAGCAAGTTTATTTTTTCAATTAGCTTTGCAAATTGATCCTGATTATTTTCCGGCAGCAAATGGTATAAGTGACATCAATAAATTCAATTAGTAAAATTAAAACGATGAAAAATTTAATTGTCATATTCCTGATAACTTTTGGTTTAACTTTAGCACAGAACTTAAGGACAGATGTAAATAAAGATTTTGATCAGGCGCTTAAACTTTACAATGCCAAAAATTATGAAACTGCACTTATCATTTTTCAGCGAGTTATGAATGCTCCCCAACCGAACAGTAAAGTAACAGCATCAGCATTCTTTATTTCGAAAATCTATCTTGAAACAAAAAATATTACTGAGCTTGAAAAATTTACCAGAAAATTTTTAATAGATTTTCCAAACAGTAAATACGGTAACGATATTAAAACCAACCTGCTAAAAGGTTATCTGGATCAGGAGAAGTATGATGATGTTTTCAGTTCTGAATTACAGTTTTTGTCTTCTTCAACGTCCATCAGTTTTTGGAATGACACAAAATCCATTGCTGAAAGAATTGCATTAAATTATCTGGACCTTAAAAAGGTAACCGAAAAATTTGCACAGTATGATAAAACATCTTTAAAGCCTTTTTTACTTTTACTTGCTGCCAAATTATCTGCGGCTGATGGAAATACATCAAAGTCAATAGAGTTTGCGGATGAGATAATAAATAAGCACCGCGATTCAGATGAATATTTAGCAGCACTTAATTTAAAACGTGCAGCAATTGAAAATAGTAATACTGGTACACCTCTGATTGCCGTTCTAATGTCACTTACTGATCAGAACGGAAGAAGAATTGAAGCTGTAAATGAAATTCTGGAAGGTATCAAGTTTGCTTTTCATGAATACAATTACGGACATGATAATAAAATAGGTCTCTTAATCACTGATTTGGAACGAGATGAGCAAAAAATATCAGACGAAGCAAATAGTGCCTTAGAAAATAATTCAGTTAGATGTGTACTTGGGCCCGTATTCAGTGATGATGTAAGAAAAGTGTTAAGTGAACTTGATAAATCAAATTTGTGTGTTATTTCTCCCACTGCCACTGATGATGATCTGACATTTATAAGTCAAAATTTTTATCAGGCTAATCCATCTTTTGAAGCGAGAGGAAAAACTTTTGCTCAATATCTTTATTATGTAGAAAACAAAAAAAATATTGCAATCCTAAACTCACTTGATGGATATTCTCCATCTTTGGCTTCAAGCTTTGCTCGTGAGTTTGAAAGATTGGGTGGTAAAATTTTAGTTAAAGAAACTTATAAGTCAAATACTCAATCACTTAGTGAACAGTTCTCAAGAATTTCACTATTCGCATCAGAAATAGATGGGATTTACGCACCGATTACTGATAGAAACGATGCGATGATTATCCTATCTAACATGGTTCAAAAAGGATTGAACACAAAAATCTACGGAAACCAGGATTGGTTTATTGCAAAGGGATTTGAAACTTCACCTGAGTTAAGTAATAATTTACTTTTTGAATCTGACTATTTTATTGATTACAACGATTCAGAGTTTAAAAATTTTTCATCTCAGTTTAAAAAAATTACAGGCGTTGAAGTAAACAGAAATGTATTATACGGTTACGATTTAGCAAAATATATAATTACGGTTTTGAAAAATATTAATCCAACAAGAAATAATATAAAGTATAAGATGGAATCGGGATTGAATGTAACAGGATTTCACAACAACTTATCTTTTGATGAAGATAGAATTAACAAGTACATAAATGTAATTCGTTACAAAGAAGGAATATTTGAACTGGTTGATAGATTCAGATCAGGTAATTAGAGGAAAATTTTTATGGCAAAAGTAAAAGATTTACCATTAGATGACAGACCACGAGAAAAATTACTACTTAGAGGAGCGCAAAGCCTCTCAGATGCAGAACTAATTGCCATTTTGCTAAGAACAGGAACGAAAGGGAAATCTGTTATTACCATCTCTCAGGAGATTATTAATCGGGAAAAAAATCTTGCTCAGCTTGCATTAAAAAACTTAGCAGATTTAAAGAAAATCCCGGGTATTGGTAATGATAAAGCAGTAACTTTGATTGCTGCCTTCGAAATAAGCAGAAGGATTCTGCATCAAACAAAATGGTTTTCATCAAAAAAAATCACTTCACCACAAGATGTTGCGGAAATGTTTATACCGATTTTAAGAGATGAGGTTAAAGAAGTTTTTATGGTAGTGTGCCTTAACTCATCAAATAAAGTCATAAAATTCGAAAAAATTTCTATAGGAAATTTGAACTCCAGTGTAGTCCATCCCAGAGAAATTTTTAAAGTTGCTATAGAAAATAATTCAGCCAGTATCATTCTAATGCATAATCACCCCAGCGAAAACCCTGAACCGAGCAATGAGGACATATCAATTACCAAAAAGATTGTAGAAGCGGGTAAAATGATGGATATCCCCGTTTTTGATCACATTATTATAGCAGGTAATAATTACACAAGTTTTGTTGAACGTCGTTTAATTTGAACTTTTTAAAAGTTTCTTTCGTTACGATTTTAGTTTCATTTTTGAGAATTTTCTTATAAATTAGTGTTCAAGTTCTTGAAGACTAAATCGGTTCACATTTTCTTAATTAATTCATAAACATATTATTCGGAGGTATCGAATGAATATTACAAAATCTCTAAAAACCATCGTACTGATCGGCGGTTTAGCTCTAACCACTGCTTTTCTTAGTGGTTGCGGCGGTCTAAGTGAGGCTCAAATAAAAGAATTGAACGATCTTAGAAATGCCGTTTCTTCTCTTGAAAAAGAAGCTGCTTCATTAAAAGATGAAAGAGCACAGCTTGAAAAGCAAATTGAAGAAACCAACAGAAAACTTGCTGAATGCAATAAGCAAAAAGAAGAAACAAAGGCTAATTTAGAAAAATTGCCTAAATAATTAACATGATTTTTAAATTGTATCGGAGGATAAAATAATGAATCTTAAAATAAAATTATTAGGAATGCTCTCCTTTGTTCTTCTGTTCAGTGCATTAAATTTTGCACAGGAAATGACTAAAGAACAGTGGGAAAGTGAAATGGCTTCGCTTAAGAATAAACAGCAAGCACTTAACAGCGAAATCGCTGCTCTTAAAGCTGATATTGATAATCTCAAAGCTATGAATTTACAGGATCCTGAAGATTGCATCGATGAATTATATCAGATGGTTGGTGCAACAAGAAACGATGTTAACAACTTTAGAAAAGCTGTTAATGATCTTGATGGAAAAATTAAAAGAAAAGAAGGACCAAAAGCTGACAGACAAGCTGATCTTAATGCATTAAAAACTAATAAAATTTCTGCTTTGCCAGAATTCTTTAACAAAGTTCATAAAACAATGCAGAATGATTTAGACGCCTGGGTTGAAGCTCCAAAAGAAATCAACTATACAGTTGTAAAAGGTGATCATCTTTGGGGAATCGCAAAGAAACCTGAGCACTACGGTAACCCATTTGCTTGGCCGGTTATTTACAAAGCCAACAGAGATCAGATTAAGAATCCTGACTTGATTTATCCAAAACAAGTATTCAAAATTCCTAATCTGACTGAAGAAGAAAAAGCTAAATACGAAAAACTAAGAAAGAATTATAAACCAGCTCCAGTTCAGTAATTGATTTGTTTTTCTTTTTATAAATTCTTAAGCCCTTGTCTAAATTGATGAGGGCTTTTTATATTTAAATCAGGATGACTACAGCAGAAAAAAAGTTAACTCTTAATAACACGGATATGTTTGCACTTTTAGGTGTAAACGATTCAAACCTTCACATACTTGAAGATAGATTTAACTCCACAATCAGTGTTCGTGGCGATATTGTTAATATCAAAGGCGTTTTGGAAGAAGTTGAACTCGTTGAAAAAGTGATTAAAGAAATGGCTTATGTTCTTAACACAAGCGGCAGATTGAATAGAGATGATGTAGAAACAATACTTAATCTTACCGTTGAAGGAAAAGAAGTTATAACAGAGGATGAATTTGATTCGATTGTCCTTTACACAAAAAACGATGTTGTAAAAGCAAAAACTCCCGGACAAAAAAAATATTTACAAATTGCCAGCAAAAATGATATCTGTTTTGCAATCGGACCTGCTGGTACAGGTAAAACTTATCTGGCTGTTGCACTTGCTGTATCAGCATTAAAAAGGGGACTAGTAAAAAGAATTGTACTTGCCAGACCAGCTGTTGAAGCCGGAGAAAGTCTTGGTTTTTTACCCGGTGATTTTCAGGAAAAGATAGATCCTTATCTGCGCCCCCTTTATGATGCACTCGATGATATGATTCCATCAGAAAAGCTGAAGGGTTATATTGAGAAAAGAGTAATTGAAATTGTTCCCTTGGCCTACATGCGGGGAAGAACTTTGAACAATGCATTTGTGATTCTGGATGAAGCACAAAATGCTACTGATATGCAAATGAAAATGTTCTTAACAAGATTAGGTGCAAACTCAAAAGCGATAATAACAGGTGATATCACTCAAATTGATTTACCATCAAAATCCAAAAGTGGTTTGATTCAGGCAAAAGAAATATTAACCGGCATAGTTGGAGTTGGCTTTGTTTATTTCGATAGGGAAGATGTAGTACGGCATAAACTTGTTAAAGATATTATCGATGCGTATGATAAACACAATGGAAATGGCGGAAGCTAATTAAACTCAGGTAGCTTTTTACTTTCATTCCAGTATCTATCCATTTCCTCCAAATTACTTTCGTTTATTGCTTTACCTGATTCCTTCACTTTCTTTTCAATGTAATTAAAGCGCTTAATAAATTTTTCGTTAGTTAATCGCAATGCATTTTCAGGGTTAACGCCAAGGAATCTTGCATAATTTACCAGAGCAAAAAAAACATCGCCAACTTCTTTTTCAAGATTCTCTTTGCTCTCATTTTTTTCTGATTTGTGCATTTCCTGAATTTCTTCTATAACTTTTTTCCAGACATCTTCTTTTTTCTCCCAATCAAATCCAATCTTTGAAGCTTTTTCCTGCAATCTGTAAGCGCGTTGTAACGCCGGCAAAGTAATCGGAACTCCATCAAGAATAGAATCCCTTCCTTCAGATAATTTTAATCCCTCCCAATTTCTTTTAACTTCACCTGCATTATTTAATTGGACGTCTCCAAAAACGTGCGGATGTCTTCTGATTAGTTTGGTTTGTATGGATTCTATCACTTGGTCAATATTGAAGTGGTTGTTTTCTTCAGCAATAACAGTATGAAATACAACGTGTAACAATAAATCACCTAATTCAATTTTTAGTTCATCAAAATCTTTATTGTCTATAGCCTCAACAACTTCGTATGCTTCTTCAATAGTACTTGCTTTAATGGAATCATTAGTTTGTTCACGATCCCACGGACATTCTTTTCTTAATCGTTTAACTATCGAAACAAATTCGTTAAATTTACTATCAGTCATTAACAATCCTTTTGATAATTTATAATCAAACTTAAATAAAATTTTACAGAATGGAGAAAATATGATTGAAGAAAAAATAAGAGAGCTCGGTTTAGAAATTCCGGAAGTTGCAAAACCTTTGGCAGCCTACATTCCGGCAAAAAGAGTGGGAAATTTAATTATGACATCGGGACAGGTTCCTCTTGTAAAAGGTATTATTAATTATGCCGGTAAAGTTGGGGCAGAATTAAATGAAGAAGAAGGTCAGAAAGCTGCTGAAGTATGTGCACTAAACTGTCTGGCAGCAATAAAGGGCATTATAGGAAATCTGAATAAAATAGTTGAAGTAGTTAAACTGACTGTTTTTGTTGCAAGTGCGCCTGAATTTACTGCCCAGCCAAAAGTAGCTAATGGTGCTTCAGAATTATTGGGAAAAATTTTTGGAGATGCGGGTAAGCACGTCAGAAGTGCTGTTGGCGTTACATCATTGCCGCTAAATGCTGCAGTTGAAATTGAGATGATTGTAAGAGTAAAAGAAGATTAAAGATTAATCCAGTTTTGTAGTAATTTGAATCCAACATCAGTTAATATGGATTCAGGATGAAATTGTATTCCTTCGATTGGAAGATTTTTATGTCTTAAACCCATTATCAATCCATCTTTTGAGTAAGAAGAAACTAATAGTTCATTTGGTAATGATTTTTTGTCAACAATTAAAGAGTGATATCTGGTAGCGATAAAATTTTGCGGAATATTTTTATAGATAGTCTTGTTATCGTGTTTGATTATTGATGTTTTACCGTGTAATAATTCTTTTGCTCTAATTACTTTACCTCCAAAAACGACCGCAATTGCCTGATGACCAAGACATACTCCAAGTATAGGAATGTACTTACCGAATTCTTTTATCACCGTTAATGAAATTTTTGATTCTTCCGGTTTTCCGGGCCCAGGTGAGATAAGGATTTTGTCCGGATTCAATTTATTTATTTCCTGAACATTAATCTGATCATTTCTTCTAACCAGTACATTACATTTTAATTTGCCAAGATATTGGACAATATTAAAGGTAAATGAGTCGTAATTATCTATTACTAAAACTTTCATACTAAAATTATTATGCTTGAAGTAAAGCGTTAATTCTGATTATATTTACAAATAAATATATTAGAATTCATTGACATTATTTAACAAATTTTATAAAATGTTTGTGAATTGCAAGAGGAAATTATGAAAAGACTGGTTTTAACATTATTTGTTTTGATATCAATATCAGCCGCTGCTCAATTTAAAGAGCCGCCATTTAAAACTGAAACTCCTAAAGACGGCATAACATCCAAAACGCCTAATATGTTTTTGGGATTTATAAATATGGATAACTTTAGCATGCATCATTCATTTGGACTTTCATATTCAACATTTGGTGGGAATGGAGTAAGTCTTGCAACATACACAAATAGCATGATGTACAGGTTTTCAGATTTTATGAGTTTACAATTAGATGCAAGCATTGTAACAAGTCCATATAATTCTTTTGGGAAAGATTTCCAGAATTCCTTACAGGGAATTTATATAAGCCGTGCTGCTTTTAACTACAGACCCTGGGAAGATGTTTCCATTTCATTGCAATACAGAGCATATCCTAATTTCTTTTTTGATCCTTATTACAGATACGGCTATTACGGAAACAGCTTTTACAGAGGATACAGTGGTTTTGAGTTTGATCCATTTTCATATTAATCAACAGAGTAATTAGTTGCATAATAATCTTACAACCGAAACTCAAGATTCATTCATATCAAAAAATAAAAATCTTTTCTTTATAATAGTCAGTGTCATTCTTTTCTTTTTTGCATCATTTTTATTTTACAAAGCACTTGATAACCTTGGAATGTTTGATAAAGAGGAAGCGCAGATTAAACCACAGAATGTTCAGCAATTAGTTCAGATAGAAGTATTAAATGGATGTGGTGTTGCGGGAATTGGTGATAAATTTACTGACCTGATTAGAAAAAAAGGTTTTGATGTGGTGAATACGGGCAACTATGTCTCTTTTGATGTTGATAAGACTTTTATTATAGAAAGACTTGGAAAAACAGAAACAGCTTTTAGAGTTGCTGATTCACTGGATATTGATAAAAAACTGGTTATCAACCAGATTAACAAAGATTATTTTTTAGATCTCACCATTGTGGTAGGAAAAGATTATACTAATTACTTACAATAATCAGGAGAAAAATTGGATTCAAAAGATTTTGCTTTAAAGATTACGGACCTAATTTTTAATAAAAAAGGATATGATGTCTTAATTCTTGATCTGCGTAAACTTGCATCCTTTGCTGATTACTTCATTATTTGCTCTGCAGATTCCGATACGCAGGTTAAAGCAATTGCTGATGAAGTTGATAAAAGTCTAAAGGATGAAGGAATCAGATGCTGGCATAAAGAAGGGCTTAATGCTCTTTCCTGGGTGCTTCTCGATTATGTGGATGTTGTGGTGCATATCTTTAAAAGAGAAGCAAGAGAATTTTATAATATCGAAAAGCTCTGGGGAGATGCTCCTGTGATTGAAGTTGAGGACCCTGCATTAAGTAAAATTGAAAAGAAAACAAAATCAAAAACAACAAGAGTCAAAAGTAAATCCAAATCTTAATTTAGAGTAAAAATAAAAATTGAAGAACTACCTTTACACTGTTTTTAAACAAGCCGCCAATAAAATTCCGGAACTATCAGAAATTAATTTGGTGTTCGATCTGCCAAAATCTGAAGCTCACGGTGATCTATCGTCAAATGCTGCAATGCTTCTTAGCAAAAAGTTAAAGAAAAATCCAAAGCAAATTGCCGAAGAAATAATCAACACATTGGAAATTGATAATTCTATAATCAGCAAAGTAGAAATAGCTGGTCCCGGATTTATAAACTTTTTTTTCAATCCATTATTTGTCACTCAAATCGTTAAAACAGTTTTAGTTAAGCAGGAAAACTTTGGTAAATCAAATAAGTATTCCGGTAAAAAAGCCAACGTTGAATTTGTTTCTGCTAATCCGACCGGACCATTGACTATTGGGCATGGCAGAAATGCTGTGGTTGGTGATACAATTGCAAATCTTCTTGAATGGATTGGTTACGCTGTTGATAGAGAATATTATTTTAACAATGCTGGCAGGCAGATGCGGGTGCTTGGTGATTCAGTAAGGCTAAGATATTTAGAGTTCCTTGGAGATGATATTAAATTTCCTGAAGATTATTATCAGGGCGAGTACATAAAAGATATTGCAAGAAAGTTGTTCGAGCAGCATAAGGATAGTTTGAGGAATGAAAATGCTGAGGGGATATTTAAATCCACTGCTGAGTCTGAGATATTTAAAGACATAAAAAAAACCCTGGATAATCTTGGCATACATCACAATATTTTTTTTAATGAAAATTCTCTTTATGAGGATGGTAAAATTGCCGAGCTCCTGAGTATTTTTGAAAGTAAAAACCTCTCTTACAAAAAAGATGATGCGATCTGGTTAAAACTTTCTCAGCTTGGTCAATCAGAAGATAAAGTAATTGTTAAATCAAGCGGAGAGCCAACTTATCGCTTACCGGATATAGCCTACCACATAGTTAAAATTAACAGGGGCTATCATCTTTTAGTTGATATCTTTGGAACCGATCATATCGATGAATACCCGGATGTTGCAGCAGGGTTAAATGCATTGGGTTATGATTCTTCGAAAGTAAAAGTTTTAATCCAGCAGTTTGTTAATGTGATAAAAGATGGTGAAGTTGTTAAAATGTCAACCAGAAAGGCGAATTTTATCACACTTGATGAGCTTGTGGAAGAAGTTGGAAAAGATGTTGTGAGATATTTTTTCAATATGCGAGATATCAAAACCCATTTAAATTTTGATCTTGCTCTTGCTAAAAAACAATCTGATGAAAATCCTGTTTTTTATTTGCAATATGCTCACGCAAGAATTTCGTCTATTATGCGTGAAGTTAAAAGAGAAAATCTAGAGCCATCAGTTGATAATTTAAATTTACTCGTTGATGAGCATGAACAAAATTTGTTAAAAGCTCTGCACGGTTTTGAAGAAAAAGTACTTTACAGTGCAGAGAATTTAGAGACAAATATTATCTGTAATTATCTCGAAGAGCTAGCCACTGCTTATCACAGATTTCACAGGTTTTGCAGAATTCTTGGCACAGAAAGAAAATTAGCCGAGGCAAGATTAGCTCTTGTAACAGCTACCAGAATTGTTTTGAAGAATGGTTTGACAATACTAGGTGTAAACGCACCTGAAAGAATGTAGCTTAATCACTTAATCAGCTATTGCAACTGATGCTGCATATATTTTTTTTGCACCTGCTTCAAGCAAAACTCTGCCACACTCAGAAATCGTGGCGCCTGTTGTTATCACATCATCTACTAATAAAATATTTTTATCTTCTATTGATTTAAGATTGATTACTTTGAAAGCATCGTAAATATTTTCTTCCCTTTCAACCAGGTTCATTGATGTTTGTGATTCAGTGAACCTAATTCTTCTAATAGAATGTGTGTTGATAGGCTTATTTATCCTTCGCCTCAATCCTTTTGCAATGTAGTAGGACTGATTATAACCTCTTTCTGCTTTTTTTAATTGATGCAAAGGAACGGGAATTATTAAATCAAAATGCCAATCCGGTTTTTTAGATAAAATTCCGGAGGCTAATTCCTCACCCAGAAATTTTCCTACCGTGAAATTTTTGTTATACTTTAATGCGTGAATTGCGTGTTGTAGTTCAAGATCTTTTTCAAAAATATAGAGTGAGAAAAAATCGGATATCGTCCGATTCTTTTTAAATTTTCTATTGAATTCTCTTCTTAATCTTTCCTCATCAGTTCTTTTAATTTTTTGAAAACATCCGGAGCATAAAATATTTTCAGAAGTTGTTATTTTTATTGAGCAGGAGACACAAAATCTTGGTAATAAAAAATCTGAAATTGCTTTAATGCTTAATTTACCCCGCTCCAGAACGGTCATAACATTCCATTTCTTTTTCTTAAAAACCATTCAAGTGAGAATAAAAGTATAACGATTACCAGAAGCCATTCATAAGACCAAAGTCTTAATTCAGATCTGATAATTTTTTCTTTTGATGTGATTTGATTGAGTCTGTTTAATTCGCTTAATAAATCCTGATATTGCTCAGGATTAAAATATTTTCCATTTGTAACGGATGAAAGTAAACTTAAAAATTGTTTATTCATTCTGGATTCGATAAACTCAATTTCAGTATCTCCGATATTGAAAATGCCTTTATCCTCGCCCAATAATTTTGAGTCAATATTTGCTGTTCCTGAAAAACTGTAGTCTCCGACTTTGTTAAGATTTATCTTACCTTCGTACAGACCATTACCGACATTGTTAAGACTGAATTCAGTAGTGAATCCCGTCGAACTAATTTTGATTATTAAATTGGCATCGTTAACAGGATTTAATGATTCATCATAAACCTGTGCAAAAAATTCAACTACTTCTCCGGTCGAATAACTTTTTTTAGAAGTTGCAATTCTAACTCGTTTATCTTTTTCAGGGGAATTCAACCATCTCACAACATTCAGTATAAAATTATCAAATAATAATGGTGCTTTAGAAGTCATTTGTAATTTCCATCGCCAGATATCCTGCCCAATAATAATTATTGATCTTTTGGAGCCAAAACTTCGCGTAACTATAAAGGGAATATTTCTCGGTACGCCATTTACTTTTACCTTTGAAATTATTTTACTCTCAGGCTTTGCTGTATAGTTACCAAAAGCCTGAAACACAGGTGGTAAGTTATTCCAATCACCTAACTGATTTCCTTGTAAAATCGGATGTTTATTCTCAGAAGTTTGTATATCAGGCTGAATTTGCAAAAAATTATTTTCAACATTCTGAATGTTTACGGGTAAAAAATTATTTAGTCTGGTTAATTTCTGATTTGAAACGTCACTGGTCAGCAAAATAAAAACAGGGGTGTTTTGTTTTTCAATTTTATTAATCAGTCGTTCAAAAAATTCATTAGAACTTTTATTAGTCGGATAACCGATTAAGAATATTATTTGTGCGCTATCAAGTTTTGTATTAGAATTATTTTCCAAAAAAGTATTTGCTGTAATTTCTGTTAAAGTATTAACAAATAAATTTTCGTCAGCTTCAAGTGTACTTTTAATAAAGGATAAATCTGATGAGGGACTGCCTGCTAAAAGCAAGATATTAATTTTGTTGTCGATAACATTTAAGTAAATGTTTTGTTGGTTATTAAAAAAAGAAGCCTCTCCTTCAAGCCTGGAAATGGATATTGTTAATTTTTTTCCCCCACTTGTTTTCGGAGTGTAAGTGAATTCGACTGAATTAATTCCACTTTTATCTAAAATAATATTTCTCTGTTCCAGCAGATTATTATTTTCTAAAAGGCTTATCGTTGCTGGTTTTTCAGCATATCCTCGATTAACCAAAGTTGCTAAAATAGTGGTCGGAGTTTCCTTGTAAATGAGTTCATTATAATTAACATTTTTAATTTCAACATCGTTCTTCAAAGTGCTGTCGCCAATTCCAACTGTAAAAACGGGGATAGACAATTTCTCTGCTGCAAGAGCTGGGGTAGATCCTTCTGTTAATACTCCATCTGAAATAATTGTGATGGATGAAATGTTTTTTTCACTTTTTTTTATGTGATTAAATATTTCAGAAAAGTTAGTTGTGGATCCGGAAAAGTTTAGATTATTTAATAAACTATCCTTTGATGAAAGTTTAACGGAGGAGCTGAATAAATTTATCTCAGAATTATCTGCAATACTATTGTTTATAGTATTGGCAGCAATTAAACGCATTATATTTTTCCTGTCAGTTCTATCCTCTATCGAGATAGATTTACTGTTATCAAAAAAAAACAGGCTTACGGGAGAAATCACATTTTTTCTGGTCAGTGTCAGCACCGGTTCAAAAAAAATGAAAAGCAATAAAAGTAAAGATGTGAATCTTAAAAAAGTAAGAATTATCTTTTTAAATTTTGGTAAAGGTGGCAGTGTATATCGATATACATAAACACTGTAGCTTAATAAAAGCAGAAGTGCAATAAAAAAATACGTTGCACTTAAAGACAGAGATAAATCTAATTTATCGTAACCAAACATCAGAAAATAATTTTTCCTTTAAAAGTTGTAACTGCCGAACCGGAAATAATTAATGTATCATCAAAATTATATTGCACAAATACTCGTCCGGTTCTGTCTATAAAATCACCTTGTTCAAATTTTATTGTGCTCATTGATTGATAATTACTTATCAAACCTAACTTTATCATAATTATCAGCAAAGGACCGCAAGCTGAACCAGTAACGGGATCTTCATTAATTCCAAAACAAGGAGCAAAAAATCTTAAATGAGCAGATGAATCATTTTCAATCGTTTCTTCTGTAAAAATAGCAACATCATAAAATTCTTTTTTTGCTTCGGAAATTTCTTTTAGCTGATTAAAGTTTGGTTTAGCATTCTTTAAAGCATTAATACTTTTTAGATTAATGAAAAGATAGCCATTGTTTAACAAAATAAAAGGTAAATCAGAAACATCGGTTTTCTCAATTCCAAGCGCAGAAATTATTTCCTCCTTGCAGCCCGAAAATTCCTCTGCCTGTGGGACAGGTAAGCGCATAAAATATTTATCTTCTTTGGCAGAGCATTTGATTATTCCGGATTTTGTTTCAAAAGTGATTTCATTCTTTTCACAAATAAGTTTGTTTTGATAAAGATAATGCAGCGATGCGATTGTTGCATGACCGCACAAATCAACTTCTTTTATTGGAGTAAACCACTGCAGCTTAAAATCAGCAATGTTGGAATCACAAATGAATGCGGTCTCAGACAAGTTCATTTCTTTTGCAATCAACTGCTTTTCAAAATCATTTAACGGATTTGAATAGACAACTCCGGCAGGATTTCCTGAAAATGGTTTATCAGTGAAAGCATCAATTTGAAAAATTTCAATCTCTTTTACCATTTAACAGATTTTCAATTTTCCAATTTTGCATTTCAGAAAAAGTTTTATAATCGGTCAGATCGAAGTGGATGGGAGTTATTGAAACATAATTTTTTTTCGTGGCTGCCTGATCGAATTCAATACTATGATCAAGCTCAAACAGATTGCCAGTCAGCCAATAATAATTTCTTCCATACGGATCGACTCTTTTTTCGTAAATATCGTCCCACTTGGATTTGCCCTGCTTAGTGATGAGGATTCCTGCAATTTCATTTTCAGGAAGATTGGGAACATTGACATTCAACATCGTTCCTTTGGTCAGACCTTTTTCATTAACCTTTAGTGCAAGATACTTGGCAACTTTTGCAGCATAAGAAAAATCTAAAACAGCGTGACTTGTAACTGAAATTGCAATTGCCGGAACATCCATAATTGCTGCTTCGCGAGCGGCTGAAACTGTTCCGGAATAAATAATATTAATTGCAGTGTTTGAACCATGATTAATACCTGAGACAACTAAATCAGGCGGGTTCTGCATTAAATTTCTGATACCCATTTTAACGCAGTCAGCCGGTGTTCCATCTAAAGCATAGCCAAAAAATTTCCCATCTTTCTGATACTCAAAAACGCGCAGCGGTGTTTGCATTGTAATTGCATGACCCACTGCACTTTGTTCTTTGTGAGGTGCAACTACTGTTACTTCGGCTATTTCTTTTAGAGATTTAACAAGTGCGTGAATGCCCGCAGAATCAATCCCATCATCATTTGATACTAGAATTCTCAATCTTATTTATCCTGTTAAAAGTTAAAAAATTTGTTGGTCAAATATAGTATATGACACTTCTATACCCAATTTTGTTGGGATAATGACTAATAACTTAACCGGAACTTTAATTAAATTTAACTTCAAAAAAGACAATGTTTATTATAAGACCATATATCTTTAATCAGTTACCTGAAATAATCTTTGGTTTAAGTACAAGGGTTGGAGGAAAGACTAAAACCCCATTTGATTTTAATTTATCTTATTCAGTTAGCGATAATCCGAAAGTTGTTGAGGAAAACAGAAATCTTTTCCTGAATGAAATTGGTTTAAATTCTCAGTCACTTGCTTTTCAAAACCAGATTCATTCTGATATTATAAGAGTAGTTGACTGCCCGGGCAATTCAGGTGAAAGCGATGCACTTATCACTAATAAAAAAAATCTTGGACTCGGAATAGTAATTGCTGATTGCACGCCAGTATTTATTTTTGATTTTAAGAAAAAAGTTATTGCTGCAGTACATTCCGGCTGGAGAGGAACTGAACAAAAAATTCTTTCAAAGACATTACAAAGGTTAAAGACAGATTTTAATTCAAAACCCGAAGATTTGGTTGTTTACCTCGGTCCATCAATTAGTAAAATCAATTATGAAGTTGGTGATGAAGTTGCCAAAAGATTCGATAAAAAATACGTTATGCCAAATCAACATAAATATTATCTTGATGTAAGCGAATGCAATTATGATATGTTAATCGAATTTGGTATTCCCAAAATTCAAATTCAAAAATCCGTATTATGTACATATGAGTTTAAATCAATATTTCATTCATATCGCAGAGATGGAAATCAATCCGGAAGATCACTAGGAGTAATTGCCATTAAAGGGTAGTATGAAATCCGTTACATTTAAAATATTATCAGTCTATGTCTTGCTTTGTCTGATCTGGGGTTCAACCTGGATGACTATTAAAGCAGGCTTAGGCTCTTTAACTCCTTTTCTCTCGGGTGGATCAAGATTTTTACTTGCCTCATTTTTCATTTTGATTTTAATGAAACTAAGAGGTGTCTCTTTACAGAAAGATGAACTGTCTGTTAGATTATATTTTTTGATGGGCTTTATGTCTTTTGTAATTCCTTTCGGATTAGTTTATTGGGCAGAACAATTCGTACCCTCAGGATTAGCATCCGTGCTGTTTGGTGTCTATCCGTTTTTTGTTGCAATCTTTTCTTACTTTCGTTTACCTGATGAAAAAATTGGTGTATTCAAAATGTTGGGTATGAGTTTAGGTTTTATCGGAATCTTCATAATTTTTTCTGATTCCTTTACATTCGATTTTTCAAATCTGATTCTGGGAATGTTTGCAGTTTCTCTAAGCGGGATTATGCAAGCCTGGATTGCGGTAACGCTTAAAAAGCATGGAAAGCATCTTAATCCTTTATCAATGAATCTTATTCCAATGCTGATTGCTGGTGTAGTGGGAACATTGGCGGCATTTCTATTTGAGGATCTTTCAAAAGTTAAGATTGATTCTACCGCAATTATAAGCGTTCTTTATCTGGCTTTCTTCGGCGGAGTTATAACTTTCACTTCATTTTATTGGCTGCTTAAAAGAATAAATGTTTTATTGTTATC
>CAZCJF010000014.1:55007-61830 GCA_964499095.1 uncultured Ignavibacteriaceae bacterium
TAACTTTCACTTCATTTTATTGGCTGCTTAAAAGAATAAATGTTTTATTGTTATCTCTTATTGCTTTTATTACTCCAATAGTTGCCTTGCTTTTAGGTTGGATTTTTTATGATGAAACTCTTACACAATTACATTTAATTGGCAGCAGCCTTGTTTTGTTGGGTTTATTAACTGCAAACGTTCAGAGTTTTGTAAAAATCAATAAAAAATAATAATTACTTTAATTGTAAATCCTTAATTTTAATTGTTAAAAACAGGTTAGTTTAAATGCAAAATATTATCAGAATAAAAAAAGCAACGTTCTACGGTTATCACGGAGTGATGAGTGAAGAACAAAGTGTTGGTGGTAAATTTGAAGCCGATGTTGATATTTATACAGATTTTACTAAAGCAGCCCAAAACGACGCTCTGCATGAGACTATTGATTATCACAAAGTTTATAAGTTTATGTACCATCTGGCACTGGAGCAAAAGTATTATCTTATAGAATCTCTTGCCAACAAGATTGCAGATGAATTATTAAAAAAGTTTCCGACGATTTTAAAAATTTGTGTACGTGTAAGAAAAAATAATCCACCACTCGGCGGTGTTGTTGATTGTGTGGAAGTTGAAGTAATAAAAGAGAGAAAAGATCTTTAATCATTGAATGGAACTAAAGAAAATATTGCCTATTTAGGATTAGGTTCAAATGTTGGAGATAGATATTTGAATCTAAGATCTGCAATCAAATTACTAAACTCATCCTTTGATTGTCAGATTGAAGAAGTATCTTCAGTATATGAGACAAAACCATTCGGGATTACTGACCAGGAAAATTTTTTTAATGCAGTGGTAAAAATTAAAACTGTGCTCGATCACTTTGGTTTATTTGCAAAAGTAAAAGAAATTGAAAAAATAATAGGCAGAAAAGTTCGCAGAACTTGGGGACCACGAGAGATAGATATTGATATTTTATTTTTTAATGATTTAATTTTTTCAAATGAAATTATTACTTTACCACATAAAGGAGTAATAAATAGGGATTTTGTTATTGTTCCTTTGATAGAGATTGAACCGGATTTTATTCATCCTGTTTTTAATAAAAAGCTTAAAGAATATTTAGAATATCTGGATGAAAAATATATTCTGAGGAAAACCTCTTATAATTTAAAATTACAACAAACTATTTATGATGAATGAAGAAATAAAATTCATTGCTGTTGAGGGCGTAATAGGAGCCGGTAAAACAGCTCTTGCAAAAAAGTTAAAATCCAAGCTTGATGCAAGATTAATTCTGGAACAGTTTGAAACTAATCCTTTTCTTGAAAATTTTTACAATGATAGAAAAAGATATGCTTTTCAGACGCAAATGTTTTTCTTAATTAACAGATTTAAACAGCAGGAAGAATTAATTCAGGAAGATTTATTCACAAACTATATTGTGTGTGATTACATTTTTGATAAAGATAAAATATTTGCTTACTTAAATCTTTCATCGGAAGAATTAAAACTTTATGAAAGCCTCTTTCCATTGCTCTCCAGAAATCTACGTAAGCCGGATCTTGTTGTTTATCTGCAATCAAGTATTGACAGGCTTATGTTTAATATCAAAAAGAGAGGAAGAGCAGTAGAGCGTAATCTTACACGCAGCTATATAGAAGAGCTTAGCGAAGCTTATAATCACTTTTTCTTTAGATACAATTCCACTCCGCTGCTAATTGTAAACTCAACGGATATAGATTTTGTAAACAATGAAGATGATTTTGATGAATTATTTAAGCAAATCTTTAGGGAAGACAGAGGTGTAATTGAGTACTTCAAACCAGAATCAAAAGCGTTAGGATAAAAATTGTTAAGATTCATTTTATATTTTTTATTATTCTTTATCATTTTCAGGTTGATATTTACACTCTTTAGAAACTGGCTGGGGAATAATCAGCAAAACAGATTTAAGGGGCAGAGTTCTGCTAAAAAATCCAAATATGAAAATATTGAAGAAGCTAAATACACTGAAATCAAACCAGATGATGAAAAGAAAAATTAAGCCGCGATGATAAACAAAAATTTTCCCGCACGATTTTTATTATTTATTCTTAAAAAACTCCTTTCCGTTCCTGAAAACAAAAACAGATCTCTTGGTAATCCAAAAAAAATTTTAATTATAAGACAGCACAATCAGTTCGGAGATTTGTTAGCGGGCGTTTCCTTGTTCAGAGCCGTAAAAGAAACTTATCCCGACTCTCATCTTACTGTTATTACCAGCATTGAAAATTATTATGGTGCCGTTAAAAATAAATTTATTGATGAGCTTTATGTTTTTAATAAATCTTTGATGTATAATCCGATTAAGTTAGTATCATTTGTAAAATATTTGAGAAATCCTTTTGATGTTGTGATAGTTCCGGTAACTGTTTCTATATCTTTTACCAGCAATCTTTTGGCAAGATTATCAAATAGCAAAATCAGAATAGGTCCTAACTCACTTGATGGCAAACCGAACAGTACAGCGTTTTTTTTCGACAGAAGAATTGATATTGACTGGAGAAAATATCCTGATTCTAACGTTGCCGAGCATATACTGGAAATTGTTAAACCGTTCGGCATTCAGACAAAAGATTTTTCATCAGAGATTTCTTTTGACAGCGCTGATCTAGAATCGGCAAAAAGCTTTCTTCAATCAATTGGACACAATCCGGAAATGAAGCTAATTGGATTGCACGTTGGTGCAGGTAAACCACCTAACAGATGGTCATTAAAAAAATATGCTCAACTTATAAATGAGCTCAGCAATTTATATAATGCTACCTTTTATCTGACCGGAACATCAGCTGATAAGGAAGAAGTGGAATACGTTTTTGCAAATGTAAAATCAAAAGTATTTAAGTTTCTGAATAAACCTATTCCGGTAGTTGCCGCATTAATTTCTTTATCTGATTTATTTATTTCTAACGATACCGGAATTATGCACGTTGCAGGATCAACTCAAACTCCTTTAATCTCGCTTTTTGGACCAACTAATCCATTCAACTGGGCGCCATGCGGTAAAAACAAATATTTTATTCGAAAATCTGAATTGATTGATGACATAGAAGTTATTGATGTAATTTATCTGTGCAAAAAAATTCTTAGTAAGGATGACCAATCTTAGTTTAAATAGAATAGCCGCCATAGATATCGGGACCAACTCTTTCCATTTAATAATTGCGGAAGTAAAACAGGATGGATCTTTCGATATTATTGATAAAGACAGAATTGTTCTTCGTCTAAGCTCTGAGCTTGGAAATAATATAAGTTCAATATCAGAAGAGAAAACTGTTGAGGCAATTAAAGTGCTTCGGAAGTTTTTGGAATCAGCAGAAAAACATAATGCTGTAGTAAGAGCTGTTGCAACAAGTGCAGTAAGAGAATCAATCAATAAAAAAGAATTCTTAGACAGAGTTAAAAAAGAAACCTCTCTTAATATTGAAGTAATAGATGGGAAATATGAAGCTCATTTAATTTTTACGGGAATCAAAAAAGCTCTACGGATAGAAAATGAAAATGTTCTCTGCATTGATATCGGAGGAGGTAGCACAGAATTTATTTACTCTCAGAATGCCAAAGTTGTTTCTGCAGAAAGTATAAAAATTGGTGCAGTACGGTTATCACAAATGTTTTTTCCTGATTTTATCATTACCGAAAACGCAATTTTACAATGCAGCGATTATGTGTTAAATCGGATTAAAGAGTGCAAAGAAATTGATATGAGTATAAAACCTGATTTTGCAATTGGTGTTTCCGGAACAGTTGATTCCATTTTTTTTATTACACAATATCAGAAATATGGAAAAGTTGTTGATAAGATGAATGGATTTACTTACTCAAAAAGTGATTTAATCAATATTTATAATTTGATAATGTCACTAAAAACACCTTCTGAAAGATTAAATGTTATTGGCATGGAAGCAAAAAGAGCAGATATAATTCCTGCCGGATTAATAATATTAAAATCAATCTTTGATATTTTTAACCTGGATAAGATTAAGATTTCTGAGTATGCACTAAGAGAGGGGATTGTGATTGATACTTACAACAGGTTACAAAATTAATTTAGCTTATAGCAGCCTAAACTTACTTTCTTTTTTAATACTCTCAACGTGTCTATATTTGTGAAGAAATTTACCCGAAAAAATGAATAATATCAGAAATTTTTGCATTATTGCTCATATTGACCATGGCAAATCTACAATAGCAGATTGCCTTTTAGAGACTACCGGAGTTGTTTCGAAACGCGAAGCAAAAGATCAGATTCTTGATGATCTAGAACTTGAGCGTGAAAGAGGCATAACCATAAAATCGCATGCAATTCAAATGCACTATCGGGCAGAGGATGGGCAGGATTATACTTTAAATTTAATTGATACACCCGGTCACGTTGATTTTACTTATGAAGTTTCAAGATCATTAGCTGCATGTGAAGGCGCTGTTCTTGTAGTTGATGCTGCACAAGGAGTTGAAGCACAAACAATAAGCAATTTATATCTTGCAATTGATGCAGGATTGGAAATAATTCCTGTTATAAATAAGATAGATTTACCAAGTGCAGAGATTGATAAAGTATCGCAGCAGATAATAGATTTAATCGGATGTAAAAAAGAAGATATTATTCTTGTTAGTGCGAAGGCTAAAATTGGCATTGAAGAACTTCTGGATGCTGTTGTAAAAAGAATTCCACCGCCTTCTGGCGATCCCAATGCACCTTTACAAGCTTTGATTTTTGATTCCATATTTGATTCCTATCGCGGCGCTATTGCTTACATAAGAATTTTTCAGGGTAAACTTAAAACGAATGATAAATTAAAATTCTTCAAAGTCCACAAAGAATCTGATGCAGAAGAAATTGGTGTTTTAGGATTGAGAAGAATTAAAACCGACGAGCTTACTGCAGGTAATGTCGGATATTTAATCGCCGGAATAAAAGATGTACACGATACAAAAGTGGGCGATACCGTTACTCACGCTAAAAATGGTGCTTCGGAACCGCTGCCGGGCTATAAAGAAGTTAAACCAATGGTTTACAGCGGACTTTATCCCACAAACGCTGATGACTTTGAAGATTTGAGAGATGCATTAGATAAATTCAGATTAAATGATTCTGCTTTGGTTTATCAGCCGGAAACCTCTGCAGCACTTGGCTTTGGTTTCAGGTGTGGATTCCTCGGTTTGCTGCATATGGAAATTGTGCAGGAAAGATTATTAAGAGAATACGGTCAATCAATTATCACTACACTCCCTAACGTTGAGTATTATGTTTACACAAAAAAGGGTGAGAAAGTTATTGTGGATAATCCTGCAGAAATGCCACCTGTAGGAAATATTGAAAGAGTTGAAGAACCTTATATGAAAGCTCAGATTGTAACTCCAAGCGAGTATGTTGGCAACATAATGAAAATAGCGATGGATAAAAGAGGCACTTATATCAATACAACTTATATTGATCCGACACGTGCAGATATCCAATTTGAGTTTCCGCTTTCTGAAATAATATTTGACTTTTATGATAAATTAAAATCAGCAACACGCGGATATGCTTCATTTGATTACGAATATATTGGTTACCGTGAATCAGATCTTGTGAAGCTTGATATTTTACTCAATGGTGAACCTGTTGATGCACTCTCAATGATTGTTCACCGCAGTAAGTCATTTGAATGGGGAAGAAAAGTTAGCTCTAAATTAAAGGATTTAATTCCGCGCCAGATGTTTGAAATCAGTATTCAGGCAGCAATTGGAACTAAGGTTATATCAAAATCTGTTGTAAAAGCATTAAGAAAGAATGTGCTTGCCAAGTGTTACGGCGGCGATATCACAAGAAAGAGAAAGCTGCTTGAAAAACAAAAAGAGGGCAAAAAGAGAATGAAGCAGGTTGGAAATGTAGAAATACCTCAGGAAGCATTTCTGGCTGTTCTACAAATTGATGAGTAATCTTTATGATAAAAAGGCTTATTAAAATATTAATTGTTTTACTTTTTATTGCAATCATCTTAAAACTTTTTGTTGTAGATGCTTTTAAGATACCAACTTCTTCAATGAAAGATACTTTACTTGAGGGTGACTTTATTCTTGTAAATAAAATGTCTTACTCATTGTCAACACCTCATCAGATTCCATTTATTGGAGGTAGATTGACAAGATCTGAAATAATGGACATGGGTAAACCGGCGCGCAACGATGTAATCGCTTTCGAAATACCCGCTGAACTTTATAATCCTGAATCAAAAGATTATGCTATTCTTATAAAAAGAATTATAGGAATGCCGGGTGATACTCTGGAAATTAAAAATCAGGAAGTATTTATAAATAACAATAAGCTGAGAAATCCATCTTTCATACATTTAAACCTGGATGCACAACCAATTGAAAATCTGGATAAGAATCTTTTCCCATATGATAAGCGCTGGACGACAGAAAATTTCGGTCCGGTTATAATTCCCCGAAAAGGAATGAAAGTTGATCTCGACCCTAAAAATATTATTCTCTGGCAAAACGCAATCAATCAGGATTTTGGTAAAAAAGTTATAAGCGTGGAAGGGACTGTAATAACATTAAATGGCAGACCACTGCGTGAATATACATTTGAGAAAGATTTTTATTTTGTGCTTGGAGATAACAGAAAGAATAGTATTGATAGCAGATATTTTGGATTCGTACCTGAAGAATGGATTATTGGAAAAGCATTGTTAATCTATTGGTCACAAATTCCATCAACAGCAAGTGGGTTCAGTGAATTTTTTAATACAATAAGATTCAGCAGATTAATGCAATCAATAAATTGAGGTAAAAATTTACTGCTTTTTGTTTTCAC
>CAZCJF010000015.1:0-13170 GCA_964499095.1 uncultured Ignavibacteriaceae bacterium
ATGGCAGCAGTTCTAATGCAGCAGGGCAAAGTAGATTTGGTAATTACAGGAGCTGACAGGATAGCACTTAACGGAGATTCTGCAAATAAAGTTGGCACTTACAATCTTGCTGTGCTTTGCAATTATCATAACATCCCGCTTTATATAGTTGCACCCTCAACAACAATTGATAGAAAAATTGCAACCGGTAATGAGATTGAAATTGAGTACCGGAATAGTTCTGAAATTCTTTCGATAAATGGAAATCAGATTGCTGAGCAGAATATAAATACATTTTCGCCGGCTTTTGATGTAACGCCCGCTCACCTTATTAAAGGCATCATCACTGAAGATGATTTATACTTTTTTCCGTATAATTTTATAAAATGAGTGATATAATTAAAACAGAAGCAGTAGTGCTCTCAAAAATTAATTATGGAGATTCCAGCAGCATTGTTTCTTTATTTTCTGAAACAGAAGGTAAATTTTCTGCAATCATTAAAGGCGGAAGAAATCCAAAATCAAAGATCGGGAAGGTTGTTGATCCATTAAATCATATTCAGATTATCTTTTACAAAAAAAACACAAGAGAAATTCAGATTTTAACAAGTGCAGATTTGATTTCTTACTTCGGCAAGATTAAGCAAAACCTGGAAGCATTAAAATATTCATTAGCAATTCTTGAATTAATTAAGAACCTGACACTTGAAGATGAACCCAATAAAAAATTATACAAGGGGTTGATTAAAATTCTAAATCATTTTGAAAATGAAAAAGAGAATCCGGCAGTTCTGTTTGGCAGGTTTTTACTATTTTTCATTTCCGAACTTGGTTACGATCTTGCAATTAGTAAATGTGCAATTTGTGGAAAGGATAATAAACCAAACGGTAATCTTGGTTTTGATTTAGAAATAGGTTTTGTTTGCAATGATTGTTTGCAATCACATTCAGGGCTGGAATATATTTCAGCGGAACTTTTTAATTATTTATTTTGTCTAAAAACTAATAAAAGCATTTTATTTTTAAGTGATGACCTATTAAAAAAGTTTAATCAACTGATTGAAAAATATTTAAAGCATCACATATCGGATTTTAAGGGAATACAATCATTAAAAATTTAAAAAACGGAGAATATTATCGAACTTGATACCAATGCACAGAAAATGAATCTAATTATAAAATCTTTCGGAGGAAAAAATGAAAATTAAAAGTGTTCTTGGAGCTGTTGCTTTAGTAACAATTGGAATTTTATTCGGAGCGTTACTTGTTTCGGGATTTGGTCTGGTTAGACCGGGATTTGCAGATATTAATCTTGGAGCAAATAATCCACCGGTTAACTTAGATGCGGATGCCACATCATTTTCAAAAGCATTTATCGAAGTAGCAGAAAAAGTTACTCCGGCAATTGTTCAGATTACGGTAGTGGCAGAAAGAGATGATCCACATCAGGATTTTTTCTTTTTCCCGTTTCAGGATCAACTGCCTAAAGAACAGCAAGGCTCTGGCAGTGGAATAATTATTTCTGATGATGGTTATATTCTTACAAACAACCACGTTGTAGAAAAAGCTACAAAAGTAACCGTTGGATTATCGGACAGAAGAACTTTTAGTGCAAAAGTAATCGGCACGGATCCATTAACTGATCTGGCTGTTATTAAAATTGATGCTGATAATCTTACTACAGCCTATTTGGGCGATTCAGATAATCTTAAAGTAGGGCAGTGGGTGATGGCTATTGGTAACCCGCTATCTTTAGCATCTACAGTAACTGCAGGAATTGTTAGTGCGATTGGCAGAGGACAACTAGGCTTGATACGTGATACTTACGGTGTTGAAAATTTCATTCAAACCGATGCTGTTATCAATCCCGGAAACAGCGGCGGCGCTCTTGTTGATTTATCAGGAGCTGTTGTTGGTGTTAATTCTGCTATTGCAACAAGAGGAACAGGCACATACATTGGTTATGGTTTTGCCATTCCGATCAATCTTGCTAAAACTGTTGCTAAAGAAATCATCGCTTACGGTAAAGTCAATCGTGGTTATATAGGTGTAAGCATAAGGGAAGTAAATGATGCTTTAGCCAAATCTGTGGGATTAGATAAACCTCGAGGAATAATTATAGATAATATTGTTGAAGGAGGAGCAGCTTCTGAAACCGACCTGAAAGCAGGTGATATAATTTTACAGGCAGATGGCAGGGACGTAAATCAACCAAATGAATTGCAAAGTTATGTCGCTTCCAAAACAGCTGGTACAACAATAACACTCAAAATTTTCCGTGATGGAAAAGAAATTGAAAGAAAAGTTACTCTTAAAGCTCGTAATGATGACACTAAATCTCAGCCGGTAATGAAAAAAGATAGTGATAATTCCAAAGGTGAAACAAAATCAAACTCGATAAGCTTTGAAAGTATTGGATTAACAGTTAAGAATTTAAGTGAGAAAGAAAAATCCGATTTCAAAGTTGATTCCGGAATTCTTATCACTAAAGTTGAAAGCTTTAGCAAGGCTGAAGATCAAAGATTATTTAATGGACTTGTTATCACAGAAGCTGATAAGAAAAAAGTTTCAGATGTTAATGCCTTCGAAAAAATTATTGATAAGAAAAAGGGCAGTGCTGTTCTGTTGAAAGTTCAGGATAAAGATGGTAATTCAAGATTTGTAGGATTAGAAATTCCAAACTAAAATATTTTATCTTTAATCTGCGTAAATATTTAATCCGTAACTGCTTTAAAAAGTGGTTACGGATTTTTTATTCGCTTCGGAGACAAACTCTTTTTATTTATATTTGTTAAAAAAATCGGAAAGTTGATGATTAGATTTTTAACTGCAGGTGAATCGCACGGTAAAGCACTTACCACAATAGTTGATGGGTTCCCGTCCAACCTTAAAATTTCTGAAGAATATATCAATAAACAATTAAAGAGAAGACAGGCAGGCTATGGACGCGGATTGAGAATGAAAATTGAGTCCGATACTGTTGAAATATTATCTGGGGTAAGATTTGGCAAAACGCTTGGTACACCGGTTTCCTTATTAATTAAAAACAGAGATTGGGAAAATTGGCAGATAAAAATGTCTGTGACTCCAATAAAAGATGAGATTGAAAAAATCTCAATTCCTCGTCCCGGACATGCAGATCTTGTGGGCATATCTAAATATAATTTTGATGATATAAGAAACTCTATTGAGAGATCATCAGCAAGAGAAACCGCAGCAAGAGTTGCAGCAGGCTCTGTTGCAAGAAGATTTCTTGAAGAGTTCGGAATCCTGATCGGAAGTTTTGTTGAGAGTATTGGCGGTATTTATCCAGCAGAGAATTTTATAAATAAATTTTTCTCAAATTCACTATCAAAAGATTTTGATGCCAATAAAATATCCTTCAAAGCAGATAATAGTTCTGTCCGAGTTTTAGAATCAGAACAAGAAGAAAAAATCATCCGTAAAATAAAACTGGCAAAAAAAGGAGGAGATACATTAGGCGGTACATTTATAACTTTTGCTACAGGTGTTCCTGTGGGACTTGGGAGTTTTATTAATTATGATACTAAACTTGATGCTGAAATTGCTCACTCAATTATGTCCATCAATGCTGTAAAAGCAGTAGAAATTGGAGAAGGCTTTCAACTGGCAGAAAAATTTGGTTCAGCCTCACACGATGAAATTATTTTTAGAAACGGATTATTCGGTAGAAAAACCAATCGTGCCGGCGGAATTGAAGGCGGCATTTCAACTGGTTTGCCTATAATTGTGAGAGCTGCAATGAAACCGATCGCAACTTTAATGTCTCCAATCGAAAGTGTAGATTTATCTACAATGAAAAAAGTTGATGCAAGACGCGAGCGAAGTGATTTTGTTGCTGTGCCGGCTTGTGCGGTTATTGCAGAATCAATGTTAGCCTGGAGTTTGGCAAAATACTTTCTGCTTAAATTCGGTGGTGACTCAATTGAAGAGGCAAAAGATAACTTTCAATCTTATCAAAGAAAATTAATTAGCCGAATAAAAAATAACTTTAAGAATAGTTAGTGATAAAAGTTAGAAAATTTACATTTAATCCTTTTTCTGAAAACACTTATGTTTTGTGGGATAACGAAACAAAAGAATCTGCGGTTATTGATCCCGGTTGTTACACCGAATCAGAAGAATCCGAGCTGGAAAATTTTATTAACACTGAATCATTAAACGTAAAATATCTAATCAATACTCATTGCCACATAGATCATATTTTTGGCTGTGAGTTTGTGAAAAGAAAATTTAGTCCTCAATACTTAATTCCAGAATTAGATACTCCATTTTTAGACAATGCTGGCACACAAGCTAAAATGTTTGGAATAGACTTTTCGTTTTCTGTTAAACCGGATGATTTTCTGGATGAATCAAAAAGTTTATTCCTGCATATATCTGAGCTTAAATTTTTATTTACACCCGGACATACTAAAGGTGAATATTGCATCTATTTGCCACAAGAAAATATCTGCATAACCGGAGATGTTTTATTTTATGATAGCATTGGCAGAACCGACTTATGGGGTGGTGATTATGAAACTCTGATTAACAGCATAAATAACAAACTGCTCACACTTCCTGATAAAACAATTATTCATCCCGGTCATGGAGATGAAAGCACGATCTTAAGAGAAAAAAAATTTAATCCTTTTCTTCAATAATTATTTCTGGAAAGAAATATGAAAAATAAAATCGAAGAACTATCAGCAAAGAAACGATTGGCATTTTTAGGTGGTGGTGAAGAGAAAATTAAAAACCAGCACGCTAAAGGCAAACTTACAGCAAGAGAAAGAATTGATATTCTTGTTGATGAAGGATCATTTTCTGAAACAGGAATCTTTGTTAAGCACAGAGCAAAAGATTTCGGTTTGGATAAAGTTAATTATTCCGGAGATGGAGTTGTTACCGGTTTTGCTAAAATTGATGGAAGACCAATAGCACTTTTCTCACAGGACTTTACAGTTTTTGGCGGTTCTCTTTCAGAAACTAATGCAGAAAAAATTGTGAAGGTTATGAAACTTGCTTTAAAAGCAGGAATTCCAATAATCGGGTTAAACGATTCTGGCGGCGCCAGAATCCAGGAAGGCGTAATTAGTTTAGGCGGATACGCTGATATATTTTTACTAAATACATTGGCTTCGGGTGTAATACCACAAATTTCAGTTGTCCTCGGTCCTTGCGCAGGTGGTGCGGTTTATTCACCTGCGATTACGGATTTTATTTTTATGACAAGAAAAACAAGTCATATGTTTGTTACAGGTCCAAATGTTGTAAAAACTGTCACTCACGAAGATGTATCATTCGAGGATCTTGGAGGAGCAGACACCCACGCACAAAAAAGTGGTGTTGCTCATTTTGTTTATGATAATGAAATTGAAACTCTACTGAATGTAAGAAAACTACTAAGCTATTTGCCACTTAATTACAAAGATAAGCCGACTGAAAAGGAATTTGATTTAAACTCTGTTGAAGCTGAAGAAAAACTTCAAAACATTATTCCTGAAAATCCAAATAAACCTTATGATATGAAGCAAATAATTTTACTGCTCTTAGATGATTCAGATTTTTTTGAAGTCCATCAGAATTACGCTGAAAATATTATTTGTGGATTTGGAAGATTGGGTGGTTTAACCGTCGGAATTGTCGCTAATCAACCGCAAGTTTTGGCGGGAGTTTTGGATATTAATTCATCGGTAAAAAGTGCAAGATTTGTTCGCTTCTGTGATGCATTTAATATTCCTTTGCTTGTTTTAGTGGATGTACCAGGATTTTTGCCTGGCACGGAACAGGAATGGAATGGAATTATAAGACACGGTGCAAAGTTACTTTATGCTTTTAGTGAAGCTACAGTACCAAAAGTAACTTTAATCACCAGAAAAGCTTATGGCGGGGCTTATGATGTAATGAACTCAAAACACATTAGGGGAGATTTTAATTTTGCATGGCCATCAGCTGAAATTGCAGTTATGGGTCCCAAAGGTGCAGTTGAGATAATATTTAAGAAAGAGATTGAATCATCAAATAATCCGGAAGCTGAATTGGAAAAGAAATTATCTGAGTACATTAATAAATTTGCCAATCCTTATATCGCAGCAGAGAGAGGATTTCTTGATGATGTTATTGATCCTAAAGACACAAAAAAGATTTTAATAAATGCATTTAATCTTCTTAAAGAAAAAGTTGATAGTAATCCAAAAAAGAAACACGGAAATATACCTTTATGATTTTTTAAGTAATTGAATGATAAACTTTTAACTAAATCCATTTAATTATTTACTTGATAAAACAAAATTCAAGCTTTATATTGCAATAGCTAAAATTCATTCGGAGTTCTAATGAAGAAAATTGTTCTGATTCCTACACTAATATTTGTTTCCTTCCTGATAATATCCTGCGGAAGCAATTCTGAAATCACAAAACATACTGACCAAGAAACCACAGTAGAGACAAATCGTATCGGGGTTGTTTCTGAATTGTTGGAAGAAGCTAGACAATATTATGTTTTAGCCTTAAAAAAGCAGGAATTAAACAGTGCCAAAGAAACAGTTGAAAATTATGAAGCAGCTTTAAGAATAATTAACAATTTAAGTTATTATCCCGGCATCGATGAAAATACAGCATACCTTGAACTGGAAACTTCCATTATAGACGATTATAAAAATTTTGTTGATGGATTAACAGAACTTCCTGAAGGAATTTCTTTTGCAGCCTACGAGGAATGGATGAAAGAATCGATTCCTGAGTTAGATATTAATCATGAGCCGTTTGAAAGGAATACACGTGTTGTTATCGCACCCGATTTCCCACTTGAAGTTAATTCCTATGTTGATCAATGGATGAACTATTTTACAGGTAAAGGAAGTGGAGTTATGAGAAGATGGCTGGAGAGATCCGGCAAATACTTCCCGATGATGACAAAAGTATTTCAGGAAGTTGGTGTACCTAATCAGCTCGTTTATCTAAGTATGATGGAGAGTGGACTAAATCCAACGGCTCGCTCCTGGGCTAGTGCAGTTGGTCTATGGCAATTTATTAAATCAACAGGTAATCTTTATGGTTTGAAATCCAGTTTCTATTATGATGAAAGAAGAGATCCTGTTAAATCAACTTATGCAGCAGCTAAACATCTTAAAGATCTTTATACCAGTTTAGGAGATTGGTATTTAGCATTAGCAGCATATAACTGCGGAGAAGGAAGAGTTACCAGAGCAATCCGAAGAGCAGGCGATAACTCTTATTGGAATGTTAGAAAATATTTACCCAAGGAAACAAGAAATTATGTCCCGATTTACATTGCGGTAAGTGTTATAGCAATGGATCCGGAAAAATATGGATTCACCAATATAAACTATGAAAAACCTTATGAGCACGATGTTTACACAATTGATGGCGCTATTGATTTACAATTTTTAGCTACTTCCGCCGGCACAGATTTACAGACTTTACAGGAAATGAATCCAGAACTCACACAATTATCCACTCCTTCTGATTATGCAGGGGGCTATCCGTTAAAAATTCCAAAAGGATCTTTAACACTGTTTGCACAAAACATAAAAAACATTCCTGAGTCTGCACGAAAAACTTTTCTTGTACACGTTGTTAAGAAAGGTGAAACTATTACAAAGATTGCCAGTAAATATGGCATATCTAAAAATGATTTAGCTGATGCAAATAACATTTCAACAAAATCAAAATTATACTCAGGCATACAGCTTAAGATACCAGTACTAAAAAACTCATCTGATGAGAACTTTACAGATAATACAGATACACAAGTTGCTCAGGATGTAAATAATAACTCAGACGAATATGTTTCTCCTTACCTTTCTTTGAACAGCAACAATAATACAGATGTTGTTGAGGAATCAGAAACTGAAGACATAATCTCTGGAGATCTTGTTGAAAATGAAAATGATGTTGATTCTGAAATTGATAACACGGTTATAATTCCAGATGGAAGTGCACCAGTTATTTACAGAGTAAAGAATAATGATAGTTTACTCGGAATTGCAGACCTTTTTAATTCAAGAGTTAGCGACATTAGAAACTGGAATAATATTCCTTACACAACCACCATTAAAGTTGGACAAAGTTTAACCATTTACGTCCCGGAAGAGATGAAAGATTATTATGCTTCTTTGGATAAGACAACTGAAATTGAACAAACATCAAAGAACATTGTAAAAACAAACACAAATAAAAGTACAGGATTAGTTTATCATAAAGTCAGAAGAGGTGAAACTCTCGGTTTGATTGCTGCCAAATACGGTGTTAGTGTTACTCAATTAAGGGATTGGAATAATATCTCTGGCAACACAATATTTGCCGGCAAAAATTTAAGAATTTATGCTGATGGTTCTCAAAATATTTCTGGCTTAAATGAAAATATTAAGACTAATTCAAGTACAAGTCTTTATCGCTACAAAGTAAAAAGGGGAGACACGATTAGCGAGATTGCCGAGAAGTTTGGTGTAGAAATAAATCAGATAAAGAAATGGAATAATCTCCGTAATAATAATTTACTAGCCGGTAAAACTTTAAAGATTTATGGCAGCTCATCTTCTTCTTCCTATGGAGACAAGACTACGAAAACATCTTCCAATCTTATTTATTACAAAATTAAACCCGGAGATTCCATAGGCTCTATCGCAGAGAAGTATGGTGTAAGTACAAATCAGTTAAGGCAGTGGAATAATATTTCAGGTAATAAAATTCTTGCAGGTAATTCCTTAAAGATTTATTCTGATAGTGGCGTTAATGATATTCCGGTAACAACAAAGACTACAAAAGTAAATGGTAATGATTTTTATATTGTTAAGAATGGCGATACTTTGTATTCTATATCATTAGAAAATCAAATTAGTGTAGCAAAATTAAAATCAATAAATAATCTAACATCAAACAATATTAAAGCTGGGCAAAAATTAAGAGTTAAGTAATTTTTATTGATTGAGCCGTTAGGGGTGTTATCCCGCTACCCGTGGGATATCTGAGATAATACCCTAAAACCTGATCTGGGTAATGCCAGCGTAGGAAAACGGGCTAAAAGAATGATTAGTTCATAAAGCCGTTTTTCCGAACGGCTTTTTTTTACAGGAGTGTAATATGAAACGAATAATCATTCTTTTTCTTTTTTCTTCAATTGGTTTGTTCTCACAAGAAAATAAAATTAAGGGAACAATTCTGGATTCCGAAACAGCTATCGGGCTGCAATCTGCAAATATTACCATTAAAGGAACAAATTTAGGAACCGTCAGCGATGAAAGAGGAAAGTTTATTCTGATTGGCAACTTTAATAGCACAGACACACTGCAAATAAGCTACTTAGGCTATAAAACATTTACTTCTCCGATTAAAGAATTGTTTGCAGATTCTCTTGTTGTAAAACTTGATAGACAAATTTTACCTTCTCAAACGGTATTTGTTGAAGCTACAGTCGGGAGAAAAGGTGTTACACCAATTTCCTTCGAGACAATTTTTAAATCTGAAATAAATAAAAATTATATCGTTCAGGATATTCCAAATTATCTCAGCCAGCTTCCATCAACTACATTTTACTCTGAAAATGGAAATGGAATAGGGTATAATTATTTAAGCATAAGAGGTTTTGATCAGAGAAGAATATCAGTTTCAATAAACGGAATACCACAAAATGATCCGGAAGATCATAATGTTTACTGGCTTGATTTCCCTGACTTACTGGCAAGTACCGATTTGATTCAGGTGCAAAGAGGAGCAGGCTCTGGTGTGGTTGGATATCCTGCAGTCGGTGGGTCAATCAATATAATAACTTCTCCTTTTTCAGAGGAAAATAAATTTATTTTAGAATCAGCATACGGAAATTTTAACACTAAAAAATACAGTGCTGCTTTTTCAAGCGGAGTGATTAAAAATCAGTATTCCATATATGCTAAATTATCTCATATTCATAGTTCGGGTTATAGAAATTCATCCTGGTCAAAGTTTAATTCTTATCACCTATCCGCAGTCAGATACGATGAAAACCTAACTACTCAAATAAATATTTTTGGCGGAATAATTTCAGATGGATTGGCTTATACTGGTTTACCAAAATTTGTAATAAAAAATAAATCTGAGAGAGTAAAGAATTTTTCTTACTGGGAAGCTGATGAACAAGCTTATACTTTTACAGTTGAAAGACGTGTTGACGAGATTGAAAACTTTTCTCAACCACATTTTGAGTTACTTAACGAGTATAATATTTCTGACAAAGTAAAAATCAATTCAGCATTATTTCTTGTTTTGGGAAACGGATTTTTTGATTACGATGGTTCGTGGTCAATTTATTACAATGATTATTTCAGATTAAAACAAAATGGATTTGATACAACATCGCAACCAACAAATGCAATCATTCGCGCTCAGGTTGAAAACAAGCAGTATGGATGGATACCAAAGGTAAGTATCAAACAAAAAAATGGTCAATTGATTTTGGGAGGCGAGTTTAGATTTCATATCTCAGATCATTGGGGAAGTATTAACTTTGCTGAAAATCTGCCCGCCGGTGTAACCAAAGATTATCGATACTATTTTTATAATGGTTCGAAGGACATAATTAATGGATTTGTTCATCAGGATTACAGTCTAAATGAAAAAATAAATTTACTTGCTGAAATACAAATTGCATTTCATAAATATAGGCTCTTTAACGAAAAATATCTTAATAATGATTTTTCAATAACTAATGTTTTCATCAACCCGCGTTTTGGAATAAATTATAAATTCAACGAATCATTAAATACCTTCTTTTCTTTTGCACGAGTTAGCAGAGAACCCAGATTAAAAAACTATTATGATGCAGCTGAATCAAGTGCGGGTGAGTTACCCCAATTCGGATTAAATAACGACGGAACTTACAATTTTGATGATCCTCTTGTTAAACCTGAGACTATGAATGATTTTGAGTTCGGACTTTCATATTCGACCGAAGCATTTTCAATCGATCTGAATTTATATTATATGATTTTTCAAAATGAAATTGTAAAAAACGGTAAAGTGGATAGATTCGGACAACCCGTTACGGGAAATGTTGACCGAACAGCTCATACCGGAGTTGAACTGAGTTTTGTTTATAATATTATGAGTAACTTGAAATTATTTGGCAATGCAACTTACAGCCATAATAAAATAACAAATGGAAAATATTTTATAAGCGAAAATGAAGTAATTGATATTTCAAATAATCCTATAAGTGGATTTCCGGATTTATTAGCAAATATTGGCTTGCAGTATCAGAACAAAAATTTATTTTTCCAGTTGACCGGTAAATTTGTGGGTAAGATGTATTCTGATAACTTTGGAGACAGAATTAATGAATATTTGAATCAATTCCCGGGATTTATCGATTATTTTGATAACGTTAACGAAAAGTATTTTACTTTTGATTTTATGGGTAGTTATCAGACTAATTTATTTAATGCTTCAAAGGATTCGAAAATTTATATTCAGATCAACAATATCTTTAATAATCTTTACTCTGCTTATGCGATTGGTAAAGAGTTTTTTCCGGCAGCAACAAGAAATATAATAGCCGGAATTCAATTAGGAATCTGATACGAAAATAACTTTATGAAAAGCTGCATTATAATTGGTAATGGTAAAGTACCATCAAAACGAGTGGTTGATTTCTTTCTTAAAAGAAAATCATATAATGTTATATGTGCGGATGGAGGAGCGAACTCTGCTAAAAAAATTGGTTTAAAACCTGACTATATAATTGGTGATCTGGATTCAATAAATTCATCTACACTTAAGTATTTTCAAGACAATTCAGTTATTAAAAAGATCAGCAGACAAAATGATACTGATATTGAAAAGTGTTTGAAGTTTGCAATTAATAAAAAATATGAAGAAGCAATTTTGTTTGGTGTTACAGGTGATAGACTGGATCACACAATTTGTAACCTTGGTATTGTGATAAAGTTTTTTGATAAAATTAATATATCCATTGTTGCTGAAAAATCTTTTCTGGTCGCCTCAGACAAAAGTATAACTTTTAAAAGCAAACCTGGTGAAACCATTTCTTTATATGCTTTTGGTATTAAAACTAGAATCACTACAACCGGACTAAAATACAAACTATTAAATGACACTTTACCTTTTGGTGAAAGAGAGAGCACTTCAAATTTATCAACTTCTGATATGGTCCGATTGAAAATATCGGGTGGGATTGTATTTATTATCCGGGATTTTAACTTTATGAAAAAGTATGATCTCTTTTAGTTCAATTGATATTATAATAATCCTGGTTTTCTTTACAATTTTATTGGTCGTCGGATTTATCTCTTCTCGAAAAACCACTTCTTCATCAGAGGATTATCTATTGTCCGGAAGAAGAATCGGGCTTCCGCTTTTTGTGATGATTACAGTTTCTACCTGGTACGGCGGAATTATTGGTGTGGGAGAATTTACTTACCGTTATGGTGTGTTAAGCTGGATTACTCAGGGATTACCTTATTACTTTTTTGCTTTTTTGTTTGCTATATTTTTTGCAAAAAAAATAAGACAAGCCTCTTTGTTTACAATTCCGGAAAAGCTTAGTGAATCTTATGGAAAAAAAGTTGGACTTGTATCATCTCTTATTGTTTTTGTGCTTGTTCTGCCTGCTCCGTATCTATTGATGAGTGCGAATTTAATATCACTCGTTTTCCATACAAACATTCTTTTATCTCTTTTTATCTCTCTTTTACTTTCCGGATCATATTTGATTAAAGGTGGATTTCGCTCAAACGTTTATGCAGATGCGTTTCAATTCTTTGTTATGTTTTTAGGATTTGGAATAATTTTAGTAACCAGCATTTTCAGTTATGGTGGATTTAGTTATTTGAAGAATAATATTCCCGCATCACACTTAAATCTTACCGGCGGTACTTCACCAATGTTTTTACTCATTTGGTTTTTGATAGCAATGTGGACATTTGCAGATCCCGGCTTTCATCAGCGGGCTTATGCTGCTAAAACCGGTGAGATAGCAAAAAAAGGATTACTTATTTCCATTATATTTTTTGCTTTGTTTGATTTTTTAACTACCTCAACAGGCTTGTATGCAAAAGCTTTAATCCCTGATTTAGATCAACCAGTTAATGCTTTTCCACTTTTAGCAGAAATAGTTTTATCTCCGGGATTTAAAGGAATTTTTTATGCAGCACTTTTTGCCACAATAAT
>CAZCJF010000015.1:13270-57325 GCA_964499095.1 uncultured Ignavibacteriaceae bacterium
TTGTTAATAACATTAATTTGGTTTTTTGTGCGTGATAACTGGAAGGGAAGTATAATTTATGATATAGAACCGATGATAGTCGGATTGACATTTGCTCTTTTGATTCAGTTGACCGGACTATTCCTTAAATTTTCTCTTTTTAATAAGAGATAATAAGATTGAGCCACCCAGAAAAATTAATATTAGCAGTAAAGAAATTTCAGTTGGAATTTTATAAAAGTCAGATAACAGCATTTTTACGCCCACATAAAACAAAATTATAGCAACACCATATTTCAAATAAACAAACAGATCAATCAAACCGGCTAGTGCAAAGTAAAGCGCTCTTAAACCCAGTATTGCAAAAATGTTTGAAGAAATTATGATGAAAGAATCGTGTGTAATTGCTATGATAGCAGGTATTGAATCTACTGCAAACACAATATCAGATGATTCAATTAAAAGTAAAGTTATAAACGTGGTTGTTATGTAAAGCTTTTTGCCTGATTTGATAAAAAACTTTTTGCCTACATACTCAGTGTTAAGCTTAAAGTACTTCTTTGCAATTTTTATAAGCCAATTATTTTCGATATCAATTTTTTGTTCACCGCCAAACGCCATTTTATATGCTGCAAATAAAAGTATCACAGCAAATACGTATATAATGGGATGGAAAAAGGTGATAAGTGCTACACCGGCAAGAATAAAAATTATTCTGAAAAAAATTGCACCAAGAATTCCCCATTTAAGAATATGCGGCTGATTTTCAGGTTTAACATTCATTACACTGAAAATCATCAGGAAGACAAAAAGATTATCTACTGATAGAGATTTTTCAATTAAATATCCGGTAAGAAACTCAAGTGCTTTCTGGTGTCCGTCTTCAAGATAAAAGTAGAGGAAAACATTAAAAAGGAGAGCGGTGATAATCCAGACACCGCTCCAAATAAGACTAGCTTTTAAAGTGATTCTTCCGCGTCTGTGGTCTGTAACATATAAATCAATAAATAACATTACCGTAATAACTGCGGAAAAAATAAACCAGAACGAATATTCAGTAATCAAAATAACTTTCTATTCTATGGAAGAAAAACACCAACAGCAATAACAGTTGTCCATAAACCCGTTTTATCACCTTCAGCAGATTGTGTTACGTTAAATGTACGAACAATCTTTCCGGACATCTTATAAATATCTTCTCTTTCGCTCCAATCTTTTTCTGGATCAAACTCAACGCCTAATGTAGATGCTAGCATCGTAGCTGCCAGATCTTCTGCATACTCTCCGGAAACTTTTTCTGTTTGTCCGTAAGGATGATGTTCTGATAGATAGCCATAGGCATTACTGTCTGCAGGCAAAGCAACACCAATTGAAGCTGCAATAAGTCTGTTAGGTTCATTCGTAGAATTTCGAGCCATAACACAATGCGTAATTTGTCCCGGCGTAATAAGTTTAACACCTTCATCAATTGAAATTCTTTTGCAGCCAATCGGAAAAATACTGCTGACTGTTACAAGGTTACAGATTTCGATGCGTGCATTTCTTAATGCAAGTTCAAAAGAGCTTAAATACTCTTTGTGTCTTCCAACACCTTTTGTGAAAAATATTTTTGTTGGTAGATACAATTCAGGTCCCTTTCTCATAAGTTAAACTAATTTGACGAATTTACGTTTTCCCACTTTAAGGATCATACCTTTTTGCAGGGAAATTATTTTTTGTATGTCACTTATTTTTTCTCCATCAACAGAAACGCCGCCCTGAATAACCAATCTGCGTGCTTCACCTTTTGAAGGAGCAAAATTAACTAAAACTATAAGGTCTAATATATTCATTTCTTTTTTATCACCAATAGAAAATTCTTCCAGTTCATCAGGCAACCCTTTGTTGATAAAAATGTTGTCAAATTCTTTCTCTGCGTTAACTGCGGATTCTTTATCGTAATACATTTCTACCAGAGTTCGTGCAAGTTCCCGCTTTAAATCTCTTGGATTAGTTTTACCATCTGATAATGCCGATTTAATCTCATTTAGCTTTTGATTTGAAACATTCGTTGCAAGTTCAAAATATGTGTAAATAAGATTATCGGGGATTGATAATGTCCGTCCATAAATTTGTGATGGTTCATCTGTTATGCCGATATAATTATCTAACGACTTACTCATTTTTTCAATACCATCAGTTCCAATCAGCAGAGGCATGGTTAAAATAACCTGTGGTTCAAGTCCAAACTCTCTTTGAATGTCTCTGCCTACAAGCAAGTTAAACTTTTGATCTGTTCCACCTAGTTCTACATCGCTTTTAATAGCTACAGAATCCATTGCCTGCGCAAGCGGATATAAAAATTCGTGTACACTTATTGGTTCGCCAGCTTTGAATCTTTTTGTAAAATCATCACGTTCAATCATTCTGGCAACAGTATATTTTGAAGCAAGTTTAATAACTTCTTCAAAATTCATTTTACCCAGCCACTCAGAGTTGTAAACAATTTTAGTTTTATTTTTATCTAAAATTTTTGATGCCTGATTAAAATAGCTTTCACCATTAATTCTTGTCTGCTCAAGAGTTAACGCCGGGCGGGTAGAATTTCTACCGGAAGGATCGCCAATCATTCCCGTAAAATCTCCAACAATTAAAATTGCCTGATGCCCGAGAACTTGAAACTGAGCCAGTTTTCGTAATACAACTGAGTGTCCTATGTGTAAGTCAGGTCTGCTGGGGTCGCACCCAAGTTTAATATTTAGAGGTTTCGATTCTTTAATCGATTTTTCAATTTTCTTTACAAGTTCTTCTTCAGGAATTATCTCAACTGCTCCGCGTTTGATAATATCCATTTGTTCATTTAATGATGGAAATTTTACTGCACTCATTTTATGATTTTAATCTTTCAATTATTTAATCTTTAATTTTTAACAATCTTTAATATTTTATTCTACGTTCCTGATCTCTCTGAAAATCTTTTTTAGCTATATCCTGTCTTTTATCATAAACCTTTTTTCCTTTTGCAAGAGCAAGCTCAACTTTTACTCTGCCATTTTTAAAGTACAATCGTAATGGAATGAGTGTTAATCCTTTTTCTTTGGTTTTGCCGATAAGCTTTCGAATTTCAGATTTGTTTAACAGTAATTTTCTATCGCGAGTAGGAATATGATTATTGATATTTCCTTGTTTGTACTCACTTATATGTAAACTTAATAACCAGACCTCACCATTTTTTATAACAGCATAACTATCAACCAGATTAGCTTTGCCTTCCCTTAAAGACTTTACTTCTGTTCCAACTAAAACAATTCCGCACTCAAAAGTTTGCAAGATAGAGTATTCATGCCGTGCTTTTCTGTTTACTGTAATATTTTTTTCGTCAGTTTGCTGTTTCATTTTTTATAAAATGGAAAACAAAAATCAGATTAAATGTAATTAAATGCAATAACACATCCTGCCTAAATTTATATACATTCATTTAAGGGGATAAATTTTGAGGTAGATAATTATGATTCTAATTCGCCATTGGGTACGATAAACTCTTGATCCAGGTTATCATAATAATTTTCTGCTTTACCATATGAAAAGTAATTCACAAATAGAGAAGAGAAAATGTTGAATAAAAAGATTGCAACTAACGGAGCAATCAAATAAAAAGTGTGCATTACCTTTGTTCCGTGAATCAAGTTAAACAGAAGACCGTTCGAATTTAAATGAGAAACTTCATGAATCCCAAGTATATTGTAGCCAATGAATTCGATTAACAGTAAGGCGAAAAGATAGAATGAAATAATCACTGAATAGACATAAGCTATGGATTTAGATTGATTTTTTACTTTAACATACAAAACGTTTATTCCGATAATTCCGAAGAACCACCAGAAGAATGCCCAAATATTCAAATTAGTAGTGTTTAGAATTTCAACATTATATCTGTAATGATAAGAGCCTACCCATATAAAAGAAATTATTCCTGCATTTAATATTGCAGGTAAGTAAAATGAAATAAAATTCTTGTTCGCAATCAAATTGTTTGCATATCTGGCTGAATTGATTAAAAGTATTCCTAATGATCCGATAATGATATCAGTTATCTGATCTTTGATAGTTTCTGGTTTGAAGATGTGAAATGCTAAGTAAATTAAAGTTATTTCAACAATCTCATATATTACAAGAAAGAAAAATGAAATCAAGAAAATTTTCTTAAACCTGATTTTGAATAAAATCATTGGTAGCATCAAACCTGAAAAGAAATGCAGAAAAGTCCAATAATCAAAAAAGAAAAAATTGTTTTGGTAAATTTTAAAGTATAACCACTCAGTGTTTCTTCTTATGAATTCTAAGATTACTGCTAAATCCGGTTCAAAAGGTCCCATTTTTTTTTTGCAAAGATTAAAAATCTGAATATTACCTGATACAAAATTAGTTGCGAAAAAATATTTACCATTAAAACATTGAAATAAGCAAAGCCATAAATAAATAACGTACAAAGAATTAAGAAAAAAATATTTGCTGCCACCGAGTATATTAAAGCTTTTAAACGAAAATGATTAACTAACTGAGTCTCTTCTTTTTCCTTTGAGAAATTGAGTAAAGCTAATCCTAAAAGCAAACAAATAATTACGATCTCTTCAGAAACATTATTTGTAATTAATTGAAAAGATTTTGCTTCGAGAAAAGAAGAATAAACGGCAAAAACCGGAATCGTCATAAATTCAGGTTTTACACCCATTGAAAAACGGATATATGCCAGAATTAAACCAAGAGTGAATAAGGCTGACCCCACAAATTTAAATTTATGGGGCAGTAAAAAATTTATATACACTTCTTATACGTTAGGAATTTGGTGCATATATATATGAACTGACTGAAGAACCATCCTCGAGGAAAACCTCTAAGTAAACAATCCCAAACTTATGGTTTGCCCGGTAAACAAATTTTTGAATTCCAGGAATTCGGGAATCCTGTTCAATTGTGATAGTTTTGATATAGTAAAACCCGTATGGAAAATCATCCGCATCTGATCTTGCCCGTACCGTTCGGGTTATTGTTTTTCCATCAGATTTTGATATCTGATATTGATCCCCAACTTTTGCATCATATTTTACTAAGGTGTGTGGTTTATGATCCTTATTGAAAAAATCCTGGATTCCTTCAGTAGTGACTTTTAATTTTACATTATAATCAATTTTTCCCTGAGAGTCGTAAATGTTCTGTGGTATCTTGTCGAATAGTTGCTTTAGTTTGGCAGATTTTGAAACATCAGCTTTAACATTAAAGGTAACTAATCCGTTTTCATTGCTTATAACTTTTATCTGCTCATCCAGCTCAACATATTGATCACCGACTTTTACACTTAATCCAAATTCATCACCCACATTACTTATTTCTGTTTTAACATCTCCACCTAATGCATTCGGGTCGTCTTCAGATTCAGTTGGGTCACAAGAGATTATGAATAAGGAAAGAAAAAAAAGATAGTGAAAAGAAAGAAGATTTTTCATTTTACTCACCCTGAAATAAAAATGATAAAATAATTGTTTGCTGGCTTTAAACTTAAATTATTGATATATAATTTCAAATAAAATCAAACTAAAGCTAATTAAATATTTACTTTATTTTGATATCTTTGCCAAGTGTTTAATAACCAAAATTCGTATGAGAAAAATAATTTTATTGATGTTTTTTACTCTTAGTCGATTTTTACTTTCTCAAAGCTTTGAGATAAAAAAAATCGAACCACCAAATTGGTGGACAGGAATGGAAAATGATACCGTCCAGCTGATGATTTACGGTAAAAATATTTCCGAAGCAGAGATTTATCCTCAACACGGGCCAATTGAAATTACAGATGTACACAAAGCCGAAAGTCCTAATTATATTTTCATCGATTTATTTATTCCTGATGAAGTCACTACCCCTTATAATTTTGAAATAGGATTTTCTTATGGTAATAAAGATACTGTGATAAAGTTTCCAATACTAAAAAGAGAATCAACGACCAATAAGCATAAAGGTTTTAATAACAGCGATGTAGTATATCTGATAATGGTGGACAGATTCTGTGATGGAAACCCTGAAAATAACATCATAGATGATAGCCTGGATCAATTTACTTCAAAAGATCTGGACGGAAGGAAAGGAGGGGACCTTGAAGGCATTAAATCTAAGCTTGATTATTTGAAGAATCTTGGCGTTACCTCTCTTTGGCTAACTCCAACACTTGAGAACAATATGTATATGAGTTATCATGGTTATGCAGCTACTGATTTATACAGAATTGATCCAAGATTTGGTACTAAAGAAATTTATAAAGAACTGGTTGATGAAGCTCACGAAAATGGCTTGAAGATTATTATGGATCACGTATCTAACCACATAGGAATAAATCATTGGTGGATCAATGATTTACCCTTTAGCGATTGGATAAATGGTTCAGTAGAAAATCATCTTCCTGCAAATCATAATAAAATGACATTCCCTGATCCATACAGTCCGGGTGAATCCGTTGATTTAATCTGGAATGGTTGGTTTACCAATTATATGGTCGATCTTAATCAGGCTAATCCATTTTTATTAAAGTACTTAATACAGAATACAATATGGTGGATAGAGTACTTAGGCATAGATGGAATACGGGAAGATACTTATCCTTATTGTAATCAATATGCAATGAGTAAATGGAATAAAGCTATAATAGATGAATATCCAAACTTTAATATTGTTGGTGAAATCTGGACAGGTGAACCCTCATTTCTTGCAGCTTATCAGCAGAAAAATAAATTTGGTATCCATCTAAATACTAATCTGCCCTGCGTTACTGATTTTGCATTATCGGATGCATTCAGAAATTATTTAAGCGGCAGGAAAGGATTAGAGGAGATATTTAATGTTCTCGCTCAGGATTTTCTTTATTATGATCCAAATAATCTCCTAACATTTTTTGACAACCATGATATTGCTCGTGGGTTATTTGTTGCGAATCAGAATATTGAAAAATATAAGATTGCTCTTACTATGCTTTTAACCACAAGAGGAATTCCAAAACTTTTTTATGGATCAGAGATTGGTATAGTTGGAGATAATAATCACGGAAGTATAAGAACACCATTCCCGGGTGGTTTTTCTGGCGATAAATTAAATGCATTTTCAGAATGTGAAAGAACATCGTATCAGAATGACATTTTCGAGTTTGTACAGGAACTTTTACATCTCAGAAAAGAACTTGTTTCATTGCAAAAGGGAAATTTAATTCATTATTATCCATTCAATAATGTTTATGTTTATTTTAGAAAGACTGATGATGAAACTGCGATGGTAGTAATAAATGATAACGACACTGATTGGAATTTAGACCTAGATAATTTCAGAGAATCTTTGAGAAGCTCCAATAGTCTGATTAATCTTAAAACTAAAAAGTTTTTGAACATTTCTGAAAACAAAATAATTAATCTGAAGAGAAAATCTGCTGAGATTTTTTTACTCCAATTATAAAATTAAATCGGGATACTAAACATGTTAGAAATTCAGAAAAAACTTACGAATACTTTTTATGCAATGCTTGCTCTTCCCGCAACCGCAATGGGATTTGCTCTCTCGATTCAGATAGCTGCACTTAGCTGGTTGATGAGAACAAAATATAATCTCGATCTGCACGAGATTGGTTTTGTATGGGCAGCAGGACCTCTTGCAGGAATTATCGGTCAACCAATTGTTGGAGCTATCAGTGATAAAGTTTGGTTTTGGAATGGAAGAAGAAGACCTTTTATTCTGATTGGCGGTGCTCTTGCAGCTTTGATGCTTCTGGCTCTACCCAATATTGATGTGATAAGTGATTTTGTTGGTATTGGAAATATCATAATTGTCGCAGTAGTCGTGGCTTTAACATTAGATCTTGCGATAAATATTTCATTCAATCCAACCAGATCAATCATTGCAGATGTTACACCCGACGGAGTACCCAGGACAAAGGGTTATACGTGGATGCAAACAATTTCAGGTTCATTTGGTGTACTTGCTTACGCACTTGGAGCAATATTTGGAAATTATTTCTTAATCTATTTTGGTGTGTTTCTGGTATTTGCTTTTTCTGTAGTTCCAATGTTTTTCATTAAAGAACCAAGAGAGTTAAATCAGCTCGAAACAATTCAGGAAACAAGTGTTACAACTAAGACGGATTGGAATCAATTCTTAAAACTCCTTTTTGCTCATTCTTTTTCGTGGATTGGTGTTCAAACAATGTTTGTTTATATGATTGGATACGTTGAGCAAAAACTTAACCCTGCAAGTAATGATGAAACAGGAATGATTTTATCAATTTCTTTTTTGGTTCTTAACGCTGTTGGTGCTCTTTTACCAGCTTTTGTTCTTGAGCCTATAACTGAAAAAATCGGAAGAGTAAAAACACATATCATTTGTGTTTTTATTATGTCGTTAGGTTATTTTGGAATAGTTCTTTTCGGGTCAACATCTTTTTTAGTTTGGGTAATGATGGCTGTTGCAGGAATTGGCTGGGCTGCAATTGTAAGTCTGCCTTTTGCAATTATGTCCGAAAAGGTTAATAAAAATAAGATGGGATTTTTTATGGGGATATTTAATCTTTCCGTTGTTCTGCCTCAGTTGCTCGTAAGTCTCGGTCTTGGAATATTTATTCAGAATGCCGCAGACAAAAATTTGATTTTCATAATCAGTGGAGTGACTCTTGCAATTTCAGCTTCACTCTGGTTTTTAGTTAAAGAGGAAAAAACAAGTTCTATAAATACTGCCGGACAGATAAAAGCCGGGCATTGACCTGTTAATAGCATTAGTAATACTTGAGGCAGTCTCATAAATATTTTTTATAAGGTAGTAGCAGGTTTCAGCTTGCGAAAATATTACAAGTATGCAACTTGAAAATTGCGACTACCGTTGTTTTAGATTTGCGAGACAGCCTTTTCTTTAACATTCATAAATCAAATATCAAAAAAAGTATATGATATTTTTAATTTTAGCAATAATTTGTTCCAGCAGTCTTGCCTTAATATTAAAGCATGGCAATGTTAAAAACTCAAACACTGTGCTTTTGATTAATGCAAATTATTTAACTGCTTCAATCATTTCTTTAGTATTTATTTTTTGGGAAGGTCAATTCAGCATATCTTTTCTTGCATTTGCCTTCGCTTCTGCTTTGGGATTTCTTTTTGCTTCAACATTTTTTATCTATTCAAAAGCTGTGGGAATGGCTGGGACTGCTCTGGCAACAGTTAGTGCAAGACTTTCTGTTCTGATTCCGGTTTTGTTTTCAATTTTACTTTTCGGTGAATCTCCAAACTTGCAGATGATTATAGGCTTCCTGCTTGCATTGGTTACTTTGTATTTATTCTACCTGTCATTAAAAAATCACAACAGCACTTCAAGTTCATCAAAAAAATATTTTTATCTTATTTTGCTTTTGTTGGGAATTGGTGTTGTTGATTTCTCAATGAAAGTATTTGAGTACAGTTTTAATGCGGTTGAGAAAGGAACCTTTGTTTTTGTGATTTTCTTCTCAGCTTTTATTTACACACTGCTATACTTAATGATCAAAAAAATCAGTTTTGAAAATCACACTTTTAGAATTGGTTTGATTTTAGGTTTGCCGAATGTACTTGCTATTCATTTTATTTTATTGGCATTAAGTGAATTACCGGCAATCATAGTTTTTCCAATTCAAAATATCGGCGTGATTTTATTAACTGCTGTAATGGCTTATCTGATTTGGAAAGAAAAAATTAATAATTATGGTCTGGCTGCTCTCATCACAGGTGTAATTGCAATTATATTTTTAAAGATTTAGAGCCATATAACCATGCGATGAGAACTGTCAGAATTGTTAAACAAATTTAAGATCTGATTTCCATCCATTTTTGCTGGCTTTTACTTCCTTCATTGGTGCCGCTTCCCGATTTTCCGGAATAAGGACAAACATCCTTCTGCTCACTTTTTTTATTTAAGAAAGGGCAGCCATCAATTTTGTTTTCCGAGTTATTTGAATCTTTATTAGATTCAAAATTCTTATTGAGATATGGACATTCTGTTTGCTGTTTACTTTTAAGATAAGGACAATTAGTAGTTTCCTTTGATTTCTTATCAGTGCTGATTGCAAACACAGAACCTATTACAGTTATTACGCTGAACAAAATGATTACTAATATTTTCATCTTTCACTCCATTTATGATTTATTTTGTAAACGAGCAAAAAATCATATTAGTTCAATAAATGGAGTGGAATTAATTAAAAATTGAATTGAAATCTACAGACCACTCAATTTTTTCTGTGTTTTCAAATCTAAGTTTTAGATTTAAGATGTGTTCATTCACCAATTTTGTTGTAAAATGATTAAAATCTTTGTATAAAGACTTTTCGCTTTGCTCCCAGTATTGTGGCTGCGGTATGTAAATGGAAATTACATGGTTACTGTTTTTTGGACCAAGTGAAACTCCTGAAAGGATTTTATTTTCTTCATCCCAATTAACTGTTTCGAGTTCTAATGCCCCCTGAAGAATATGTCTATTAGTAGAGACAACAAAGGGGAATTCTTTCTTTTCATGAATTGAAAGTAAAGTAACGCTTTCAGGTAAGACTGTAAGATTCAATTCATTATTTATTTCACCTAAATATTTTTCCAACCAGAAATCATAAACCAGGTAAGTTTTTTCTCTATCAAGTTCTAAACGATCAAAAGAAAGATTATGAGTAATACTCTTTTGTTGATTTGCATTAAACAGAGCGAGAACCATCCATTCATTAAATGATTTTTTTATTTTTACTGAAAAAATTGAGTGACGATCAGAATCAAATAAATCTAAAGGTTTGGCAGCTACGCCGTAGGAAGGATAAATCTTCTTCAGAATTTCTAATCTATATTCGTCCAAGTCTGTTAACCGGTCACCACTTATAATATTACCACCACTCAAACCAATCAAAGTTGCAGCTGCTTCTGCCTGCTTAAGGGAGAGTAAATTGATACAGATATGGTCGGCATCATTAATCCAGGTGCGATTATTAAAATAATATCTTTTTGCCATTGCGGGAGCACTGCTTGATGAATCCGTAAAATATTGTTTCCACGCTGCTTCTCTGAAACCATAATTCTGATCAATTTCAATTCTCATACTGTCAATTAATCCAACAGAAACAGGTCCCGGACCGCAATCATTTATGTGCTTTTCATTACCAATCGCAGATCGCATTATTTCCAATCCTTTCCTGTATGCTCTAGCAGGCGTATAGGATTTATCAAAATAATGATGTGCAGAAAGAATTGACCACGCAACAAAATCTATTTTGAACATCTCATAACCCCACTCATTTGCGGCTTTATCAAACAAATTATAAAACCACTTCTGTGCTTCCGGATGTGTGATATCCAAACAATATCTTTTGGGATTTTCATTTTTAGCCCAATCAGTTTCAAGGCTTGGCCAGGGACCAACTCTCATCAAACTGCCATCAGAATTTCTTAACATCCAATCTTTATAATTTTGAAATACTTCAGTTGGTTCTGATATTATATAAGGAGCAATCCATATGCCCGGCTTTAATCCAAAGGATTTTATTTTATCTGCTAACCATTTCATTCCGCCGGGAAATCTTTCATTTCCATCCCAGTCTCCATGATATCGTTGATATCCTTCATCAATTTGAATATACTCAAAGCCATACTGTTTAAGATGTTTGGAAGCAAACTCAGCATTTCGAATAACTTCATCTTCAGTGATGTATTGATAAGTGAAAAACCAGTTACACCATCCGTTAATAATAGAATTTGGTTTGGCTTGATTCAATTTTCCCATTAGTTCGGCGTATCCTTCAAGAGCAGTGAAAGGATTTTCGCCTAAAGTTATTAAGAATTTATTTGATGAAATTGAATCTCCCGCTTTAAGTATTGTTCCCGTAGCGAATACTGATTCTGTAAAAAGTGATAAAGAACCATCATTATTTTTTGATACAACAATTTGTCCCAATCCATTTTGGTTATCAACAAATCCACATACAAGTGATTCTTTATCATATCCTTTGAAAAGTCCAATATTCCACCAGCTTCGTACTCTTGTAGGATCCGGATATAAAAAATCAGTACTAAGCTTTCCACCTTTTGTAGGTCCGTAAGGATCAGCTTCAAAAAATGGATCTGAATAATCCTGGATGATTCCGGCATCGTAATACATCGGTCCATTTGTAATAACTTTTTGAGCATCCAACCAGGAAAGGGAACTATTAATTTCTTTGATCGCACAAACAGGTTCTAAACTTCTAATAATTATATCTTGGTTAGAAACATTGGTACAAATTTGCTCAATAATTATCTCAGGTTTTTTAGAGTTAAGAGTAAAAACAGTTTTAAAGTTTAATTGCTTCTGTAAGTCCCGAGAAAAAATAACTAACCGTTTGCCGTTGAATAGATTATCAATTTCATCTGAGTATTGTGCTGAGTGTTCAAATGATGGGATATCTAATGATCGTTTAATGTTTGCAACATTTGCACGTAAAGTAGCGTTCTTAAAAAGTATTGGTCCATCACTTCTGAAAATGCTGAATCTGCCTGAATCAGTATTAAATTCTATCTTAAAGAATTGATTCTTAATAACTTCTTTATAGCGATTTGATGCGAAGAGTTTTTCAAAAGGATTTGATAATGCGATTGAGATAGTAGAAAAGCTAACCGTTTTAATAAAATTTCTTCTATCAATAATCCAGGACATACATTAAATCCTTAAATGATTTTATGAAAATTTATTTCAATTTAATTTTTTTCGTCCACGTCATCAACAAACATTACCATCAATCCTGCCAGAATCATTGAGGCACCGCCTAATAACAAAGCGTAAATGGCTTCACCGCTAAAAATTGTTCTCACAAAAAATCCCAGAATTGCCGCCGCAGTAATTTGTGGAATTACAATAAAAAAATTAAAGATGCCCATATACACTCCCATCTTCTCTGCAGGCAATGAACCTGCTAAAATTGCATAAGGCATTGCAAGGATTGAAGCCCACGCTAAACCAATTCCAAGTTCAGAAACTAAAAGTAAATTTGGATCTTTGATGAAATAGAATGATGCAAATGAAATTCCGCCAATTATTAGTGAAATCATATGTACAGTTTTTCTGTTTGTAATTTTTGCAATCCACATAATTACAAAAGCCATAATAGCGGCAAAGCCATTGTAAACAGCCATCAAAACTCCAACCCAGTCTGCACCTTTATTATAAAGTTCGGATGTTGGATCTGTTGCACCAAAAATATGATGGGTTACTGCCGGAGTTGTGTAAATCCACATTGCAAACAATGCGAACCAGGAAAAAAACTGAACGACTGCAAGTTGTTTCATGGTTTTAGGCATCTTGAATAAGTCGTTTAGAATAACAACAAATCCACCAGAAGTTTTTTTAAGATTTGTAAGATAACCTGCAAGCAGCTGAAGTAAACCAAAAATAATTGAGCCGACAAAAAGTACATAAAGTCCATAATCATTTTCTTTAAGAATCAGATAAAGGATTAACACGCCAATTATTCCAATCAGAAGCCAAATCGTTCCGGCTTTCATAAATTTATTTGATGATATTAATTCTTTTATGTAAGAACTGTGATAGTTTGATTTTTCACTCTGTAATTCAGAATATCTTTTAAGTTCTTCAGGAGGATATTCTTTTGTGCTGATTACCGTCCAGAGGACAGCAAGAAAGAATACAAATGCTCCGATATAAAATGAAAACTTGACTGAAGCAGGAATTTCTCCTTCAGGCGCAGTGTTAGAAATGCCAAACCAATTAGTCATCATATAAGGAAGTGCTGATGCAATAATGGCTCCAGTGCCAATGAAAAAACTTTGCATAGAAAATCCAACAGTCCTTTGCTCAGAGGGAAGCATATCTCCAACAAATGCCCGGAAAGGTTCCATCGAAATATTTATTGATGCGTCCATTATCCATAGCATTCCGGCTGCAAACCAAAGAGCCGGGGAATTAGGCATAACAATCAAAGCTAACGACGCAAGTATGGCACCTATTAGAAAAAATGGACGACGTCTTCCCAATCTGTTCCAGGTTTTATCACTCATATGCCCGATTATAGGTTGAACGATTAAACCAGTAACAGGTGCAGCTATCCATAAAATTGGGATTGCATCTATATTTGCTCCCAAAGTTTCGAATATTCTACTAACATTTGCATTTTGTAATGCAAAGCCGAATTGTATTCCAAGGAAGCCGAAAGACATATTCCAGATTTGCCAGAAGGTGAGACGAGGCTTATTCATAAATATTCCTAAGTATGATTAAATTAACAATAACGAAAAATAACAAATGGTTTTTAATAAAGATAATTTTAATTGAATCGTAGGGATCGATCTCCTGATCGATCCGATTAGGATATAATTAAAAGGCAAGGAACGGACAGGAGTCCGTTCCCTACAATTATGCAAATACAAGAAATAATAAATAGAGTTTTATTTACACCAAACTCAGCGTTTTTTTACACTCCCACAATTTATGGTGAAAGTAAATCTTATCTTTTTCTCAAACCACAAAAAAAAGTGATTATTAATTCATTAAAGCAATTAGACAAAAAATTAAATGAAATAGATGATATTATTAAAAAAGGATTTGTTGGATACTCACTGATGAACTATGAAGCCGGTTATCTGTTTGAGAGAAATTTGCACAAGTATTTGCCAGGAAAAGAAAGTTTAATCCAGTTTTATTTTTATAATAAGAATGAAATTATTGAAATTGATTCTAATACGATCGAATTATCAACCGATGAAAAATTTAAAATCAATAATTTCACATTAAACACTACTAAAAAAGAATACCTTTATTCAATAAAAAAAATAAAAAATTACATTGCCGAAGGAGATACTTATCAGGTTAATTACACGGTCAAAGGTAAATTTAATTTAACCGGATCAATTGCATCACTCTTCGCTCATTTAGTTTTTAATCAGTCTGCCAGATACATTGCATTCATAAACAATAATCAAAACTTAATCATCTCACTATCACCTGAATTGTTTTTTGAGATTAAAGGAAAACAAATAATTTCTAAACCGATGAAAGGTACAATCAGACGGGGAATTAACGCTAGCGATGATAAGCAATGCTTCGAAGAGTTAGAACGTAGTGAAAAAAATATGGCTGAAAATGTTATGATCGTTGATATGATCAGGAATGACTTAGGCAGGATTTCTAAATATGGATCAATCAGGGTAAAAAATCTTTTCGAAGTAGAGAAGTATGAATCAGTTTTTCAGATGATAAGCACAATTGAAGGCACATTAAAGAAAACAATAAAACTCTCTGATGTTATAAAAAATATATTCCCATGTGGTTCAATTACCGGTGCGCCCAAAATCAGAACGATGGAAATAATACGTGAGATTGAAAAGGAAGATCGTGGCATTTATACAGGATCAATTGGTTTACTAATCAGAGATAAAAAAATATTTAATGTAGCAATAAGGACTTTGGTTATTAATAAAAAAAATCATTCCGGTGAAATTGGTCTTGGAAGCGGAATAGTTTGGGACAGTAATCCTTCTGAGGAATATGAAGAAACAAAATTGAAAGGAAAATTTCTTACACACCCCGTAGATAGTTTTGAAATTTTTGAAACAATGAAATATGACAAAGGCAGAATATTTTTACTTAATCTTCACCTGAAAAGACTTAAAGAGGCTGCAAATCACTTTTTATTTAATTACAGCTCCGGGTTAATAAAATCAGAATTAAAAAATCTGATAAAAAAATTAGATACTGAGACAAAGATTATCAAAATGTCTTTAAGCAAACAGGGTGAAATAAAGTTTGAAGTCAGACCTTACAAAAAATCTGTTGGTAAAATTAAAGTAGCAATTTCAGAAAATAATATTGATTTGCATAACCCATTCCAGTATTTCAAAACTACAAACAGAGAATTATACAATAATGAATATAAGACTTATTCTTCTAAAGGTTTTTTTGATGTTATTTATTTTAATCAGAATGGTGAATTAGTTGAGGGTGCGATAACAAATATTTTCATCAAGAAGAAAAATGTTTTATTTACGCCACCTGTTGAATCCGGATTGCTTTCCGGTGTTTATCGTAATTATTTGATTAAAAAATATCCTGAAATTGTTCAGAAAAAATTATATTTAAAAGATATTCTTAGTGCAGATGAATTATTTTTAACCAATTCTGTAAGAGAAAAAGTAATTGTAAACGAGATTTATTTTTCCGGTAAAAGGATAAAATCTTTTAATTAAAACACTTATGTCCGGGAAGATTATTTATTTTATTTTCTATATTTTGCAAATAAATAATCAATCAATTCTAAAATGACCAAATCCATAGATCAAACATCTGTCAGAAAAAAAGAGCATATCAAAATCTGCCTTACTGATAAAGTAAGTTTTAAAGTTAGAACGAATGGATTTGAACAATATGAGTTTATTCACGATGCACTAACAGAAGTTGATCTTTCAAAAATAAATTTTAACAGAAAGTTATTTGAAAAAAATATTAGTTATCCGTTTCTTATCTCTTGTATGACAGGAGGAACCGAAGAAGCAGAAAATATTAATAAAAGACTCGCTCACGTTGCAGAAGAATTGAAGATACCAATCGGAGTCGGAAGTCAAAGGCAGGCAATTGAAAATTCTAAATTTCATAATTCTTATAAAGTGATAAGAAAGATTGCTAAAAATGTTCCGGTTTTAGGAAATATCGGAGCAGCACAAATTGTGCAGACGAAAGATTTAAAAAAAATAATCTCACTTGTTGATATGTTGGAGGCAGATGCATTCGTTATTCACCTTAATCCGTTACAGGAATTATTACAAAAAGAAGGGGAACCATTTTTCGTTGGACTATTAAAAAAAATTGAAGAGCTAGTGAGAATCTCATCAGTGCCGATAATCGTTAAAGAAGTTGGCTCAGGAATCAGTAAAACCGTTGCTGAGAAACTACTAAAAATTGGTGTTAAAGGAATTGATGTTGCAGGTGCAGGAGGAACAAGCTGGGCAGCAGTTGAACTGCTCAGGAAAAAATCCGATGAAGATGAATTCTGGGATTGGGGTCTGCCGACTTCATTTTGTCTTAAAGAAATTTATCCATTAAAGAAAAAAAATGATTTTATACTTATCGGATCAGGTGGAATTAACTCAAAAAAAGATTTAGCAATGGCATTTGCTCTTGGTTCAGATTTAGTTGCTTCAGCAAGGATGATTTTACAAACATTAATCAAAAACGGTGAGGAGGATGTAAAGTCTTTGATAAAAAATTATTTTAAATATCTTAAAGAAGTTATGTTTTTAACCGGATCGAAAAATCTTGATGAATTAAAAGAAAATAAAATTATTAAGAAAGAAGAGTTGTTTTGAAAAAGAGTAATTCAAATAAGTTTGCAATGATTTATGAACGTGAAAGAAAAGTAATTGATAAAAAGTTAGCCTCTGCTTTAAAGAATCGCGCTCCGCAAACGCTTTATAATCCTGTATCTTACATTCTGGAAAGCAGTGGAAAAAGGTTACGTCCTCTTCTCGTGATTCTTTCAGCAAGAGCTGTTGGCGGTAAACCTTCGAATGTTTACAATGCAGCCCTGGCTGTAGAGATGCTACATAATTTTACTTTGATTCACGATGATATTATGGATAATGCAGATTTACGAAGAGGTAATATCACACTGCACAAAAAATATAATGTAAACACGGCTATTCTTGCGGGTGATGCTTTGTTGGCTGTTGCATATGAATTTCTCTTAAAGGATTGTAAAATAAATGCGCGTAAAGCTCTAGCTACTTTTACCCATGGTCTGGTTGAAGTTTGTGAAGGTCAAAGCTATGATACAGAGTTTGAAAGCAGAGAAAATGTTTCTCTTGAAGAATATATTGAGATGATAAGTAAGAAAACAGCAGCTCTGGCTAAAATGTGCTGCGAACTTGGTGCTTATTTATCTGATGCAAAAAAAACAGACATAAAAGCATTGTCGGATTATGGAAAGTATCTTGGTATTGCTTTTCAGATTCAGGATGACTTGCTGGATATAATTGCAGATAAAGCAGAATTTGGAAAAAGAATTGGCGGAGATTTGCTGGAAGGCAAAAAAACTTTTCTTTTCTTGCAGGCTTATAAAAAAGCAACTGGTGAAGATAGAAGTGCATTCGAGAAAGTGATAAAGAATAAAGGGATTAAGGAAGAAGAAATAGATTTTTATAAAAATCTTTATATTAAACTTGGAGTTATGGAAGACGCACAGAATGCCATAAAACATTACACAAAGAAATCTCTTAAAGCAATTGACAAACTCTCAAATAAAAAAGAGATCGGTATATTCCATTGGTTAGCAGATTCACTATTAAAGCGAAATAAATAATGATTGAAAAAGTTGTTAAAATTGTAAACAAAGCAGGTCTTCACACACGTCCTGCTGCAACTATTGTTAAACTTGCTGCTAAATACAAAAGTGATTTTTTTATTAATAGAGATGGAATGAGTATAAACGGTAAAAGTATTATTGGTGTAATGACTTTAGCAGCAGAAATTGGATCTGAACTTAAGCTTACTTTTGATGGACCGGATGAAAAAGAAGCTTGTGAAGAAATTGTTGCCTACTTTGAAAGGGGGTTTGATGAACAATGAAATCCTTTAAAGACATTTACAAAAATTCTGAAAATAAAATTTCCGGTATTGCTGCTGCACCCGGAATTGTAATTGGCAAAGTTTATCTTTTTGCAAAAGAGAAAATTGAGATTAGTAAAGCTGAGATAACTGATGTTGATGAAGCTATTAATAATTTTCATGAAGCACTTGCTCAATCAAAAAAAGAACTGAATAAAATTTTTGGTATCGCCCGTGAAAAAATGGATGAAATAAGAGCTGCAATTTTTGAAGCTCAACTAATGATACTTGATGATCCCATACTGATTGATAATATTGAAAAGAGAATTCAGAAGGAAAAAATACAACCTGAGTATCTAGTTGCTGATGAAATTTCTAAATATCAGGAGCTGATGATAATATCTCACGAATCCTACATGAAAGAACGTGCGCATGATATTGAAGACATTAAAAACAGAATCATCAGAAATCTGCAGAAGAAAAGATGGCAATCAAAAATTGAGAAAAACGTAATTGTTGTTAGTGAGTATTTAACTCCAGCTGATACACTTCTTTTTTCTCGTGCAGAAACTTTAGCATTTGTAACCGATCACGGAGGGCTGACCTCTCACGCTGCGATAATTTCAAGATCGCTTAACATACCGGCTGTTGTTGGTACGCACAAAGCAACACAACTTCTTAAAGATGGCGATACAATAATTGTTGATGGATTTCATGGGTATGTAATTTATCATCCATCAGATGAGCAGATTGAATTCTTTAAAGAAAAACAAAAGAAACATATTGAAATACAGAAAGGTCTTGAAGAATTAAGAGATCAACCTGCTAAAACAAAAGATGGACGCGAAATAACTCTTGAAGCAAATGTTGATGTTTCTGGTGAGATTGATCTTGTTATGACTAGTAATGCTAAAGGAATCGGACTGTACAGAACGGAGCAGATCTTAAGTGAATTAGGTACCTTTCCTGAAGAGGATGAACAGACAAATATCTACTCCAAACTCGCTTCTCGTATGTATCCAAAATTTGTTACTATAAGAGCTTATGATATCGGAGGAGATAAATACAGGTTAAGCGAGTATAAAGAACCAAATCCATTTTTAGGTTTAAGAGGAGTAAGATTTTTACTTGAAAATAAAACGTTGTTCAAAAAGCAGATAAGAGCTGTACTGAGAGCCAGTGAAAATAAAAATATTAAATTTATGATTCCGATGGTTTCAACTATTGATGAAATATTGCAATCTTTTGAATTGATAAAGGAATGCAAAGCTGAATTGAAAAAAGAAAAGCAAAAGTTTGATAATCATATTAAGATTGGAATAATGGTAGAGGTGCCTTCTGCCGCAGTTATGGCAAAGGAATTTTCTGAGTACGTTGATTTTGTGAGCATCGGCACAAACGATCTTATTCAATATCTTATGGCTGTTGACAGAGGGAATGATCTTGTTTCAAATTTGTATCAGGAATTTAGTCCTGTAGTAATAAGAACTATAGATTTTATTGTTAAAGGTGCAAAGGAAAATAAAATTCCTGTTAGTATTTGCGGAGAAATGGCTGCTGATACTCTTGCAATTCCGTTGTTGGTTGGATTAGGGTTGGACTCTTTAAGTATGTCTCCTGCAACAATTTTATATGCTAAAAGAATCATCCGGAATTTTGAATATAAGAAAGCAAAAGCTTTGGCTGATGAGTGTCTGAAATGTAAAACTGAAGTTGAAATTCAGAAAAAAGTTAAAAAGTTTTTTGAAGATAATAACATAACACGAACAAGGAATATTTTATAATATGCAGATAATAGATTTTGTAAAAAAATATGATCCCCAAAATCAATTTGAAGTCTTAGTTAATTCATATCAGCAAATTGATGATACTTGGGAAAGAGATTTATCAGGATTGTCCTTGGACATTTCTTCAATAAAAAATATAATTATCAGCGGATTGGGTGGTTCAGCAATCAGCGCCGATCTTATTAAAAATTTTTTAGTCAAAGAGATAAAGATTCCCATTATAGTAAATAGAAATTATAATTTACCTTCTTTTGCAAATCAGGAAACAATGTTTATCGCCTCTTCATACTCAGGCAACACGGAAGAAACAATTTCATCTTTGATGGAAGCAATTGAAAAAAAATGTAAAATAATTTGTGTGTCAACCGGCGGAAAAGTAGAAGCAATCGCAAAAGAAAAAGGGCTAAATCATATAAAACTTAAATCAGGTTTTCAACCACGTTATGCATTGGGAACAAGCTTTTTCGCTTTATTAAAAATATTTCAGCATCTCAATTTTATTGATGATCAGAATAGCTTTGTAAATAAAATCAGAAATCTTTGGGAAGAAAAAGGAAAAACTTTTACGTCGGAAGAAAATATTGCATTTCAAGTTGCAGTGCAGCTTGTTGGTTTTATCCCGATAATCTATTCTGTTTCTGATATAACCAACTCAGTCGGATACAGACTTAAAAGTCAAATTAATGAAAATTCCAAGCTGCATTCATTTCATCACGAAATACCAGAGATGAATCACAATGAAATAATAGGATGGGAGTCTTATCAGGAAAAAGATTTCAGAGCTAAAGTCATTCAAATATTTGATGATTCATATCATCCTCAAATCAAAAAAAGATTTACAATTCTTAATGAACTTCTCTCAAAATCAGGTTTGGAAATTATAAAACTTGAAAGCAGCCACGAAGATTTTAAGGTACGATTATTGGATTTGATTTATTTATCAGATTGGATTAGTTATTACCTGGGAGTATTGAGAGGTTTTGATCCAAGCGAGATAGACTATATCAACTTCCTCAAAGAAAAACTTTAAGTATTATCTCATTAATCTCAAGTTTGATGAAGTACTACTTCTACATTTATCTGATCTTCATTCTAACAGCACCATCTTCTCATGCTCAATACTATTTCTTTGGCAGAAATAAAGTACAATACGAGAACTTTGACTGGAAAATAATCCGTACTCAGCACTTCAATATTTATTATTATGGTGAGATGGACCAGATCGCAGAAATTGGTTCCCGCTATGCAGAAGAGATTTTTGATGAGCTTAAAGTTAAGATGAATACTGTTGTTACCAGAAAAATTCCATTAATATTTTATAACACTTCCAATCATTTCCAGCAGACTAATGTAACACCGGGCTTTATACCTGAGGGAGTTGGAGGTTTTTTTGAATTTCTGAAAGGCAGAGTTGTAATACCATCAAACGGATCACTAATGGATTTCAGACACGTAATCAGACATGAACTTGTACACGTATTCATGACAAATAAAATTTACAGAACATTACGCGATCATAGATTAACTACCGATGCAATGCCGCCATTATGGTTTGTGGAAGGTTTAGCTGAACATTGGAGCACAGAACCTGACGCACAGGCTGAAATGGTTATGCGTGATGCTGTGTTAAATAATTATTTCTTCGGACTTGAAGATATCTGGAAGATATCCGGCTCTTTTCTGATGTATAAAGAGGGGCAGAGTTTTCTAAAATTTATTGAAGAAAATTATGGTTATGAAAAAGTCGGAATGATTCTGGAAAATTTCTGGATGTATAAAAATTTTAATAAGGTTATCGAACATACTTTACAAACAAGCATAGAAGAATTAAACAAACAGTGGGAGTATTCATTAAAGAAAAAATATTATCCGTTGTATCAGAAAAAAGCTCCTCAAAATATTGATTCAAAGCAGCTTACAGATTTTGGATATAACTTTTCTCCGGTTTTCTTCAGAGATGGTACACAGTCATTCATTTATTTTGTTGCAAACAGATCCGGCTATTCTTCAATATACAGAATTGAAATTGATAGCTCATATAATGTCTTAGATGATCCGGAGCTGATTTTAGAAGCTGAACAAACTGATGAGCTTGAAGCTTTTCACTTGTTTCAATCAGCTGTAGATATTTCAAAAGATGGAATTCTGACTTTTGTTATTAAAAGTGGTGCAACGGATGTAATTCACTTTTTGTCTGTTAAAGACAAAAAAATAATTAAAACCTTTCAGCGAAATAACCTGATATTTTTATCCTCACCAAAATATTCTAATGACGGAAAAAAAGTAGTCTTTCACGGAATAGATCAGAAAGGGTTCAGCGATATTTTTCTTTATCATATTGATGAAGATTCACTTCTCAGATTAACTAATGATTTTTATGATGATCGCGAACCGGTATTCAGTGCTGATAACACAGAAATATTATTCTCATCTAACAGAACTGCCGGAAAATACGAAGCTGTGTATAATATCTTTTCTTTCAATTTAAGTGATAACAGCATCAGATACATAACTTATAATAATTTTAACTGCTATAATCCAATCATTTCTCCTAATAAAAAAAATCTGCTTATAACTTCAGAAGCCGATGGTGTTCGGAATATCTGGATGATTAAATCTGATGGGAACAAATATTCTAATGAAATGAAAAAAGTATCCAGATTTTTTACCAGTGCTTTTGACCCCAGATATGTTAACGATTCAACTTTAGTTTTTGCTGGTTTTGAAAAGTTATCCTTTCATATTTATTTAATGAATCTGAATAACTTTTTTAAGGATTCACTCGAGCAAATTGTAATGGATTATAGTGGAGCTGAGGGCTATTGGCTTCCAAAATATGATGGTAATTCTTCTGCAATAAGTAAGGTAGTTTATGAGAAAGAATATTCACTGGATTTTGCAACCGGCATTGTTTCTACAGATCCAATTTTCGGAACAAGAGGCGGAGCTATACTTGCGTTAAGTGATATTCTAGGAGATGACAAATACATTTTTACATTCTATAATTCAGCAACTGTACAAAGTGATATTTTGAGAAGTTTTAACATCGCAATACAGCGAGTTAATCTTGCTAAGAGAGTTAATTACGGATACGGAGTATTTAATTTTGCCGGCAATCGATATGACATAAGAGAATCTGATGAATTCTTTTATGAAAGAAGTTTTGGCGGAACGATGTTTCTTAGTTATCCGATTTCAAGATTTGACAGAATTGAATCCACGGTTACTTTGATGAATGCTGACAGAGAAATTGTTCCCGGAATTTCTGCCAGAAAATCTTTACTGGTTAATAATTCTATCGCTTATATACACGATAATTCATTGTGGGGACCAAGCGGACCGCTCGATGGAGAGCGATGGTTATTTCTTCTTGGATACACGAGCGACGTTAAATTCAGTAATGTAAATTATTTTAGTGCGATTGCTGATTACAGATCTTATTTAAGATTAAGTTACTCGATGGCGCTTGCCTTTAGAATGAGTCTCTACTACAATGAGGGTAAAGAAGCAAGAAGATATTTTATGGGCGGCAGCTGGGATTTAAGAGGTTATCCAAGATGGTCAATTCGTGGAGAGAAAATGTGGATTACCTCTTTGGAATTCAGATTCCCGTTAATTGATCAGTTACAAATAAAATTCCCGATTGTTGATATTGGATTCTTTGGAATACGCGGCGCAATGTTTTTTGATGCGGGAAGTGCCTGGGATAAAGAATATAAAACTACATACGGTAGCATCGGAACCGGAATAAGATTTAATCTTTTCAATGTTATTGTTTTCAGATATGACATTGGTAAAAAAATTGAAAATAATTTTTCTGAATTTCAGAAAGGTTTGTTTTACCAGTTCTTTTTCGGGTGGGATTTTTGATGAAGAACGTATTAAAAATATTATCTCCACTTCTTTTTTTACTTCTTATAGGATGCTCACAATCAGTAATAAAATTAATTGTTCAGGAAGATAAAAATCCCCATATGATGTTTGGAAAAAATCCTAACAGAGAATTTTATGAACCTGTTTTTGTAAGCGATTCACTAAAACTTCTCTGGGAAAATGATGCTCACGGAAATTTTACAAATTCATCAATAGTTTATTATGATTCAACAATATTTGTTTCAGATTTAAGCGGAAGAGTTCACAGCTACGATTTGCAAACAGGCAAAATGAAAGGGGCATTAAAAAATAAAGGAGCTGTATACTCGTCTCCAATTGTATATATAAACAGATTGATTATTCCTTTGTGTCTTAACGATGAAAACGAAACTGAAATTATTTCCTATGATTTCAGAAGCTCTCGTGAATTGTTCAGAAAAAAAATTAAAGGAAAAGTTCTTACTGAATTAATATCAGTTGGAGATGATATTATTTATTGTACAGACGAAGGAGAACTGAAAAGAATATCTCCTGCCGGAGGGGAAATATGGGCAGCAAAAACCAATTCACAAATTTATTCCGATCCGGCAGCAAATGAGAAATACCTGCTGCTTGCTACTACCCGCGGTGAAATTATTATAATGAATTTAAGTGACGGAAAAATTATTAACAGAAAAAAAATAGGAAATCCTTTTTTTGGCGGGATAACAATTAAAAAATCCACTGCTTATCTGGCTGATGATAAAGGCATCCTCTATGCAATTAGTATCCCTGATTGTAATATTATCTGGAGTTATGATGCTTCATACAGAATACTGATGACACCGGCACTTGATAATGAAAACCTTTTTATTGGTAATCTTTATGGAGATTTGTTTTCCATCGATTTATCAACAGGAAAATTAAATTGGAAAAAGAATTTCAGTGGATTATTTAACAGCACACCTTTGATCACAAATAACAGAATATTTATAACTGATCTTGCACGTTCATTTTTAAGCATTGATAAAAACAACGGAGAAATAAAAAATAAATATCCACTTGATGGCAGGGGAAAACTTTCACCGGTGTTTGTGGATAACAAAATAATTATCGGTTTTGATGACGGAATATTAAGAGCTTATGAGATTATTTATTAAATTATTTTTCATTGTGGCAGTCTTGTTTAATACTTATGCACAAGATTGTAAGTCGAAGTTGATTATCACCACAGAATTTCAACCGATAATTTTTATTAATGATAGCTTAATTTCTAATTCAGATAAAAATGAAATTGAATTGCCCAATGGATTTTATAAAATTACTGTAAAAGAAAATACAAACTTTTATAATTCCGAAGTTATCATTGATTCAGTTAATCTTGTCAATTGTTCATTAGTTGAAAAAAAATATTCGGCAGCAAAAAAAATATTTTTAGATTCCAATCCCCAGGATGCAGCAGTTTTCTTTAATGATTCGTTGATTGGTTATACCCCTATGTTAATTAAAAATGATTATAAAGAACTTGTTATTAAAAAACAGGGTTACTTCAATTACGAGCTTAATATTGATGATTATAAAAACAAAGTATTTGTCAATCTAATTTCACTTGGTCAGCCATCTCATCAGCAAAAATTCTTTAACACAACTTTGTTTAAAGTATTAAGCGGCACAGCAATAGCCTTAGGTGCGGTAACAGCTTATTACAAATTAAAAGCGGATGATAAATTTGATGAGTACAAAAGATCCAGAAATAAGCAATTACTTGATGAGACCAACAGATACGATACAATAAGCGGAATTACATTTACCGCAATGCAGATAAATCTTGGTTATCTTCTCTACAGATTACTTTCAGAATGATTTTATTTATTTACAGAATGAATGATATCTTTGAATTATGATTACGATTTTAGAAGCAATAAAATTATCTACAGAATATCTGAAAAAAAAAAACGTTGAATCGCCGCGTGCTAATGCTGAAATTTTGCTCTCCGAAATTCTTAAAGTGAAAAGATTAGATCTTTACCTTTCTTTTGATAAACCCTTAACTGATAGTGAAATTAATCTTTATCGTGAAGCCATAAAAAAAAGAGGAATGCGGATCCCTCTTCAATATATTGTTGGGCAAGTGGATTTTTATGGATTGAAAATTATGGTTAATGAAAATGTTCTTATTCCTAGACCGGAGACTGAATTATTAGTTGAAAAGATCATCGGTGAAGTAAAAAATAAATCGGAATTAAAAATTTTAGATATAGGCTCCGGAAGTGGAAACATTTCTTTGGCTCTAGCAAAAAACATTTCTGATTCATTTGTTCAGGGAATAGATATCAGTCCGGAAGCAGTTAATATTGCTAATGAAAACGCCAAAATTAATTTGATTTCAAATGTCAACTTCTCACAAAAAGATATTTTTGAAGATGAAATTATTTCATTCGGAAAATTTGATATAATAGTATCAAATCCACCTTATGTTTCGATTTCAGACTATCAAAACTTAGAACCTGAGCTAAAAAATTATGAACCCAAAATAGCCCTTACCGATGATGATGATGGTTTGAGATTCTACCGTAGAATTGCATTGCTGTTAAAACATTTGTTAAATTCTAATGGTAAACTTTTCCTTGAGCTTGGAGCAGGGCAGTTTCAGACAATCAAAGAAATATTTATCTCGAGCGGTATTCAAAACATTAAGGTATTTAAAGATTATCAGGGAATTGATAGAATATTTTTTGGAGAATTATTTTGAGAGCATTAGTTCAACGCGTATCTGAAGGCGGAGTTTATGTGCCGTCAGAAAATTATTCTGCAGAGATTCAAAAGGGAATGGTAATCCTTTTGGGTATCCGGTTCGATGATACAGAAGAAGATTTAATATTTGTAGCTGATAAGTGCTGCAATCTCAGAATATTTGAAGATGATAATGACAAAATGAATATATCATTGAAAGAAATTAACGGAGAAGTTTTAGTTATTTCTCAGTTTACACTTTACGGTGATGCTCAAAGAGGCAATCGACCTGGTTTTACGGATGCAGCGAAACCTGAAATTGCAATTCCTTTATATGAAAAATTTATCCATCGGCTAAAACTAAATTTGGGCGAAGACAAAGTGAAGGCAGGCATATTTGGATCGATGATGAAAGTAAAGATTATTAATGAAGGACCTGTTACAATATTAGTTGAATCAAAAAGAAAGAGCTGAAGTTGAATCCGGTTTTAATGGTTTTTATTGATGGAGTCGGAATTGGTAAACCGGATAGGGAATTCAATCCTTTCTTTAAATATCCATTCAAAACTTTTACGACATTATTCAAAGAAACTCCATCAATTACAAATTCAGTTCTTGAAAATGATAGCAAGTATTTATTTCCCGTTGATGCAAATTTAGGAGTTGAAGGTTTACCACAGAGCGGTACAGGACAGGTTTCAATATTCTGTGGTTTCAATGCAGCAAAATTTGTTGGGAAACATTTTGGTCCATTCCCTTATTCGACTACTGTTCCGATTATCGCAGAAAAAAATATTTTTAAGTTTTATAAGAACTCAAATAAAAAGCCGTACTTTGCCAATGCTTACCCCAAAGTGTTTTTTGATTATTTAAAAAAAGGTAAATCCCGTCTTAGTACCACATCGCTCAGCTGCAAGTTAACAGGAATAAAACTTAATAAAGCTTCTGACGTAAGGCAGGGTAAAGCACTTACTGCTGAAATTACAAATGAAAGATGGAACAAGAAGCTGAACTATAATCTTAAAGTAATTAAGCCTTCAACTGCTGCAAGAAGATTAATGAAAATTGCCAGTGAGAATGACTTTACGCTTTATGAGTTTTTTCTTACAGATCATCTTGGGCACGGAAGAATTAAGGATGAGTTTGAAATTATTTATTATAATCTCGATAACTTTTTATACACATTATTGACTGAAATCAATAAAGATAAGGTTACTCTTATAATCTGCTCAGATCATGGTAACTTTGAGGACTTATCAGTAAAAACGCATACCAATAATCCCGCTTTAACTATTACTGCGGGTAAAAACGCGAAAGAACTATTTTTAAGTATTAAAGATTTAACAGATATAAAACCATCAATTATTAAATATTGCACTTGAAAGATTATCCATTCATAAGATTTGCAATATTTTTTGTAATCGGAATTCTATCTAAGAATCTGATTACATTAAATCCTCTTACACTTTTAATCTTTTCATCAGTAGTAATATTATCCTTAATCCTCTTAATCAATTTAACTTCATCAGAAAAAATATCCATTGCACAATCATCACTTACTTACTTATTAGTAATTATATTTGGTCTCTTTATAGCTTCGATTGGGACTAAAGAAATTGATTCGCCGATTTTAAATTATCAAAAAGAAAAAAATGCTTACTTATACGGGCAGGTAGAAAACATCGAACTTGAAAGAGATTATGAATTAGTTTTTTATGTAATAACCGATTCTATATCATTTGATAATAAGCTCTTTATAACTGAGGATAAAATCATTTGCAAATTCAGAAGTGACTCACTTGAGAGACGAGAATTATATTCTGAATTAAAGCCAGGTAATAAAATATTTTTAACAGGTACTTATCATAAAGGAAGAGATGTTAGAAATCCAGGTGAGTTTGATTATGATCGTTATCTTAAATCGAAAGGAATTACCGGATTATTTATATCGTACGACACTGACAGCATAAAAATTCTTGATTTTGATTATAACCCTGTAAAAACATTTTTGTTTTCGATACGAAAAAGTATTGATGAAACAATTCATAAATTACACGAGCCTAATACTGCGGGATTGTTAAGAGGATTATTACTCGCGGATAGAAGTGAAATAAGTTACGAAACTAAAAATGAATTTATTAACTCGGGTGTCGTACATATTCTTGCGGTATCTGGTCTGCATGTCGGTTACATTTTATTCATTTTCATTTTTTTGTTCTCGCGCTTTGGAATTTATACAAGATCAATATTAACAATATGCGGACTTCTGTTGTTCATGTTAATTACCGGAGTTCCACCTTCAGTGTTTAGAGCAACATTAATGGCAATCGTAATTATTATTGCATTTTTATCCGGTAGAAGCACCAATCTCATCAATTCAATTGCGATTGCTGCCGTAATTATTTTATTATATAACCCTAATGAAATCTACAACCCGGGATTTCAACTTTCTTTTGCAGCTGTACTTTCAATTGGATTGCTGTATCCATTTTTCCAGAAAGTTGTTTACAGATTAAAAGTAAAAAATAAATTTCTGCATTACCTTTTGTTATTCATTGCAGTTTCTCTAAGTGCTCAAATCGGAACGATGCCATTTACACTTGCGTATTTCAGCAAACTGTCAGTTGTTTCACTGTTTTCAAACCTTATTGTAATTCCAGCAGTTGGAGTAATAATTGCAAATGCGTTTGTTACTTTGTTTGTTTCATTTATTTCATTCCCGGTCGCATCATACTTTGCTGCTGCAAATGATTTAATAAGCTATCTGATGTTCCTTGTAATAGAATTCTTTGGCAGGCTGGACTTTTCTTTTATCTGGATCCATAATTTTTCTCTGTATGATTCAATTTTATTTTATCTGGCACTAATTGCTTTGTTATTTATTTACACCAAACTTGAAAAAATTATTTTAAAGATTGCATTAACGTTAATAATGGCTTTTACATTCTTAATTTTCACAGATTTCGATGATGTCGAAATTATGCCCGAAAATAAATTAAGCATTATGATGATTGACGTCGGGCAAGGTGATTCATTCCTTATAAAATTTCCTAACGGAAAAACGGCATTAATTGATGCGGGAGAGGCTAATCCATTTATTGATAATGGTGATAAAATAATCGCTCCTTTACTCGACTATTTAGGAATAAGCAAAATTGATTACGGTTTTATTTCACATCTTGACCTGGATCATTATGGTGGTTTTGTTTCGTTAATTTATAATAACAGAATTAAAGAAGTATTCAGACCAAAACCTGACTCAACAGAGAAATCAATCAGATTGGAGAAATTTTTAAATTCAAAAAAAATAAAAACACATATTTACAACAAATCATACTTTAATATCGGAAATTCAAAAGTTTATGTTCTTAATGATCCGGATGATTTTATCTTTAATTCGTTTTCAAGCAATGACAGAAGTGGGATATTAAAAATTGTTCACGGTTCCACTTCATTTTTATTTGTAGGCGATTGTGAATTCCCCGGTGAAAATTATTTGGCCACTAAATTCAGAAAAATGTTAAACTCTGATGTTCTTAAAGTTGGACATCACGGAAGTAAAACCGGGTCATCCTTAGCATTTTTGAAATTAGTATCGCCTGATATATCTTTGATTAGTGCCGGAATAAAAAACAAGTTTGATCATCCATCAAAGGAAGTCATAAGTAATTTAAGTAGAATAAACTCAAAAATTTACAGAACTGACTTATCCGGTGCTATTCTTTTACAATCAGACGGATACAAAATAGAAATTATTGATTGGAAAAATTAACAATTAAAAAATAAGCAGAAAGTATTATGGCAAATAACATACAAGTAGGAATTTTAATGGGGAGCGACTCCGATTTAGTTATAATGAAGGAGGCTTCAGATATTTTAACTCTATTCGGAATTTCGAATGAGATGAAAATTATCTCTGCTCACAGAAGTCCATACGTTTTATCTGATTACGTTTCAACTGCGCATTTAAGAGGAATGAAAGTTATAATCGCAGGTGCTGGTGCTGCGGCACATCTGCCGGGTGTTACAGCGGCTTATACACCTCTGCCTGTAATTGGTGTACCTATTAAATCTAAAGCTCTGGAAGGGATGGATTCATTGCTCTCAATAGTTCAGATGCCTTCAGGTGTTCCTGTTGCAACAGTTGCAATTAATGGTGCCAAAAATGCCGGTATTCTTGCCGCTCAGATTATTGCAACCGGAAATGAAGAAATCTTACAGAAAATAATTGATTTTAAGAAAAAATTATCTGAAGAATCTATCCGGAAGAATGATTTAATAAAATAATTTTGCTTAAGGGGGAACTTTTTTTGCACCCTTTTAGTTTTCTGTTATAACACATTAAACAAAAGGAGTAAAACATGAAAAAGTTCCTCAATTTAATCTTACCGATCACAATGCTCTTATTTGTAGTGGATATACTTCCACAAACAAATAGCAGCAGAATGTCTCGTTTACCAAAGAATCCTAATTTTATTCCCAAATCAATTCCATTGAACAAAGTAGAAAGTGGAGTTAAATGGGAGGAAATATTTGATACAACAACAGAGCCTGCCGGATGGCAAGTTATTGATAATGACGGCAGTGGTTTGGCTTTTACTTTTGAACAACAAATAAATTTCAGCAGTGGCGATCAGATTCTTCCACAAGCTGGACAGAGTTTTTATTTTAGTGACTATACAGGAGCTAATTCAAGCGGATTAATCGATGAGTGGATAATTAGTCCAAAACTTCCTTTAATTGAAGCTGGCGATAGTCTTGTTTTTTATGCAGGTGCTATTGATGGTGATTATAAAGATTCATTAAAAGTACTTATTTCAACTTCAGATAATCTCCCCGGTAGTTTTACAGAAATAGCTTATTTCAAGGTGGATGGACCAATTTCTAATTGGAACAGATATGCTTTTGATTTATCAGCTTTCGCAGGATCAGAAATTTATTTCGCAATTAACTATTATATAGTTGATGGCGGCCCAACCGGAGCTAATTCAGATAATGTTTGGGTAGATCATTTTATTCTCAAATCTTCAACAACCTCCGCAACAGCCCGAGTACAGGTAGTACACAATTCAGCAGATGTACTGGCAGGCAGTGTAGATGTTTATGTAAATGACGCATTGGCAATACCTGATTTCGGATTCAGAGCAGCAACACCGTTTATAGATTTACCTGCAGGAGTAACCTTAAATATCGGAATAGCACCGGGCAACAGTACATCAGTAAGTGATACAATAAAGAACTTCCCGGTAGTATTGAGTGCAGGAGAGAAGTATGTAGTATTTGCAAATGGATTATTAACAGGCGGATATGCCTCAAATCCTGATGGCAGAAACACAGACTTCACATTGTTTGTAAAGGCAATGGCAAGAGAGAGTGCATCAGGTACAGGAGTAGATTTATTTGTATTGCACGGATCAACAGATGCACCAACAGTTGATGTAAAGGTGAGAGAATTAAGCAGTGCAACGATAGTAGATAATGCAGCATATGGAGATATAACAGATTACATCAATGCACCGGCACAGGATATCACATTAGATTTGTACTTAGGTGATGGAAGCAGCTATGTAACCTCATTCTCAGCTCCACTAAGCGGATTAGAAGGAGGAGCAGCAGCAGTATTTGCATCAGGATTCTTAGATCCAACAGCAAATCAGAATGGAGCAGCATTTGGATTGTTTGCAGTGCTTCCTGATGGAACAGTGTTAGCTTTACCATCAGCAGAAGGTCCAGTAACAACAGCCCGAGTACAGGTAGTACACAATTCAGCAGATGTACTGGCAGGCAGTGTAGATGTTTATGTAAATGACGCATTGGCAATACCTGATTTCGGATTCAGAGCAGCAACACCGTTTATAGATTTACCTGCAGGAGTAACCTTAAATATCGGAATAGCACCGGGCAACAGTACATCAGTAAGTGATACAATAAAGAACTTCCCGGTAGTATTGAGTGCAGGAGAGAAGTATGTAGTATTTGCAAATGGATTATTAACAGGCGGATATGCCTCAAATCCTGATGGCAGAAACACAGACTTCACATTGTTTGTAAAGGCAATGGCAAGAGAGAGTGCATCAGGTACAGGAGTAGATTTATTTGTATTGCACGGATCAACAGATGCACCAACAGTTGATGTAAAGGTGAGAGAATTAAGCAGTGCAACGATAGTAGATAATGCAGCATATGGAGATATAACAGATTACATCAATGCACCGGCACAGGATATCACATTAGATTTGTACTTAGGTGATGGAAGCAGCTATGTAACCTCATTCTCAGCTCCACTAAGCGGATTAGAAGGAGGAGCAGCAGCAGTATTTGCATCAGGATTCTTAGATCCAACAGCAAATCAGAATGGAGCAGCATTTGGATTGTTTGCAGTGCTTCCTGATGGAACAGTGTTAGCTTTACCATCAACCGGTGGTCCTACTTCGGTTGAAAATATAAAGACTACCATTCCAACTGAATTTGCATTAAATCAGAATTATCCAAATCCATTCAATCCAAGCACAATTATTAACTATAATTTGCCCGTTGAAGCAGATGTTACTCTGAAAATATTCAATATTTTAGGACAGGAGATTACTACTTTGGTTAATAACAGATTGAATGCAGGAGTTCAGCAGGTTAGATTCGATGCAGCAGGATTAAATAGCGGTGTATATTTCTATCAGATAGATGCAAAAGGAATTGATGGAAGTGAATTCAGATCTGTAAAAAAGATGATACTGACAAAATAGACCGAATAATTTTACACAAAGCCCTGTTAAACACAGGGCTTTTTTTTTGTAATAAACTCTTTTGAATTGTTACTTCAACTCTCTTTTAATAATTTAGAACGAGTATTAATTAAAAAACAGGATTATTTTATGTTAAGATATTTTTCTATCATCATTTCATTTCTTGCTTTATTAGCTTGCTCTAAAACTACCGATAAACAATATCTGGATCAGGCTAAAAATTTATTAAATGATAACAAAGTTTCTGAAGCCATTTCTACTTATAAATCATTACTCGAAGAGTATCCTGAGAGTGATTTAGCACCAAAAGCTCTTGTTGAGCTGGCAAATCTTTATCAAAATCAGTTTGATAAAAACCTTCCACCCGAGCAGTCATTTGATTATGCCCAAAAATATTTCAGAGAGGTTTATGATAAATACCCAAGTTCTGAAGAAGCGCCCAAATCATTATTTATGTCTGCCTTCATTCTGGCTAATGAGCTTAAAAGATATGATGATGCAACAGAAGCTTATAAATTATTTATCGAAAAATATCCTAAAAATCCTCTTGCTGTTGCAGCTCAGGATGAACTGGATAATATGGGCTTATCACCTGAAGAAATTCTGAAGAAAAAAGAGGTTACACGTAATTGAATTATTCCTCAACTGATTTTAAATCGTTTCTCGATCCCAGAATAATTTCAAAGTTTTCAAACCTTGAACTTAAAGCAAGATTAGTTGTAGAAGGTTTTATGGTGGGACTTCATAGAAGTCCCTACCATGGTTTTAGTGTTGAATTCAGTGAACACAGACCTTATATGCAAGGAGACGATCTTAAAAACGTTGATTGGAAAGTTTATGGCAAAACTGAAAAATATTTTATAAAGCAGTTTGAGGAAGAAACAAATCTAAAAAGTTATATAATACTTGATACCAGCCGGTCTATGGATTTTAAATCCGGCAATAATATATCTAAGTTAAATTACTCGATAATACTTGCCGCTTCATTAGCTTATATTATGATTAGACAGCAAGACTCTGTCGGACTGGCTCTTTATTCGGAGAAGATAAATAAAATTTTACCGCCAAAAGCATCACGTGCATATCTTCAGGAAATATTAAAGAATTTATCATCTGTTGCTCCGGGTCAAAGGACTCACACAGCTGAATCATTAGATGAATTAGCAGAAAAAATTAAAAGAAGAGGATTGGTAATTGTTATTTCTGATTTTTTTGATGAAGTTGATAAAGTTATCAAATCAATAAAAAAATTCTCATTTAATAAAAATGAAGTGATTATTTTTCAGATTCTCGATCCGCTCGAGAAAAGTTTTGCATTCGGAAAAGATGCTGTATTCAGAGATTTGGAAACCGCAGAAGAAATAACAACGCAACCATTTCAAATTCAGAAGGCTTATCAGGAAGCAATGGAGGAATTCATATCTAAAATTAAACGTGAATGCCTTAATTCTAATTTTGATTATAACCTTATAGAAACCTCACAACCTTTTGATAAAGCGCTTTTAAGTTTCGTTCAGAAACGATCTAAATTGCATTAAACTTTTTATCTCGTCGTAATATTTTTCAGATAATTCCTTTGAATAATTTTCGTCCTTTGCTTCAGTAATAATCCTTATAATCGGTTCAGTGTTGGATTTTCTAAAGTGCACCCAGTGATCCTTAAAATCTATTCTTAAACCATCATCGGTGTTAATATTCTGAGATGAATATTTTTTAATCATCTGTTCGATTACCTTATCAGGTGAAATGTTTTTCAAATCGATTTTCTTTTTAGCGATAAAATAATCCGGAAGTTTTTCCTTTACATCCGATAATTTGCAATTTTGTTCAGTCAGATATTGAAGAGTTAGTGCAATACCGACCAACGCATCTCTGCCATAATGCAATTCAGGATAAATCACTCCACCGCTTCCTTCACCGCCAATAACAGCATTTACTTCTTTCATTTTCTTAACAACATTAGCTTCGCCAACCGGAGCCCGATAAACTTTACAATTAAATTCACGCGCTACATCTTCAACTGCACGTGTAGTTGAAAGATTTATTGCAACATTTCCTGGTGTTTTTGATAAAACAAATTTAACAGCCAGTGTTATTGTATTCTCTTCACTAAATGGTTCGCCTTTATCAGTAATTAAAACCAATCTATCCACATCCGGATCAACAACAAATGCAAAATCAGCGTTATGTTTTCTTACAACTTCCATAGTTTCAGTAAGATTTTCCGGTAATGGTTCAGGCAGGCGAGGGAAGATACCGTTTTTTTCACAATTCAATTCTACTACTTCACAACCTAATAAATTTAATAAGTGAGGAATACAAAAAGCTCCTGCACCATTCACACAATCTGCAACCACTTTAAATTTTTTCTGTTTGATTTTTTCTAAATCAATCAATGGCAGTTTTAAGACAGCATCAATATGATTTTGTATTCCTTCAGAATAAATTTTTCTTTTACCTAAAGCATTCCAGTTTTTATAAGAAGAATCCTTATCTAAAAACTTTTTCATAATCTCATGTTCTTCGGGCGACATGAATTGACCGGTGCTATTCAGTAATTTTAATGCATTCCACTCATTAGGATTATGGCTTGCAGAAATTGCTATTCCGCCTTGAGCTTGTAATGTTTTAACTGTGAATTGAACTGTTGGAGTTGGGCAAATACCTATATCAATCACATCCAATCCTTTTGCTAACAGAGTTCCGGTTACAATCAGATTTACCATTTCGCCTGATATTCTGGCATCACGACCGACTACAACTTTTCCTGTTCCGATAAAATCAGCAAAGGCTTTTGTGTATTTAACAATCGTTTCTGGATCAAGTCCATCACCAACGATACCACGAATTCCTGAAATACTTACCATTAAAGTGGGCATTGAATCTCCATAAAATTTAGTTCAAAAATAATCAATTATATCGATATCTTTACAAAAAAATATTTTTTGATTAATGAAAAAAAGAATTGAAAAAATAAATCAATTGTTGATTAAGCATTTTGGCATTCCACAAAAATCTAAACGCCTGCCGGATCCGCTTGATGCAATTATCGGAACAATTTTATCACAGAACACAAACGATAATAATTCATACAAAGCTTATAGAAATCTTAAAGAGAATTTTAAAAACTGGAATGAACTTGCCGTGCTCAGACCTTCACAAATAGAAAAGTATATCAAAGTAGCCGGACTTGGAAATCAAAAATCAAAAGCTATTTATGAATTGCTCAAATCGTTAAAGGAAGATCATAATAGCATTTCACTTGATCACATTAAAACAAAAAACGATGAAGATATTTTAGAGGAATTAACTTCATATAAAGGGGTTGGAGTTAAAACAGCAAGCTGTGTTTTATTGTTTTCCCTGGATAGAAATATTTGTCCGGTCGATACCCACGTACACAGAACATTAAACAGGATTGGATTAGTAAGAACTAATACACCGGAAAAAACATTTTATGCGATCCTTGATAAATTGCCAGATGGCTCAGCACACTCATTTCATACAAATCTTATAAAGCTTGGAAGAGAATTCTGTAAACCATCAAAACCCGATTGTGTAAATTGTCCCGTTAAATCCGTCTGCAGATATGAGCAAAAAACCAAAACTAAAATCAATAATTACAAGAAAAATAGCTTTATGCTGTTAGATAATCTTACCTAGATTATTTGAGATTAAATATATAGTGCGCTTCCAAAATCCCTTCTATGCTTTAATGTTATTTCGTGATCTTCTCCAAGATATTTAAAAACAGCAATACAGGCTTTCCTCGCGCCTTCATCGTCGTATGATTTATCCTCACGAATTACTTCTATCAATTTTTCAAGTGCAACATCAAAATCTTTCAAACTAAGTTTAGTGATTGCTTCGATGTATAAATCTTTTACTACTGATTCCGGAAATGATGATTTGTTTTTTAGTTTCTCCAAAAGTTCAGTAATCGTTTCAATCGCATTTGCCAGATCAATATTCTCTGAGCTTAAATCAGAACTTTCCACCAATCTTTTCGCTTCGTGCGGGGAGCTAAATACTAATATTTTGGCAAGAAGAATTTTCACATCACTGTTATTGATATCACCTTTAAGAACTTCTTCTAAAATAATTTTAGCATCTTCTTCTTTGCCTTCCTTTAAAAGTAGTTCAGCTTTTTCAATCATTTCTGCAAATTTGCTCGGGACTGACTTTCTTAACCAATCTTCAACTGCTTTTTCTGGCAGGGCACCGGTAAATTCATTTATAACTTTCCCTTTGGAAAATAATTTACAATTTGGAATACCTCTGATTCCATATTCAACTGCAATATCCTGCTGAAGATCAGTATTTAGTTTTACCAGCTTCCATTGATCTTTATATTTTTCTGCTAATCTTTCCAGTACAGGACCCAGCATTTTACATGGCCCGCACCACTCAGCCCAAAAATCAACAAGAACAGGTTTATCATAACTGGCTTCAATAACTTCTTTTTGAAAATCAACTAACTCGTTTTTCATTTTTTAATCCTCTAATTTTGCAACCGTTAGATTACTTATATAAATGTTGGTTGCAAAAATAAAAGAATGTTAAAAGACATGACAGGAATAATTCTCTGTGGCGGAAAAAGCACCAGAATGAAACAAGATAAAGCTCTTCTTAAACTTGGAGATCGATTTGTAATTGAGATAGTTGCTGATGTGATGAAAAATGTTTTTTCTGAAGTTTTACTTAGCACGAATAAATCTGAGGAGTATAGTTTTCTTAATCTTCAAGTCATTAAAGATATTTATAAACAAAAAGGACCTCTTTCAGGAATCCACGCATCGTTAGTTCATTCACCAACGGAAAAAATATTTTTAATATCCTGTGATATGCCGCTGATAAATATTGAAATGATAAAATTTATTGCGGATTATAAATCAGACAAAAAAATAATTATTCCGAAATCGAATGGCAGAACTCATCAGCTTTGTGGAGTATATTCCAAATCACTCATTCGGGACATTGAGGAAATTATATCAGCTTCGGGAGAGGTTAAGCATTATAAAGGAAGTATTTATGAATTGATCGAAAAAGTTTCTGCTGAAATTGTTGATGTTGAATCATTGCCTTTCAATAAGGAAAATACTTTTTTAAATATGAATTCGCTTGAAGATTATGAACTAATAAAAATGATCTATCAAAACTATTGAAACCTGTTTACAGAAATACATCACTCGTAATACTTCTTTTTGTATTCGTTTACATATCAGCAAATTATTTAAGCAGCCGGTTTTTTATTTCAAAATCTTTCAACGGATGCGTTGACTGCCACGATGAAATGACAGGTTTTACCGAATCACATTCACCTGAAAAAGTTGGATGCGATGCTTGCCATTTAGGAAATGCAAACACTACAAATAAAGATTTTGCTCACCAGGGAGTGATATTAATTCCTGGCAATGTTTCTGATGCAGGAAAAACTTGCAGCGTTACAGGTTGTCATCCCGGAATACCGGAAAGAATAAATAATTCAATTATGAATACAATGAGCGGAGTAATTTCTGTTAATCGTTTTGCTTTTGATGAACTTGAAAAACCGGAAGGACATTTTAATGTAAAAGATTTAACGCAATCAAATGCAGATAATCACAACAGAAATCTTTGTGCATCGTGTCATCTGAGTAATGAAAAAACTGAATGGGGACCGATTGATGAACTATCCCGCGGCGGTGGTTGTAATGCTTGTCATTTGAACTACAGCAATGAAGCAGTTCAACAATTAAACAATTACTTAAAGTCAAAAGTTAAAGGTCAAAAGTCAAAAGAAAGTAAAATTGATTTTCCGAAGATTCATCCACAATTAAATCTAAATGTTTCAAATAATCATTGCTTTGGTTGTCATAGTCGCTCAGGAAGAATATCTACAAATTATGAAGGGTGGCTTGAAACTTTACTTAATTGGGATGAGGTGAAAGCATCTGGTCATTCCGAACTTGATTCGGAATCTGAATTTCAGAACCTGAAACAAGTTCAGGTTGACGGAAAGACGTATAGGCATTTAATGGATGGCAGAGTTTTTCAAAGAGCTCAGGAAGATGTTCATCATAAAGCCGGGATTGAATGTATTGATTGCCACGTTTCAATGGAAATTATGGGCGATGGAAATTTATATCAGCATATGGATGAACAATTAAAAGTTCAGTGTGCTGATTGCCATTCAAACAGTATAAAATCAATAAGTTATGCTAAATTAGATTTTGAATCTAAGAGGATTGTTGATCTTAGAAAATCTAAAAGAGAAAACGAGGAATTTCTTGTAACTGAAAAATCAAATATTCCCCTGATAAATACTTACTTAACCAAAAGTTTGGAAAAATATTTGATTACTAAAACATCAAAAAAAAAATTAAAGCTTAATCCACCAAAGCAAATTTGTATAGATGGTAAAGCACACAAAAGATTAAACTGCCAGAGCTGCCACACTGAATGGGTAACACATTGTGTCGGTTGTCATACAGAATATGACCCGAATTTAGAAGGATATGATTTACTTGATAACAAAGATATTGTTGGAAGCTGGAATGAAATCCCAAGTGATTTTTATGTTGATTATCCTGTGCTAGGAATTAGAAAAGATAAATCAGGTAAAGAAATTGTTGATACATTTATTCCGGGTATGGTACTTACGATTGATAAGTTCAAAAATCCTGGAAAGAAAATATTTAAGAGATTATTTGCTCCAACTTTTTCGCACACAATAAATAAAAATGGAAGAAGTTGTAAATCGTGTCACAACAGTCCTCAGGCACTTGGATATGGAAAAGGGGAGTTGGTTTATATAGTAATTAATCCTGGACAAAGCCAATTACTTCAAGGAATTGGGTTTGTGAATAATACAGGTAAGTGGGTCTTTAAACCTAAGTTCGAAAATCACAAAGAAGACAATCTGCCTAAAGAAGCATGGATAGGATTTTTAAAATCAAGAGACGAAACCTCCACAACCAGAACTTACACCAGACCTTTTTCTATTGATGAACAAAAAAGAATTTTACTGGTTGGTGCATGTTTAACCTGCCACGAAGAGAATTCGAAAATAATGCAGGAGAGTCTGATAGATTTTGATGAAGTATTAAGAAACATAAAATCTAAATGTATTTTACCAGCTTATTAGTTGATAGCGATCAAATATTGTAGCGATTTTATTTTTAATCCTGTTCACAATCACTTCGTTTTAGTAATTCTAATATTTTAGAAATAACATCAGTTAATCTCTAACAAATGATAATAATTAGCATAAAATCATTTGATTTTGAATGAAAAATAAAACATTCAATTGGCAATAAAGTTGGTATTTATAAATATCAATTTTTAAATGCCTTAAGATAGATGCTGATAAATGATCATAAAGACGAACCTGTTTACCCGATCAGAACTGCTGCAAAGCTTTTAAATATTTCTGTTCATACACTAAGAATGTATGAAAAAGAAAATCTCATCATCCCATTTAAGAAATCTACAAACCATCGCCTTTACTCAAAATCTGATATTGATAGAATTAATTGTATAAGATCTGCAATTAATGATTCAAAAATCAGTATAAATGGAATTAAAACAATTTACTCTATGATGCCCTGCTGGGAGGTTATGAATTGCAGCAAAGAAGACAGGAGCAGATGTGCAGCTTACTTAAGACACAGCGGTCCCTGCTGGGCTGTAAAAGGGGATGATACAATTTGTGCAAAAAAAGACTGCAGAAATTGTTCTGTTTATCAGGATTATGGTGAATGCGGTAGTATAAAAAATTTTATTAGAAATAAACTAACGAGCCTTTAATGAACTCAATATCAAGAAGAAAATTTTTAAAAATATCCGGTGCTACTGTTGTAACTGCTGCGGCTCTTGCCGGTTCAGCAAAAACAATAGTTAATGCTGCTGAAAGCTATTCAAAACCCAAAGGTCTTCAGATAATTCCAAGTTACTGCGATTTGTGTTTTTGGAAATGCGGATTACTTGCTTACGTAAAAGACGGCGAGCTTTGGAAAGTTGAAGGAAATCCTAAAGATCCTTTAAGCAATGGCAGACTTTGTCCAAGAGGTACAGGCGGACCAGGAGCTCATTATGATAAAGAAAGATTAAAATCACCTTTGATTAGAAAAAGTGAACGAGGTGAAGAAAAATGGGTTGAGGTAACCTGGGATGAAGCCTTCGATTATATCGCAAATAAAATGAATAAAATTAAAAATCAATATGGACCGGAATCAGTTGCACTTTTTTCTCACGGTATCGGCGGAACGTTTTTCAAACATATGATTCGTGCTTTTGGCTCGCCTAACGAAACTGCACCAAGTTTTGCACAATGCCGTGGACCAAGAGAGGTTGGATTTGAATTAACATTCGGAGATGTTGTCGGTTCACCGGAAAGAACTGATATAGAACATGCAAAATGTATTGTTCTTATTGGATCTCATCTTGGTGAAAATATGCACAATACACAGGTTCAGGAGTTTTCTCGTGCAGTAGAAAAGCATGCTTCAATAATAGTAGTTGATCCAAGATTTTCTGTGGCTGCAAGTAAAGCAAAATATTATTTGCCAATCAAACCGGGTACAGATTTGGCTCTACTGCTTGCGTGGATGTCAGTAATTGTTAATGAAAAGCTTTATGATGTTCATTACGTAGATAAATATGGTTTTGGTTTTGAGCAATTTGCAGCAGAAGTATCTCAATACACACCTGAATGGGCTTATATAGAAACCGGAATTGATCCTGATACTATCAGAGAAACAGCCAGAGAAATGGCAAGATATAAACCTTCAACTCTCGTTCACCCAGGAAGACATGCAACCTGGTACGGTGATGATGCCCAAAGAAGCAGGGCAATTGCTTTGCTTAATGCCTTGCTTGGAAGCTGGGGAAGGAAAGGCGGATTCTATGTTCCATATTCTTATTCAATTCCAAAATATCCTTATCCTACTTATCCCGAAGAAAAAGAAACTGTTCACAATCCTGGAAATAAATATCCGTTTGCTACCGGTGAGCAGATTTCAACAGGAATTCGTGAAGCAACTATAACCGGAAAACCATATCCAATAAAAGGATGGTTTATATATGCAACGAATCTATTACAGGCATTACCAAATAGAGATGAAACCATTAAGGCTATACAGAATTTAGAATTAATGGTTGTAGTTGATGTAATACCAAGTGAGATTGCTGGCTGGGCTGATGTAGTACTTCCTGAGTCTGTTTATCTGGAAAGATATGATGACTTGAATGCATCTCCGTTCAGAGAAGGATTTGTTGGAATAAGGCAACCAGCGATAAGCGAACCGAATGATCAAAAACCAAACTGGTGGATGGCGAAAAAGCTTGGTGAGAAATTAGGATTGGGAGCATACTTCCCTTGGAAAGATATTGAAGAATATCTCGATACAAGATTAAAACTTGCCGGGCACTCACTTGATGAGCTAAAGAAAGAGGGAATAATTAAAGGACCGCAAAAACCAATCTACTTTGAAGATGGTGCCGAGCCTGAATTTTTAACTCCGTCAGGTAAGATAGAATTTTACTCTGCTCAACTTGCAGAGGCAGGATTTGATCCAGTTCCAAGATACACAAAGCACCCTGAACCGCCTGCAGGATATTTTAGATTGTTGTTTGGCAGAGCGCCGGTGCATACATTTTCAAAAACTCAATCTAATCCGCTGCTCAGAGATTTATTCCCTGAGAATGAACTTTGGGTTAATGCTGATCTTGCTCAACGCTATGGAATTAAAACAGGTGATAGAATTAAATTGAAAAATCAGGATGGTGTAATAAGTGATCCTATTAAAGTAAAAGCAACAGAGAGAATAAGACAGGATTGTGTTTATATGGTTCACGGTTTCGGTCAAAAATCAAGACAGCTAAGAAGTACTTATAAAAAAGGTGCAAGCGATGCAGAGCTTGTAACTAAATATCAAACTGATCCGCTGATGGGAGGAACAGGAATGAATGTAAATTTTGTAACTTTTGAGATGGAGGTATAAAATGCCAAGATACGGAATGGTTATAGATACCCGTAAATGTGTTGGATGCCAGGATTGTGTAATAGCCTGCAAAACTGAAAACAACATACCGGAAGGTTACAACAGAGATTGGATTGTAACAGAATCAAAAGGAAAATTTCCAGACATCCAAATGGAAATTAGAACAGAAAGGTGTAACCATTGCTCAGAAACTCCTTGCGTTAGCTGCTGCCCAACAGGTGCAAGTCACATTCACGATGTTGGCGGCGTTGTGTTAGTCGAGCATAATAAATGCATTGGATGCAAAGCCTGCGTTGAAGCGTGTCCGTATGATGCACGTTTTATTCATCCTGATGGTTATGCAGATAAATGTACTTTTTGTATTCACAGAGTTGAAAAAGGACA
>CAZCJF010000015.1:57425-61645 GCA_964499095.1 uncultured Ignavibacteriaceae bacterium
CTTGGCGGAATGGTAGCCGGAATGATGATTATCTCAGGTTACTTTTTGTTCAGCGGCAGACACAAAGAAAGCAATTGTGCATGCTTTTCTATTCCATTTATCAGTGTTGTTCTTTTAAGCTTAGGGATGTTTGCATTGTTTTTGGATTTAGCACACAAACCTTATGTGTGGAGATTGTACACAACATTCCAGATCAAATCACCAATGTCCTGGGGTGCGTGGATTTTGATTTTGGTTTATCCAGCTTTGATTGCAAACATTTTAATGCGTCCAACTCCGTGGATGTTAAAGATTTATCCAAAACTTTCTGATTGGGCTGGTAAAATTAATCAGCATCCATTCTTAATTAAGAACATTGGCATCACAAACATGATTCTCGGAATGATGCTTGGTGCTTATACAGGTGTTTTACTTAGTTCTATGGGTTCACGTCCATTGTGGAATACATCTTTACTTTGGGTTTTATTTTTAGTATCGGGATTATCTGCTGCTGCAGCATTTGTTCATCTCTTTGCAAAGAATAAAGCAGAAAGTGAATTACTTGCAAAAGCTGATAATGGATTTCTTGTTATAGAGCTTTTTGTTTTTGTAATGATCTTCCTTGGATTTTTATCTTCTGCAAGACCGCATATGGAAGCAGCTAAGCTTTTATTAACCGGCGCATACGCTCCTGTGTTCTGGATTTTTGTAATAGGACTTGGAATTGTTATTCCGCTTATCATCCAACTGCTTGCAGTCAATCATAAAATCAGACATACTGCAATTGCACCAATTATGGTAATTGTTGGAGGATTGATTTTAAGATTTGTAATTGTTTCGGCTGGACAATACAGCCATTGGTTTAACGCACATTTTCATTAATGGAGATTTAATAAATGACTTCTTTAACTAAATGGATAACACATGCCTTTGAAAAAGAAGAAGGGCATGAACACGTTCATCACGAAGCCAAACCTTATTCAAATCCATACTTAGTTGGAATTGGATTAGGATTGGTTCTTCTTGCAGCATTCGTAATTATGGGCAGAGGACTCGGTGCATCCGGTGCACTTTCAACAGTAGTTGCTGTTGTTGTTAATACTCTTGCTCCCGAGCACTCAGCAGGAAATAATTTTTATGCTGAGTACATTGGAGATGGATCAACAAGTCCTCTTATGGATTGGTTGGTATTCCAAACACTCGGAGTTTTGGCAGGTGGATTTTTATCCGGCACAATTTCTCATCGTGTATTTAAAAGTGTTGAAAAAGGACCACGCATTTCTACAAAGATGAGATTTGTTTACGCATTTATTGGCGGTGTTTTACTTGGTTACGGAGCAAAACTTGCCCGCGGTTGTATGAGCGGTCAGGCACTTTCCGGTGGGGCAGTATTAAATCTTGGTAGCTGGGTATTTATGATGATGGTTTTTGTCGGCGGATATGCCGCTGCATATTTTATGAGGAGGCAATGGACATGAACGCACCATTTTTCAAATTTGGTTTATTTAACACTGAAGTAAGTTTAATAATTGCTTTCGCAATTGGAATTGCTTTTGGATTTGCATTGGAAAGAGGTGGATTCGGAAGAGCAACAATTCTTGCATCTCAATTTTACTTTACAAATATGCGTGTACTAAAAGTTATGTTCACAGCAATCGTAACAGCAATGCTTGGATTATATTTCTTATCAGTTATTGGTTTTGTTGATCTATCACTCGTTTATCTAACACAAACGAATTTATTACCAATGGCTGTTGGCGGATTGATTGCAGGACTTGGATTTATAATTGGCGGTTACTGTCCGGGTACTTCTATGGTTGCAGTTGCTACCGGCAAATTAGATGCAATGGTTTTTGTAGCAGGAATGTTTTTTGGAATTCTTGTCTTTGGAGAGATGTTTCCGGGAATCGAAGAGTTTTTTAATTCAGGATTTATGGGTACAGTAACTCTTCCTTCATACTTTAATCTTTCTTATGGATTAGTAGTTTTTCTTGTTGTACTTATGGCTATTGGTGCTTTTGCTGCCGCTGAATGGGGTGAAAAGAAAATGGCAGCAAAAACAGGAAAGGAAAAATTATGAAAAAGTTCTGGTCAGATTTATCATTGAATAAAAAGCTTGCTTTAGCAGCCGTGACTTTGGGAGTGATAGCATTATTTGCCGGTGATCCTTATGGCGGCACATCGATAAAAGTAAATGAAAAAGATATTGCATTATCCACAGTTGGAAATGCCGATAAAGTTTCTGTTACTGAACTTGCTGATTGGATAATAAAAGGTAAATCAGATTTTGAGTTGATTGATCTTAGAAAAGAAGAAAAATATAACGAGTACACAATACCGGGTTCACAGTCTATACCTCTGCCTCAAATCCCATCATCTGATCTTTTAAGAAATCAAAAAATTGTATTATTCTCGGATGATGATGTTGCTTCATCACAAGCATGGTTTATTCTTAAATCAAAAAAATATAAAGGCGTTTATATTCTTGATGGAGGATTGGAAGCCTGGAAAGAAAAAGTGTTATTCCCCAAAGCTCCGGTAAATGGCAGTAAAGATGATTTAGCACAATTTGAAAAGATGAAAGAAGTTGCAAAGTTTTTTGGCGGACAAGCACAGACTGATTCTTCAGTTGTTGAAACAAAGCAGCAGATAAAACTTCCAACAGCACAGGTTGGTACAAATAAAACTTCAGCCCCTACTGGCAAGAAGAAAAAACGTGAGGGCTGTTAATAAATTAACAGTGAAAAATTTACGATTTTCAGTTGAAAATCTGTTAGTCATCTCGAGCGAAGTCGAGAGATGAAAAATAAAACCTTTAATGTCATACATCGACTTCGCTCAGTATGGCAATAGATATAAAATTCATTCATAATTCAGGAGAGAAAATGAAAAAATTGTTTTTGGTTCTTTTGTTGGTTGGATTTTCATTCCAATCTTTTGCAACTGATGGTTATTATCGCCACGGTTATGGAATAAAATACTCAGCACTTGCAGGGTCTGGCGTTGCAGTTTCATTAAGTTCACTTGGTGCAATTACAAATCCTGCTTCTATTACAAATCTAAATTCTGGATTTGAATTAAACGCTTCATACTTTAGTCCCGATAGATATTACGAAGTTGGTGGAATGCCAAGTATGCTTCCGGGAACTTTTGGATTAATGCCGGGAAAAGTTGTGAGTGAAAAAACATCATTTTACTTCCCAACACTTGGTGCAAACTTAAAGTTGAGTGATAGAATGGCAATTGCTCTTTCGCTTTATGGAAATGGTGGGATGAACACTGATTATCCTGCTATGACGTTTGGAGATCCAAATTCTCCTGCTACAGGAGTTAACCTTGAGCAAATGTTTGGTAATCTTACATTCGCATACAAATTATCATGCAATCATTCAATTGGAGTTGCAGGAATTGTTGGCTGGCAGAGATTTGCAGCAAAAGGATTAGGTATGTTTGGAGCAATGGGCTTTTCAAACGATCCTGCAAATTTATCCGGTAATTCCTGGTCCACAGCATTAGGCTTTGGATTTAAAGTTGGATACCAGGGAAAATGGATGGATGAATTAAGTGTTGGTGCTGCTTATCAATCAAAAATTTATATGAGCGAGTTTGAACGATACGCTGGATTATTTGCTCAGGCAGGTGATTTTGACGTTCCAGCAAGCTGGCAGGTTGGTTTGGCTTTTACACCAGGCGATTGGAAATTTTTAGTTGATGTTAAACAAATTCTTTACAGTGATGTTAAATCAATCGCAAATCCAATGCTACCAAATTTAATGATGGCTCCGCTTGGGGCAGAAGAAGGCGCAGGATTTGGATGGAAAGATGTTCTGGCTATTAAATGGGGAATTATGTACTCAGGATTTTGCGGATGGGATTTGATGGCTGGTTATTCTGTCAGCCAAAATCCGGTTGGAGAAGACAATGTAATGTTCAATATTCTTGCACCTGCAGTAATTCAAAATCATTTAACTTTTGGTATTTCAAAAGAGATTGCTAAGAATCATGAAATTACTGTTGCATTTATGTATGCATTTGAAAAATCTATTGAAGGACCAAACCCACTTGATGCACCAAATCAGCAGACCATTGAAATTGGTATGAAGCAATGGCAGCTTGAAGTTGGATATGCTTTCAGCAGTTTTTAAGTTTTGTTTGAAATCTATGAAGAAGGGCATCTTTTGGATGCCCTTTTTTATTTTAAATGAAAAAACCACCGCCTACGGCGGTGGTAATGTTCCGAT
>CAZCJF010000016.1:0-14004 GCA_964499095.1 uncultured Ignavibacteriaceae bacterium
GCTTCAGGGATTTTTGTACCAGGACCAAAGATTGCCGAAGCACCATGCTCGTAAAGAAAATTATAATCCTGTGCGGGAATAACGCCGCCGCAAATTACAATTATATCTTCTCTGCCAAGTTTCTTTAGTTCTTCGACAAGCTGAGGTAAAAGTGTTTTATGTCCCGCCGCGAGTGAACTCATTCCAACAACGTGAACATCGTTTTCAACTGCTTGTTGTGCGGTTTCTTCCGGCGTTTGAAATAACGGACCCACATCAACATCAAAACCCATATCGGCGTAAGCAGTTGCAACAACTTTTGCCCCGCGGTCGTGTCCATCCTGTCCCATTTTTGCAATCATTATTCTGGGACGACGACCTTCATGCTTAGCAAATTCGTCCGTCATTTTTCTTACTTGTTCAAACAGCTTATCATCCTCAGAATATTCACTGCTGTATACTCCTGATATTGTCCTTGTCACGGCTTTATACCTTCCGCTTACTTTTTCAATTGCTGATGAAATCTCTCCAAGTGTTGCGCGAGCTCTAGCTGCAACTATTGAGAGTTCAAGTAAATTTCCTTCTCCGGTTTCTGCGCACTTTGTTAGCGCATCTAAAGCTTTTTGTACTTCATCATTATTTCTGTTTTTCTTTACTTCGTTCAGTCTTTTTATTTGTGATAATCTAACTGCTGTGTTATCAACTTCCAAAATTTCAATCGGATCTTCTTTTTCTAATCTGTACTTGTTAACACCAACTATAGTTTCTTTACCCGAATCAATCCTTGCCTGTCTTCTTGCAGAAGCCTCTTCAATTCTCATCTTCTGAATTCCTGCTTCAATAGCTTTTGTCATTCCGCCGTAAGATTCAACTTCAAGAATATGTTCCCAGCCTTTTTTCAAAAGTGCATCAGTTAATGATTCAACATAATAAGATCCGCCCCATGGATCAATAACTTTAGTGATGTAAGTTTCATCTTGCAGATAAAGCTGTGTGTTGCGTGCAATACGCGCTGAAAAATCTGTCGGAAGTGCAATTGCTTCATCTAAAGAATTTGTGTGAAGTGATTGTGTGTGTCCAAGTGCTGCAGCCATTGCTTCAATACAGGTTCTAATAACGTTGTTAAAAGGATCCTGTTCAGCTAAACTCCAACCCGAAGTTTGCGAGTGAGTTCTGAGCGACATTGATTTAGGATTTTTAGGATTAAACTGTTTAATTATCTTCGCCCAGATCAATCTTGCTGCGCGCATCTTTGCAACTTCCATAAAGTAATTCATTCCCTGCGCCCAGAAGAATGAAAGACGAGGTGCAAATTCATCAATGTCCATTCCGGCTTTAATTCCGGTGCGAACATACTCTAATCCATCAGCAAGTGTGTAAGCCATTTCAAGATCAGCAGTAGCTCCGGCTTCCTGCATATGATATCCTGAAATAGAAATGCTGTTAAACTTGGGCATGTTCTTAGCTGTAAATTTGAAAATATCTGCAATGATTCGCATGGACATTTCCGGTGGATAAATGTAAGTGTTGCGAACCATATATTCTTTTAGAATATCATTCTGGATTGTTCCGGTAAGCTGCTCGTGTTTAACGCCTTGCTCTTCAGCAGCAACAATATAAAATGCAAGTACAGGAAGAACTGCACCATTCATCGTCATCGATACAGACATTTTATCAAGTGGAATCTGATCGAAAAGAATTTTCATATCAGCGATTGAATCAATTGCAACTCCTGCTTTTCCAACATCACCAACAACACGCGGATGATCAGAATCGTAACCGCGATGAGTTGCAAGATCGAATGCAACTGATAAACCCATTTGTCCAGCAGCAAGATTTCTTCTATAAAAAGCGTTACTTTCTTCAGCGGTTGAAAAACCTGCATATTGTCTTATTGTCCAGGGTCTCTGAACATACATAGTTGAATAAGGTCCTCTTAAGAAAGGAGGAATACCTGAAAGGTAATCAAGATGTTCACAATCCTTTAAATCTTCTTTGGTGTAAAGTGGTTTAACAGGAATTTGTTCCATTGTTTCCCAGATAAAATCTTTAACGGATTTACCTGTTTCTTGTTTAAACTTTTCTTCCCACTCTTTTTTAGAGATTGATTTGGAATTTAGATCAAGTTTTATGTCTTTAAAGTTTGGTTTCATCATAACTCCGTTATGAATGTTAAATGCTCAAGGTTCAATTTTCAATGTTTGGATAAATTGGATTGAGCTGTTTTAACAATCGCAGTGATAATTCTAATTAATTCATCAATTTTATTTAAATAGTTTTTGTAGTCATAATCTACTAGTTTGCTTTTATTTAGCAATCTTAACCAATAACGAGTTTCCCGAGCTTCTTTGGAAGCAATTGCCATCTTGGTTGCAAAATCTTTTTTAGTTTGCGCTGCTGTCGCTTCTTCAACATTAGCTCCTATGCTTGTTCCAGATCTTAAAAGTTGTTTTGAGATGACGAACTCATTTTTACTTTTAAGAAGTTTATACAATTCAATAATCTCAAGTGCAAAATCAAAAGACTTATTCAGCACAACATTATCTTTATCGTAACAATCATTCATTATTTCTTCCGCCATTGAAAATTGAGCATTGAACCTTGAACATTTTCTATACAAAAGCTCCAATTCTTTTTAATAAACCACTTAAAATAAAATGTACGTCAGCACCGAGATAAATAAAATCATCAACTCCCGATTTTTTATGTTCTTCAATTTGATCTTTTGGATAACCTGCAAGTATAACCGCAACGTCTTTTGATTTTTCTTTTATTCCTTTTACAATTGGTGGCACGAGTGCCGGATAAGTATCATCAGTTGAGCAAATAACTACTGCCTGTGCTTTTGATTCAATTGCTGATTTAACAGCCTCATCAGTAGAATTGAATCCATTTGGATAAACAATTTCAAATCCGCCAACTTCAAAAAATGCTCTTGAAAAGTCTGCACGGGCTTTGAATTGTTTCAATGGACCCATCGTAGCTAAAAATATTTTTGGTTTGCTTCCGGTTTTCTTTTTGAAGTTTTCGGCAGCAATTCTCAATTCTTCAAACATTTCTGCAAGCCGGTATTGTTTTAGTGGCTGCACGGAAATTCCTTTTTCAGCAGAAGCACGAATTGAAGTAGATATCTCGCCGATAGATGCACCTTCAAGAAAAGCTTCGACAGCATCATCAATCAAATCATAAGTTTTAGTATCAGCAATTCTTTGAAGTTTCTCTAAAATGCTTTTATGTTTTTTATCCTCACCTGTAATTCTGTATTTCTGGATGTACTCAACTCGTTTTTTATAAACAGCAGCGAGATCGCGTCCTTTAATATCCACCATTTCTTCTTTAGGATTTGCATACATATTTGTACCAACAAGAACAGATTTACGTTTAGCAAAATCCTTATTCTTTACTTCTGCAACTTTACTGATTTCTTCCTGTACAAATCCGGATTGAATTGCTTTCAACATTCCGCCTTTTTCTTCGACAGTTTGAAATAATTCCCATGCAGCTTTTGCAATATCATCAGTAAGCTTTTCTACAAAGTAAGAACCTCCGGCAGGATCAATTACCTGATCGAGATGTGATTCTTCTTTGAGAATGATTTGTGTGTTGCGGGCAATCCTTCTTGAAAAATTATCTGATTGATTAAATGATTCATCAAAAGGATTTGTATGAATTGAATCCGCTCCGCCAACAATTGCAGAAAACGCTTCTGTGGTTGTCCGCAGCATATTTACATAAGGATCAAAATAAGTTTGGTTAAATTCAGTAGTCTTGCAATGAATAAACATTTTTCTGTTTTCTTCACTAACTCCGAAAGCTTCAAGGATTTTACTCCACAACATTCTTGCTGCACGAAGTTTTGCAACTTCCATAAAATAGAATGAGCCAACTCCAAAAGTGAATTTTATTTTCTTCGCAACATATTCAACTTTCAATCCACGAGAAATTATTTCATTCAAGTATTCAACTGCAGTTGCCAGAGTAAATGCCAATTCCTGAACAGCATTTGCCCCGGAATTATTAAACGCTAATCCACTTACGCCAATTGTTTTTAATGCTGAGTTTGATTTTATCATCAACTCGGTTGCCAATTTCATTTCATCAAAAATCTGATTTAATGAAATTGGTAAAGTACCTTTCGTAAGAAGATAATCATACGGATCGGAAGTAATTGATCCTTTTATATTCATTAAACTTCTTCTTGTTTCATCTGCATAAGCCTTAAACAGAAGAGTAATTGGCAAAGCAGAAAAACCGCCGTTTATATTGATTGGATATTCCGTGAGATCAATATCTTTGAACAATACCTGCATTTTTCTAACGCCGGAAATTGATAATCCATCTTTACCAACTTCTCCAGATTTCGATTGATCAGCATCAAGTCCAAGCATTGTTGGATTATCCAAAACAATATTAATTGAATTTAATCCACGCTGAAGATCATATCTCAAAGCTTCATTCAATTCTTCGGGTAAAGCCTGATTGTATTCCTGAGCAATTTCCCAATCGCGTCCATTAAATCCGGAAGCAGAATTACCGCGCAGAAAATTTTGAAATCCCGGCAAATTATTTACCTGAGGCAGATCTTTAATATCATAGGAAGTGTAAAGTGGCTGGAGAGTGATTTCTTCATAAGTTTTTGTTAAAAGTTTTTTATCGAATAATTCACCTTTTAAATCAGCTTCAACTTGTTTTTTCCATTCTTCGAAAGATGGGACGGGAAAGTCTTTTTTAAGATCTGGTTTATCACCCAGTTTTATTTCTTGGGACATTGAAACTCCTGAATTCTGAAAATTTGTATTGTAAAATTACGAAAAATTTAATGCAATAATTTCTGATTCAGGTAAGGGAAAGTAAAACTTAAAATTGCCAAAAATCTCTTTTAATTTTTGATTCATAATCTTATATTCAAAAAGGATTTCCTGAGCATATATCTAATAAAAATTTTTAATCAGATAATTTAATTTCAATGAAAGATAAACTCTTTTCGAAGTTACTTCTAAGTCTGGTGCTCTGTTTTTTTCCGTCTTCGTATAACTTTTCCCAGATTAACGATCTGAAAGTAAGTTATTTTAATGTTGATCACGGGCTTTCTCAAAACCAGGTGTTTACAATTTATTCTGATAGTAAAGGGCTACTCTGGATAGCTACACAAGATGGATTAAACCTTTACGATGGTTACTCTTTCAAAGTGTTTAGACACGGACCCGGAAATGAAAACAGCTTACCTGATTATGCAGTTAATGCAATTTGTGAATCAGATACAGGAATATTCTGGATTGGAACAAGAGAAGGATTAAGCCGATTTGATCTGCGTTCAGGAAATTTCACAAATTTTACTCATAATAAAGATTCATCAAATTCACTGATAGATAATCACATCTGGGTAATAGTTAAAGACGATGAAAATACACTTTGGATAGGCACAAAAGATGGACTTAGTAATTACAACCCTTTGACAAATAAATTTATTAATTATAAAGCAGGCAATGATTTTTCCAACACAATAAGTAATAATTATATCTTTACTGCAGTTAAGGATGATGAAAACATCTGGTTTGGCGGATGGGGTGGAATAGACAGATACAACCTTAAGGAAAAAAAATTTTACAACTACAAATTAAATTCCCAAAATCCCAAATCAGTTTCTGAAAATGGAGTGATCGATCTTCACATTCAGGATGATGTTTTATGGATAGCATCATATTCTGGTCTTTACAGTATGAAGTTAAATGATGAGGAGGGAGACAAGTTTGTAATAAAAAAAATAAAACTGGATGAAGATCCTAATCTGTCAGTTCGTTCATTATGCGGAAGTTATGATGGAAAAATCTGGATAGGCACAATCAAAAAAGGAATTTTTCTTTTCGATCCGCTTTCGGGAGCTAAAATTAATTACAGAAAATCAAATCATCCAGGCGGTTTAAGTGATGATCATATAAATGCATTATTCGAAGATGAGAACAAGATTTTATGGATTGGTACTTTTTCAACCGGGCTAAATAAATTTAACCGAAACTCTGAGCGTTTTGGAACATTAATTTTACCCAACAAGCAAAATGGCGAAAATCATTCTGTAAGTTCTTTATTGGAAGACAATAAAGGCAATCTGTGGATTGGCACAAAATCAGGTGACATATTTAAAATATCAAACCGTTTTTCCTCAAGTACTAAATACACAAATTATACTACAGAAAAGAATTTGAAGATTTACTTCAGCCAACTTGAAATTAAATCATTACTTGAGGACAAAAATGGGATAATCTGGGTTGGTTCTTTTGGAAGCGGCATTTATTTGATAGATCCTAAAACAGATAGAGTTGAAAGAATTATTCAGGATCGAAAAAATCCGAACTCATTGTCTAATGATTTTATCCATTCAATTATTCAGTCCAGAGATGGAACTATATGGATAGGCACCGGAGCGGGGGGACTAAATAGATATGATCCTGAAAAGAAAACTTTTACACGATATATTTATGAGGCAAACCAAAAAAACACAATCTCTTCTAATGAAATATCCGCCGTTTGCGAAGACTCGAAAGGTTTTATTTGGGCAGGAACGACAACAAAGGGTTTGAACAGAATAAATCCTGCCACAGGCGAGATTGAAACATACAGGCACACTGTCAGTGATGTTACTTCAATTAGCAGCAACAGAATTAATTGTTTGTTCATTGATAAAAAACAAAATCTGTGGATTGGAACATTTGGTGGTGGATTGAATAAATGGATCCGTGAAACAAATTCTTTTGAACATTTTACAAGCAAAGATGGTTTGCCCAGCAATATTATTAACTCGATTGTCGAAGATAGATTTGGCAATCTTTGGATTAGTACAGATAAAGGAATTTCGTTATTTAGAGTTAGTGAAAAAACTTTTAAAAATTATGATGTAGATGATGGGCTTCAGGGGAATGAGTTCCTGCCGTCTTCTGGGATATCAGGTACTGCAGATGGAAAGATATATTTTGGTGGTGTAAACGGATTGAATTTTTTCGATCCCCAAAAACTGTATGAGAAAAGTAAACCAGCAAAACTTACATTTACGGATTTTAAGGTTTTTAACAGATCAGTTATACCAGGTAAAGATTCACCTCTAGAAACAAATATTCTTTATGCTAAAGAAATACAATTATCACATGATCAAAACTTTTTCACTATCGAGTTTGCAGCTTTAGACTTTACTAATCCGGATAAAACACTATACGCATATAAACTTGAAGGATTTAATGATGAATGGATAACTGCCGGAAAACAGAGGTTCGCAACATTCACTAATCTTGATCCGGGCGAATATTTACTTCGTGTGAAATCAACAAACAGTGATGGTGACTGGAATGAGGATGGAATTACATTAAAAGTAACGATACTTCCTCCCTGGTGGCAGACCTGGTGGGCGTATTTGCTATACACAATTTTTATCGTTTCTATTTTATACTCTTTCCGGCAATACGAAATGAAGCGGGTCAGACTCAGGAATGAGCTTAAACTTAAAGACTTTGAATCTAAAAAACTTCAGGAGGTTGATCAGCTAAAATCACACTTCTTCGCTAATATTTCTCATGAATTCAGAACTCCTTTGACACTCATTTTAGGACTTATTCAAAAATTTGAAATGAAGACCTCCGATAAAAATGCCCTCGAGGATTACGGAATAATGAAAAGAAATGCACTACGTTTGCTTCAACTAATTAATCAACTTCTTGAACTATCAAGAATAGAAACCGGAAATGCAAAATTATCTACAACGGAAAACGATATTGTAGCATTTGTAAAAAGAATCTTTGCCTCATTTGCGTCATATGCGGAACAAAAAAATATCAGATTGCTTTTTAATAATAAGCCCATTAACACCGGGACCTCAGAAAAAATCTTACTGTACTTTGATAAAGATAAAATGGATAAAATAATTTCAAATCTGATTTCCAATGCGGTTAAGTATACACCTGATGGTAATGAAATAGAGGTTAAGGTAAATACACAACAGGACTCCGTAATTATAAAAGTTATAAATACTGGTGTAACAATTTCGCAAGCTGATATTATTCATTTATTTGACAGATATTATAAAGTGCACAGCGCCGAAAGCGGATTATTCGAAGGAACAGGACTAGGTCTTGCTCTTGTTAAAGAATTGGTAGAACTTCACAAAGGGCAGATAACTGTTACAAGTGAATATGATGTAACCGAATTTGCCGTCTTGATTCCTCTCGGTAAAGCACACCTTAATACCAATGAAATTGCAGAACCATCAGAAGAGTCTGATAAGATTTCAGATAGAATTGATTTAAGTGAACCAGAGCTTTTGCAGACTTATAAACTTCATGATGAAAGTCCGATATTGGTAGGTGAGAAGGATTTAATCCTTATTGTGGAAGATCATAACGATCTGAGAAAATTCATTAAAGATAATCTGTCAAATGATTTTAATATTATCGAAGCTTCAAATGGAAAGGATGGATTAGAAAGCGCAATTGATAAAATACCTGATTTAATCATTAGCGATATTATGATGCCTGAAATGGACGGTTATACTTTTTGCAAAAAAATTAAATCAAATGAAAAGACAAATCATATACCTGTTATCTTGTTAACAGCAAAAGCTTCAACCGAAAATAAGCTTGAAGGACTTGAGCTTGGTGCCGATGATTATCTGATTAAACCATTTAATCCTGATGAGCTGAGACTACGTGTACGGAACCTTATAAAAACGCGTGAGGAATTACGAAAAAAATTTACTTCTGAAATGATTCTTAAACCAGCTGAAGTAATTGTGCCTTCATCTCAGGTTCAGTTTATAGAGAGATTAAAGAGTATTATTGAAGCAAATATGGAAAATGAATCATTCGGAGTTGATCAGCTTTCTGATGAAGCCGGAATGAGCCGTTCTCAGTTGCACAGAAAACTTAAAGCAATTACAAATCAATCAACTACAGAATTTATCAGAAACTTTCGTTTACAACGCGCAGCTCAACTGATTTTGCAGGATGTGGGAACTATGGCTGAAATAGCTTATAAGGTGGGATTTAACAGTCAGGCTTACTTTAATAAATCATTTCAGGAATTTTTTGGCTGTTCGCCTACAGAGTATAAGAAAATTAAAAATAAGGGCTGAATTTTCTCCAAAATCAGAACATCATCTCTCCGTGCAACAATGGTTAAAACATTTGCAACATTAGTCAAAATAGTTTAAAACACTAAATTCTTCTGCAACAATTCTTAAAAACTTTGCATCAGTGCTGAAATCCTTCGCCTTCATTATAAACTAAGTTTGCTACCGAAATTTCTTCCGGTTTTTATTATCTGTAAATAAAGTCTCGCAGCCGGGAAATTAAAAACAAACAAATAATCATTAACAAACAAAAAGGAGGATGATATGAAACGTCATCTGGTTTTCTTGTATGGAGTAATCAGTTACTTCATTTTCTTTGGGGTGTTCTTATATCTGCCCGGATTTTTAGGAAACTTTTTAGTTCCTAAAAGTATTGATTCACCTTCAACCGGACCATTTGGTGAAGCATTATTAATAAATGCCGGTTTACTTGCGTTGTTTGCTGTTCAACATAGTGTAATGGCACGCAAGCCCTTCAAAGACTTCATAACTAAATTTATTCCGAAGGCTGCTGAAAGAAGTACATATGTGTTATTCTCCAGTCTCGCCGTTATTCTTTTATACTGGCAGTGGAAACCAATGGGTGTTGCAATCTGGAATGTACAGGGCACTCTTCTCGAACCAATATTAAATGGTTTAATGATTACCGGTTGGTTAATAGTTCTTGTCACAACCTTTCTGATTAACCATTTTGATCTTTTTGGTTTGAGACAAGTCTGGCTTTATTGGAGAAAACAGGAATACAAACCTTTAGGATTTATGACTCCGGGACCATATAAGGTAATTCGTCATCCGCTTTACTTCGGCTGGTTGCTGATGTTTTGGTCAACTCCTGTAATGACGATTGCTCATCTTGTGTTCGCAATAGCTACGACTGCTTATATCTTCATAGCAATAATTTTTGAAGAGAAAGATCTTATAAGAGAACACGGGAAGAAGTATATAAACTATCGAAGGAGTGTTCCAATGATTTTTCCTTTTGGTAAAAAATCGAAATCATCACAACCTGCATTGGGCGAAGCAGAGTAACTTAGTTTAACTCACCCCTTCTCTCATTAAGAGAAGGGGATGAGGATTTAGTTAAATATTAAACGGAGATGTAAATGAAATCAATTGAAGCTGCTTTAGACCGGCTATCATCAAAAAACCTGATAGTTAAATTTTATAAATACTATATCATTGACAGTATTTTGATCACTAAGCGGGAAGGCTTTAAATCTCTTATAAAGAAAAGAGGGTGGAAAGTTTTTGCAGTAGTAATCGCATATTACACAATCAGAGATACAATTCTCTACATCTTAATTCCGTTTCTGATTGCGAAAGGTATTTTTTAAAAGTCTAAAAGTATTGGCAATGAATAAAAAAGAAAGCAGAAAATTTTTTACTAAAGAATTTGGAAGAGTAATGATTAATCCATACACACTGTCTTTTAAAGATAAAAAGCTTAATAATGAATTCATCAATGATGTTGCAGTGAAGTCAAAAAGAGTAATCCGACTATCGATGATATTTGCAATTATTACTTATGTTGTGTTTGGGTTGATTGATCAGGAAATCGTTTTGGAACCACCTGATAAGTATTACCCTTACCGCATGATTGGTATCGCACAATTTACATTCGTTATTCTTTCGACTTATTTGCCTTTATTTAAAAAATATTCTCAGGCAATCTTATCATCAATTGTTCTGATAGGCGGATTAAATGTATTGATGATTTCATTAGATAAAGGAAATAATCTTTATGCAGGACTAATACTTACAAGCATTTACGCTCATAGTCTGTTAAGATTAAGATTCATCTATGCAAGTTTAACTACCTGGATTTTAATCATAGCTTACTTCATAATTTTAATTTTCAGAAATAATGTGTCATCCGGTGTAGTAATAAATAATGCATTTTTTCTAATAACCAGCAATCTTCTTGGAATGGTAGCCAGTTACAGCATTGAATATTTTATGAGATTTGCTTTCTGGAAATCGCACATAGTAAACATTAAATCATCAGAGTTGGAAGCTGAATATTCAAGAAAAAGTGCAGAACTTGAATCTGCGAGACAGATACAGCTCTCAATGCTTCCTCAGTTGCTTCCTGAACATCCGGATTTGGAAATTGCTGTTACGATGCAAACTGCTTCAGAAATTGGAGGCGACTACTATGATTTTCATCTCGCTGAAGATAACACACTTACATTCGCAATTGGCGATGCAACCGGCCACGGTGCTAAAGCTGGTGCGATGGTTACTGCAATTAAAACACTTTTTTCAAATTATGCACCTTACATGGAATTAACTGAATTCCTTAAAAAGTCTAACCACTTCATAAAGCAAATTAAACTTCCGAATCTTTATATGTCACTCGCTATCGGGAGGATAAAAGATGATGTGCTTGAAATATCCGGTGTCGGGTTACCACCATTCTTATTATTTAAAAATGCTTCAGCTTCAATAGAGGAACTACCACTTAAGGGAATACCATTAGGAAGCTTTACCAACTTTCCGTTTTTGAAGCGTACTATAAAATTAGGTCCCGATGATACTCTTGTTTTTATGACAGACGGTTTACCCGAACTCTTTAACAGCGAAAAAGAAATGTTTGGTTACGAAAAGATTAGGAAAATCCTGTCAGAGAGTAACCGGAAGTCTGTTAAAGAAATTCTTGAAGAAATTAAAAACAAAGCATACGCCTGGAGTGATCATCAGCAGGATGATATAACTCTTATGATAATCAGAAAGAAAGAAAAATTATCCCACAAAAGTTTATCGGAAGAAAAGAACATTGATTTAAGTTTTAACAACGGAGCATTGAACTGGATTTAAAAGTCATTTATTGTGAAAAGAAAGTTTTGCTCCAGATTATTTATTTAACCAAAATTTTTCTTTAATGAATACTCAATCAGTTTGTAAACGATTTTTTCAAAAGGAGATTTGAATTATATGCCGATGCGGACAACAGCAACATTTAATCAAAGACAATTCTTAATAGATTTATTTAAAATAAAAGAGTTGGTTTGTACAATAAAATGCGGTGAAATTTGTTCAATGAATGCCCATGGGTCATTTGGATTATTTGAAAAACATTGGCTTAATGTAGAAAAACATCCTGTTGAAACTATGCTGGTATTGAAAGTAAACTCACTATTAAATTCTTATAAAGAACCTCCCGTTCATTTTCATATTGACTGGAATGAGATAAGGTATGTAATTATCAGGCAAAGAAGATTAGATTTAATTGATATGGATTATGAAATTGTCTTCTGTAATAAATGCGATACCAGTACCAGAGTTTTTTGGTTTTATGCAAGAGAGGATTCTGCTTTACAGGCGTTCATTGCAAAATGGGGGTATGGTTGGATTAATCTATATGATAACCTGATTGGAATTTCTTTAACATCAGAGTTATTTGAAAATAAACATCACTAAAGTTTCAGAAAAGCAGTATCAGTACAGTAAAAGTTGAATTACGAATATCATAATTTTTTGAAATTATTAAGTCAAATATCCACTCAAAGAATCTCACACCCATTTGAACAATACCTAGCTTAAATGGGTGTGGATTCTAATGTTTTCAAATCATTATTAAGCCGGTGGATTCCAGGTTTCGTGTTTGAATTTTTTTTCTTTCTGTAAGCTGTTTTTTATCTCAGTTACTCTAAATACAGTGCGATTAAATACACCCCAGATATTATCTATATAAAGTCTCATTGCTTCGATATCGTTTTCATCTGGTTTTTGATGTAATGCTTCTATCATATCTGAATAGATTAAATCCAGAAATTTAATCTCATTGTCAAAATTAAGTTCTTCTTTTTTGATTTCATTCATAATGTCTCCCTTGATTAAAAAGTGTTTTTGTGTAATTCTTCTATAGAGCTAAGTATAGAATTAATTTTTTCAATTTTTGTCTTCGGGTATTCTTCAGATGGTTTATAGGTCAGGGCTTTTTCATAAAGTACTTTTGCATCAGTATATTTTTTCTCGCTTAAAAGTTCATCAGCTTTTTTAATGCTTTCGTTATAAGCAGCGGTATAATCTGTAAAAATCTGTTTTACCTTTATCGCATTACCTGATTCCTCCACTATCAATTTCTTAAACTCATCAGGATATCCAATATTCTTTGGTCTGAAGAACTCATCTTTTTTAACTCCATCCATATACTTCAAAATCAAATTCTCTCCGAGTTTCTTCCAACTGGAATAAGTTATCTCGGCAGATTTAAGAGAATGATTTGTAAGATATTCAATTGCTTCACCTCTTGAATTTTTTAGTAAAGATAAAGCAGTTGATTCAACATTTTCTTGCTGTGCGAGGTATTTCCCTTCAAGTTCATTCTGTACTTTTTTTACGTCGTCAATCACAACAGAAAATCTTGGATAAGAAAAGTTTGCAACAAAATTAAAAACCCAGAAAGCAGAATCCCATGTAAACTGAGACATCGATCCAACACCGTGAGCAAAATTATATGGCACTCTTGTCATTGAAGCATACATTGGAGTGTAAACTGTAAAGTAAGTATCATCAACACCAAACCATAAAACTCCGCCAACCTCACGCGGCATATGTGAACGAGCCTGAGACACAAAAGAAAATCCTGTCTGAGGAGTTGATATAGGACGTTCGTTAAAATATTCTTCGCCATTGTATTTCCAGGTTAATGGTCTCCAGCGATAAGGCATTTGATAAGGACCTGCAGCTATACCTTTGGTCATATCAAGTTCGGTCCCCTGGTAATGATCGCGCATTAAGTTCATTACATCATGAACAGAAAGTTTCTTATCTGGTTTGATGTAAAGAGGCATTCTTTCTAAAGATTCACCACGGATGTAAGTAATATATTTATCCATTTCTGAATTACATCTTCGGAACAAGGACCAAACTCTTGCATCGCAAAATCTTATTGCACCAAAATCTAAAGG
>CAZCJF010000016.1:14104-60336 GCA_964499095.1 uncultured Ignavibacteriaceae bacterium
CCATATTCGTTAACAAGATCAGTCATTATTTTAATTGCTTCACGTGCTGTTTTACTTCTTTGAAGAGCAATGTACATCAAGCTTCCGTAATCAATAATACCTTTAGAGTTTACGAGTTCTTCTCTTCCGCCAAAAGTTGTTTCGCCGATAACAACCTGATGCTCGTTCATATTTCCGATAACGTTGTAAGTAACGGATGCCTGAGGAATTCTACCAAGAAATTTTCCTGTATCCCATTCATAAATATCTAACCAGGCACCATTTTGATAAACTGAAGCAGGGAAGTGATAAAGTTCACCATAAAATCCAAATGAATCAGCAGTGTAAGAAACCATAACAGAACCATCTGCACTGGCGCCTTTAGTTACGATAAAATTTGTACAGGCATTTCCGGTTTCAGTTTGGATTATAAGTGCTAAAAGTAAAACACCAAGAAAGATTTTTTTCATCATTTCATATCCTCTTTAATTTGCGTTAAAAATATTGCCGAAAAGATAAGAAAAACAGTTTGATTTGGGAATGGAAATCGGTATAAATAAAGCGATTTTTAATCAGAAAATGTGAAAGAGATGTTGAGCCAATTCTCAACATCTCTTGTAGGATGAGTTTAATTTTTAACTCTTAAAATATTTCCGTTTGCGGCGTCAATTCTTACTTCGGTTGTGCCGATTTCAAATCTGTATTGCCAATTGTTATCACTTTCATCTTTTTCCAGCTTCCATTCAATTATGCTGCCGCTTACCGCACCAAGGGCAATTGCTCTGGCAGTGGAGTAATTAATTAATCCATTTCCGGGTTCAATTTCATATTCAAACGAAGGTGTTAATCCTTTAATTTCTCTTAACTCATTTGAATTTAACTGATACTCAAATTTTACGATTCCACCATCTCCGGTCATATCAACCTTTACTTCCCAATGTTGTGTATCATCATTTTTAACTGTTGATACAAGAGAACTTCTTCCTTTAGTAATTAAATTTGTTTTGGCAACAACCTCATCCTGTCCACCAGCACTTGGTGCAGTTGATGAGTTTTCTGAGCAGGCAGCTAATAAAAAGATACCAGAAATAAATAATGTGAATAAAAGTTGTTTTAACATAACGAACTCCTTTTTTATTTAATTGATTAATAATTTTTAACTCGTTCAATAATTAAGTGTTATAACGCAGAAAAAAGTGACATCACACCGGATAAAAAGAAAAATGATTTAAACTTTAATGCTTAAATGGTTAAAGGAGTACATTTTATTACAAAAGATAATTAAATCGATGTGGAGCAGAAGAATACAAGAAATTGTTACCCGCAACTATTTTTAATTACATTTATTCTTTGCAATTTCACATCAACAAAAAATTGAATTATGAATTGCCCTGCTTGTAAAAACCCGATGATTATTTTAGAGCTAAACCAGGTGGAAGTTGATTATTGCACTTCCTGTAAAGGTATATGGCTGGATAGAGGCGAGCTTGAATTAATCTTTTCGCAAGAAGTGGATAAAGAAATTTCAAAATTATTTTTGCTGCGGGATAATGTTGTTGAAGCTAAAAGAAAATGTCCTATTTGTAAAAAGAAAATGGATAAAGTTGAATTTGAACAGACAGGAATTATAATTGACAGATGCAAAAATGATCACGGCCTTTGGTTTGATAGCGGTGAACTAAAATCAATCTTAAAAACTGATGAAAAACACAACAGTAAAATAATCAGCATCATCAAAGAAATGTTTGGAGAGTAAAAAAATTGATTAAGCAATTTCTTATAATAAATACAATTAAGGAGGTACAATGACTTTCTTCCTGATTTTTATCGTGATAATAGTTGTTATCGGATTTTATTTTGTTTCGATTTACAACTCACTTATTGGATTACGCAACAGAGTAAAGAATGCCTGGTCTCAGATTGATGTTCAGCTAAAGAGAAGACACGATTTGATTCCTAATTTACTGGAAACAGTAAAAGGTTATATGAAACACGAACGTGAGATTATGGAAAACATCACCAAATACCGCAGCCAGGCTATGGATGCAAGCACTGTTGGTGAAAAGGCTGCGGCAGAAGGACTTTTAAGCGGCGCATTAGGTCAACTTCGTGTGCAGGTTGAGAACTACCCCGATTTAAAGGCTAATCAAAATTTTCTTGCTTTGCAGGAAGAGTTAACTTCAACAGAGAACAAGATATCTTTTGCAAGACAAGCTTACAACGATCAGGTTTTATTTTACAATAATAAAATCCAAATGTTTCCTTCCAACATTGTGGCAGGAATGTTCAGCTTTAAAGAAGAAGAATTTTTTGAAGTTGAAGATCAGAAAGAAAAAGAAGTTCCAAAAGTATCTTTTAATTAATTCGGTTTTCTTTTTCTTATGATGTGGGAATTAATACAAGCCAACAAAAGAAAATCCATTTTTATTTTTATCGGGATGGGAGTTCTTCTCATCCTGATTGGATATGTATTCGGATCTTTTTACGAACCTGAAAATGGCGGTGCAGTTGGAGTGTTCTTCGCTCTGCTTTTGTGGGGAATTCTATCTACCATCAGCTACTTTGCCGGAAGTAAAATTCTTTTAGCAGTAAGCGGCGCAAAAGAAGTAACAAAAGATGTTCATCCACAATTGCATAATGTTGTTGAAGAAATGCGAATAGCTGCTAATCTGCCGTATCAGCCAAAGGTTTATATAATTCCCGAATCCGCACCAAACGCATTTGCCACCGGAATTAAACCTGAGAATTCCGCAATTGCGGTTACTGCTGGCTTGCTAGGCAGTCTAAATCGTGATGAACTGCAGGGAGTTGTTGCCCACGAAATGTCACACATTATTAACAGAGATATTTTGCTTATGACATTTGCAGGAATGATGCTGGGTGCAATTACTTTAATGGCAGATGTTTTTACAAGAAGTTTATGGGTTGGTGGAGGTTCAAGATATCGCTCAAAATCTTCAAGTAAGAGCAGCGGACAGGGACAAATTATTATTATGGTTTTGGCAATCGTGCTTGCTATTCTTGGTCCGATTATGGCACAACTGCTTTACTTCGCTATCTCTCGTAAGCGTGAATATCTCGCTGATGCATCTGCAGTAAGATTATCAAGATATCCTGAAGGGTTGGCTTCTGCACTTGAAAAGATTTCTAATTCACATGCTGATCTTAAAACAGCAAATAAAGTTACTGCCCCGATGTATATCGTTAATCCGTTAAAGAAAAAAGGAATGCAAATAGCTAATCTTACCAGTACTCATCCACCAATTACAGAGAGGATTAGAATTTTACGATCAATGCAGACAGGCGCAAATCTTATTAATTATCAAAAAGCTTTTAATCAGGTAACAGGATCAAAATCTAAACTGATACCTAAATCAGGAATGGCAGAAATCTCCCCAATATTTTTCAGACAACCACTGGCTGAAGAACAAAACATTGAACAAAGTAAAATAGTTAAAAGAGAAGTCGGTGATCTGATGATGAAACTAAATGAATATAGTTTTATTAATTGTACCTGCGGATTAAAATTAAAAATCCCGCCTGACTTCAAAAGCAACACGATTATCTGTCCACGCTGCGGTAAACAGCACACTTTGTAATTCAAACTGATTATAATTTTTTCGCAACAATTACTAATTACTAAAACTTAGTAATTGGCAACCATTCTCTATCCTAACAAAAAGATTTTTCTGCTTACCATCAATGAGAAATTTTAATAATTATAATTCTTCACAAAATTTATTTTACTTATTGCAACTCTTGATATATTAAATAATTTCACACTTTTCAGTTTTTCTGATTTAATCAGGAAAAATGGTATGAAATTGTATAAATAATTCAGTTAATAAAATAAATTCACTTCAAGCGACAATTGAAAGGAGGGGAAAATGCCTGGCAAAAGCCGCCGCGATTTCCTAAAAAAATCTGCTGTGATTGGGGCTGGTGTTACTGGACTTTCAACAGCTACTGCTAAAGCAGGACCTAAAAACGTTCTCTCTCCCGATAGAATGGGAGTTTTAGTTGATACCACCGTGTGTGTTGGCTGCAGAAATTGTGAATGGGCTTGTAAAACAGCACATAATCTACCTGCCGGAGATTTAGAATCTTATGAAGACAGAAAAATTCTTGAAGAAAAAAGACGACCTGATCATACAGCATTGACAGTTGTTAATGAGTATTCTTCAGGCAAAAATTCTAATATGCCTGTTGATGTTAAAGTGCAATGTATGCATTGCGATCATCCGGCGTGCGTATCTGCCTGTATTGTTGGAGCATTTTCAAAACAAGAAAATGGCTCTGTAATATGGGATACAGATATGTGTATCGGATGCCGTTATTGTATGGCAGCCTGCCCGTTTCAGGTTCCTGCTTTTGAATATGATAAAGCAATTCAGCCATTGATAATGAAATGTGATTTTTGTTTTGAAAGAACTAAAGAAGGTAAACTTCCTGCCTGCGTTGAAATTTGCCCCGTTGAAGCATTGACATACGGACCACGTACAGAGCTTGTAAGAGTTGCCCGCGAAAGAATTAAAAGAAATCCTGATCGCTATGTTGATCATATTTTTGGAGAGTATGAAGTAGGAGGAACATCTTGGATGTATTTGGCAAATAAAGATTTTGTTGAACTGGGTTTCCCAAAACTTGGAGATAAACCGGCGCCCGGTGTCTCAGAATCAATTCAACACGGAATATTTGCCTACTTTGTTCCGCCTGTTTCTTTATATGCTTTATTAGGTGGAATTATGTGGATATCAAAAAGACGTAAAGAATTAGATCAGGAGGAAAAAATATGAGTCACGAAAATATTAATCCTGTCCCGATCAAACATAAATTTTTTACTCCAGGTGTTTTTATACTTTTAATACTTGCTGTAAACGGATTGGTTTTTTTAGCCGGAAGATTTTTATTTGGACTAGGCGCAGTAACAAATTTAAATAATCAATATCCATGGGGATTATGGATTGGTGTTGATGTTGCAGCAGGTGTTGCTCTTGCAGCAGGCGGCTTTACAACGGCTGCACTTGGTCATGTAATGCATCGCGAAGAATATCACGCAGTTGTAAGACCTGCACTTTTAACTGCAATGTTAGGCTACACTTTTGTTGCAATGGGTGTTTTTGTTGATATAGGAAGATGGTATTACATCTGGCATCCCTTAATTATGTGGAATGGCAACTCAGCTTTATTTGAAGTTGGTATTTGTGTAATGATTTATTTAACGGTTTTGTATATCGAATTTCTTCCAATAGTTACCGAAAGATTTATTGGTAAAGTTAATTTACCGGGTTTCCTTTCCGGATTAAACAAACCGCTTGATAAAGTTTTAAGACTGCTTGATAAAGGTCTTTCTAAAACGATGTTCATTTTTATAATTGCAGGCGTAGTACTCTCAACATTACATCAATCCTCTTTGGGAACATTGATGGTTATTGCCGGACCCAAAATGCATCCGTTATGGCAAACACCAATTTTGCCTTTGCTATTTTTACTGTCAGCAATCTCAGTAGGTTTTCCAATGGTGATTTTTGAATCACTGATTGCATCAAGATCACTAAAATTAAAACCGGAGATGCACATCCTATCCAAACTTGGATCTATGATTGCTCCGCTGCTGGGAATTTATTTAGCATTTAAGATTGGTGATATGTTTATACGAGAAACATTTGTTTATTTAACTGAATTTAACACTGCAAGCATTATGTTCACGATTGAACTTTTGTTTGGAGTTGTAATTCCGCTAAGAATGTTTTTATCTCCTAAAGTTTTAAAATCACCTCCATTACTTTTTACTGCTTCAGCACTGGTGGTACTTGGAGTTTTGCTTAACAGAATTAATAATTTTATAGTTGCTTACACTCCTCCTTACGCAGAGAAAGCATACTTCCCCTCATTTGGCGAACTATCAGTTACGATAGGATTTGTTGCGATGTTAGTTTTAGCGTACAGATTTATTGTAATGAATTTCCCGGTTATCAGTTTGCCCGGTAAACAATTAGCCCCTCAAGCAAAATACACAATAAAGGGGGTAGAGAAATGAAAAGATTAATTTATTTCATTGCGATTTTATTTGCTTCTGCAAATTTGTTTGGACAGCAAAGCCCGGGTCAAAATCATTCCAGGTTAAACATAAACTGTAAAACCTGTCACACTTGTGATGTACCAACAAAGAGTGAACCCTGCCTTGTTATATGTCCGCGTGAAAGAATTGCAACTGTATATCAAAAACCAGAACAAACTCCTGAACTTATAATTATTAATGAATTGGTTGATAGATATGGACCTGTTTATTTCTCTCATCGGATTCATGCACAGATGTCTGATATGGGTGGTGGTTGCGAAGGTTGTCATCATCATAACACAACAGGACCGATTTTAAAGTGTAATAGTTGTCACCAACCAACTCGAAAAAGAGAAGATGTCAGCTTGCCGGATTTGAAAGGTGCATATCACAGGCAGTGTATGGATTGTCATCGTGAGTGGAGCGGTGAAACTGGTTGTAATAGCTGCCACGTTCTTAAAAAAGATTATAAAGCAGAAAAAAAAGAAGTTATTCAAAAAAAGTATGCGGGCAAAAAACATCCTGTTGTACTTGAACCAACAAAATTGGTTTATGAAACAAACTCTGATAAAGGTAAAGTTGTAACATTCTATCACAATGATCACACAAAGAAATTTGGTTTAACCTGCGTTACCTGTCATAAACAGGAAAGCTGCTCCAAGTGTCACGGAGTTAACCGTATTGCTGATAATAAACCAATTAAAGTGGATACGAAAAAAACTTTTGAAGAGCAGCACAGAAACTGCATAAGCTGCCATTCTAAGACTGAAAATTGTAATAAATGCCACAGCGATAAAACAATGGAACCATTTGATCACGGTAAAGCAACAGGCTGGGCATTGAATAAATATCATATTAATTTATCGTGTGCAAAATGCCACGGCTCTAAATTGCCATATAAAAAATTGAATAATCAGTGTAACAGTTGTCACCAGAACTGGAACAACGAAAATTTCAAGCATTCTGTTACAGGTTTGCAATTAGATGAAACACATTCAGATTTTAGCTGCGAAGATTGCCATATTGAAAATAATTTTGCAGTTAAACCAGGCTGTACCAATTGTCACGATGATTATGTTTATCCGAAAGAAAAACCAGGAAAGATGATTGGCAACAAGAAATAGCAAAAAATTTTAATAGTAAAAATGAACTTGTTTAATAAAATAGGTTTCAGAATAATTATTGTAGTTGCATCTGCAGCCGTTACAATAATTGGTGTATTTGCATATTTCAATATAAGGTCACAAAGTAATACTTTAATCGCCGAAGTAGAAAGACATGCAAATCAGTTGGGGGAAACCGTGGTTGCAAGCACTCGTTTTGATATGATGTATAATCAGAGAGACAGAATTCAGCAAATAATTAATTCGATAGGTAAGCAATCACAGATCAGAGATGTGCGTATAGTTAATAAGTTTGGAGAAATTATCTATTCTTCTGATCCGGGGAATATCAATAAAATGGTTGACAAAAAAGCTGAGAGTTGTTTTGCGTGCCATTCTGAAAATGAACCGCTTCAGCATATATCAATTAGTGAACGAACAAGGATATTTCAAATTAGTCCTAACCCAGACAGATTCATAGGTATCATTACTCCAATTTATAATGAAAATTCCTGTTGGCAAGCTGAGTGCCATGTACATCCACAAAATCAAAAAGTACTTGGTGTATTAGATGTATCAATTTCTCTTGCGGAGGTTGATAAAGCAATTTCAAAACAAAAATGGGAAGCTCTTTTCCGCGCAATTTTTGCAATTACAGCGGTTGGTTTGCTGATTGTTTTTTTTGTCAGACGCTGGATCTCAAATCCAGTTAAAGAATTACTAAATGCAACTCAACAGGTTAGTCAGGGTAATTTAAATTATGTGATTAAAGATTTGGGTAAAGATGAGATTGGTCAGCTTGCTTCTTCATTTAATACGATGACGAAGAAACTTGCCGAAGCCAGAATGCAGTTGTTCCAATCCGATAAAATGGCTTCTTTGGGAAGATTAGCTGCAGGAGTTGCACACGAAATTAATAATCCATTAACAGGTGTATTAACATACAGTAGTTTTTTACTCAAACGGACTCAAAACAATCCGGAAATTCAGGAAGATTTAAAAGTTATTGTACGCGAAACAATTAGAAGCAGAGAAATAGTAAAGAGTTTGCTGGACTTTGCAAGACAATCAATTCCTAAAAAGGCAAATGCGGATATCACAGAAATTATTGATAAGTCAATCAGTGTGATAGAAAATCAACTTTCAATAAACAAAGTGAATATCATTAAAAATATTCAACCAAATCTTCCTAAAATTGTTGTTGATTCAAATCAGATACAGCAAGTGTTTATAAATCTTTTTGTAAATGCATCCGATGCTATGAGTCCGAATGGTGGAAATATTACTGTTACTGCAAGTCAGGTTTCTTTATCTCCATATGGCGTTGCTCAGGTTAAAAGAGCCACCTGTCCCAAAAGACATAGTTTAATTGATAATGAAGTAAAAATAGATGGTATGCCATCATTAAAAGTAAAAGTTATATCAAACGGAAACGTAGGCATAATACATCTTGATCCGGTTTATGGTAAGCACAATAATATTTTTAATCTTGATTTTAAGATTACAAAAGAAACAAAATTTGTATGCCCGGATTGTAATTCATCTTTGGTAGAAACAGACAAAACCTGTCCGTTATGCGGCTCACCAATTCTTGCTTTTGAGGTTGAAGGACAGGGAGTCTATGAAGTTTGCTCTTCAGAAAACAGCAACTGGGAGAGATGGGAATATCTTGACTCGGCAGGAGTAAAAGAGTATATACAAATAAAAGTATCTGATACCGGCTGTGGAATAAGCAACGAAGATTTACCCAAAATATTTGAGCCATTCTTCTCAACTAAAGGGCAAAAAGGTAACGGCTTGGGCTTAGCTGTTATTTGGGGAATAATAGATAACCATAATGGAACAATAACTGTGGATAGTGAAGTTGGCAAGGGAACAACTTTTACAATTAGACTTCCTTTAACACAACATAAATAAAATTTATAGATGAGTAAATCTGCAGACATATTGGTAATTGATGATGAGCAGGTGGTAATTGATGCTGTTACAAAAATCTGTGCTCTTGATAGTTATATGGTTGATTCTGCACTCGGAGTTAAATCGGCATTAGAAAAAATCTCAAAAAATTACTATCGCATAATTATATGTGATATAATGATGCCGGATGGAGATGGATTTCAGATTTTGGAACAGCTTAATGCATATAAACTAGAATCTGCAGTGATAATGATGACAGGATATTCAACTGTTGAAAACGCTGTTAAATCGCTTTATATGGGCGCAGTTGATTTTATTCCCAAACCATTTACTGTTGATGAATTGCTGGGTTCGGTATTTCGTTCAAACAAATATCTATCTGTAAAAAAGAGACAGGAAGAATTAAGTAATACAGGTAATTCTGAACTTGCCTATGTAACCTGTCCGGCTAAATATTTAAGATTAGGACATTCAACCTGGTCGTGCTATGAAAAAGAAGGTTCGGTGTTAATTGGAGTATGTGATTTATTTTTAAAGACAATTAATTCTGTAAAAGAAATTAATCTTTCTCAAATTGATGATGAAATTGTTCAGGGCATTAGCTGTGCACAGATAATCTCTGCTGATGACAGATTGCACAAAATTTTATCACCTCTTTCAGGAAGAATTGTAGAAGTGAACGAAAGCATAAAATCAAATGCAATTATACTTGAAAAGGATCCTTACTTTGCTGGCTGGATTTATAGATTGATTCCATCAGACTATGATTTTGAATCAAAATTACTTGTGCCCTGTAGTTCAGATAGATAACAAAATGATAATTGAAAAGTTTATAAATAAATTTAATTAAGGAGATATAATATGCCACTCTTTATTCTTGCGATAATCATTTTCATAATCGCAGACATATTAATACGAATGATTGGTAAAAGATTAACTGAGAAAAAACTGAAGAAAGAGCGCGAAGTTGTTTTGCAGGAAAGTCTGCAGCTTGATTTTACGAGTGAAGCAAAAACACTTAAGCGTGCAGAAGTTCCTAATCCAAAAGCAAAAATTCTTTGTGTTGATGATGAGGAAGTTATTCTTAGCAGCTTTAGAAAAATTCTTGTGCTCGATGGATACTCGGTTGATACTGTTGAAACGGGGCAGGAGGCGTTAGGACTAATTCAAAAGCATCACTACGATTTTGTTTTTACTGATTTGAAGATGCCTGCAATGGATGGTGTTGAAGTTTGTAAATCTGTAAAGCATTTAAGACCGGATATTGATGTTATAATTATTACAGGATATGCTTCTGTTGAGACTGCCGTTGAAACTATGAAGTACGGAGCGATGGATTATGTTCAAAAACCTTTTACGGAAGATGAGTTAATTGAATTCGTTAAAAAAGCTTTAATTAAGAGACAGGATAAAATTCAAAAAACTCTTAAACCAAAAGTGCACATTACACATGTTCCAGCTTCAGATGATTTTACAAAAGGCGAGTTCTCAATTCCCGGTGGAGTTTTTATAGCTAAAAATCATACGTGGGTTAGTATGACACAAGCCGGAATTGCTAAAGTTGGAATTGATGACTTTGCAAAAAAATTAATCGGTAAAGTTTATTCAATTGAGTTACCAAATCTTGGTATGAATGTAAAAGTCGGGCAACCATTGTTCACAATTAAACAGGGCAATCGCAGTATTACTTTCAACTCTCCTGTAAGCGGAAAAGTTGCACAGATAAATACACTCTTAAAGGATAATGTTGATGCATTAGATATCACTCCTTATGAAAAAAACTGGGTTTGTGCACTTGATGCAGAAAATCTTGATGAAGAAATTAAATCACTCAGCATAGGCAAATCTGCAGTTGCATTTTTCCAGGAAGACATTGAAAAGTTCAAAACAGTTATGCTTGACATATTAAAATCCGAAAAGAAAGGTGATGAATATCTTGAAGAAGGATTATTTGTTGGTCAATTAGAAAAGTTAAATGATGTAAATTGGAATAAGGTTATCGCTGAGTTTTTTGTAAGATAGGCTAATCAAGAAACCTTCGAGGTTAAAAAACAAAACCTCGAAGGTTTTACTTAATTAATGTTTGTGATCCATAGTTTGTTTTTTCATCATCTCTTTTGCCTGGGCTTTTATCACAATTTTTCCTGCTTGCTTAAAATATAAATTTACTGTTCCTTCATAACCTTTAACGATATCTCTTTTTAGTTTCATAAGCATTACATGGTGTGCACCCGGTTTAAGTTCAAAAGTTGATTTTGCAGGAACAACAATAAATTTAACTTCACGCATTCCCATCATATCATTTCCTGCATCGTAAGTTTCGTGGATTTCAACTTTACCGGCAGGTTCGAATTCAACCTTATAAAGAGTATCAGCTTTATCCGAGTTATTTTCAATTTTAAAAAATAATCCGGTTGCCTGTCCCTGTGCTCCAACCCTCATCCAGGGATCAACAATTTTTATTTTATCAGATGGATTGGAAAAGAAAATTAACAATGCTAGTAAAAGACTCATATTATTCTCCGTTTAATTTAAAGATAGTCATTGCGAGCTATCATCAGAGTGCGAAGCAATCTCAGTTACAGATTACTCCTTCTTCCAAATCATAAGCCTCGCGATGACGGTTAATTACTTAAATACTTAATATCTTCTAAAACCATATTTAAATCCGCTGTACTGCCTTTGTAGTTTGCTCTTAGCCTGCCATTTTGATCAATCAGTGATATGCGATCAGTATGAATTACATTGTAGCTTAGTTCTCCATTTTCATCATAAGTAGAATCAGCCGGAATTGCTTTAATTCCAAACTTTAACATAACTTCTTCAGTATTTTTTGCATCACCTGAAAGGAAAGTCCATTTATCAAAGGACAAGTCTCTTATCTCTGCAAACTTTTTTAATACGCCTGGAGTATCACGATTCGGATCAAAAGAAATAACAACAAACCTTACCTGATTATTTAAATTATCCGGCAATCTTTGCTCAACAAGATACATATTATGTGTTGTCATCGGACAGATATCCGGACAATGAGTGTAAACCATTGCCATCAAAGTAATTTTGTCCTTAATTATTTTCGGAAACTCTACTTTTACACTGTCCTGATTTAAAAAAGTGTTTTGCGTTCTTGCTACATCCTGATCTAATGGAAAATGCTCGTAACAGCTTGTTAAAACATTTACACTAAACATCAAAAGGAGGATATAAACAGAATATTTAAAGATAATTGGTTTCATATGAGGAATATTTTTTTTGATTTGTGAGATTAAACTTATGTAAAATAGATTCTTAAAAAAAGATAAATACTTTGCTTAGATTTAAACAGCTTTTTATTAAAAAGTTTAATGGGAATTTCTGAATGAAAAATTTAAACGATATGCCGGTAGAAGAATTCCGTAATAACGGATATCAACTTGTAGATTGGATAACAAATTATTTAAAGGATATTGAAAAATATCCGCCATTGGCAAATGTAAATCCTGGAGATATACTAAAACGAATTCCACAATCTCCACCTCAAAGCGGGGAGGATATTGAAAATGTTCTCGCAGATGTTGATAAAATTCTTATGGATGGAATAACACACTGGAATCACCCTGGTTTTATGGCTTACTTTAACTCAACATCCAGCGGACCCGGAATTTTAGCTGAACTCCTGACGGCGGGTTTGGGTGTAAATGGAATGCTCTGGAAAACTTCTCCAGCTTTTACTGAACTTGAAAAATCAATGATGAATTGGTTTAGAAAAATGGTTGGACTACCGGAAAATTATTGGGGAATTATTTACGACACTGCTTCAACAAGCTCAATGCACGCGATTGCTTCTGCACGCGAGCAGCTTGATTTTGGATTTAGAGAAAAGGGAATGGCTGGAAGAAGTGATGTACCGAAGTTGATTCTCTATTGTTCTGAGCATGCACACAATTCTATTGACAAAGGCGCTCTTACTTTAGGAATCGGTTTAGATGGAATTAGAAAAATTTCTGTTAACGATAAATTTGAAATGATTCCCGAAAAACTTGAAAAAGCTATCAAGGAAGATATCAGAAAAGGTTTTAAGCCATTTTGTGTTGTGGCAACAGTTGGTACAACATCTACAACAAGTGTTGATCCCGTTGAGGCAATTGCAGATATAGCAGAGAAATATAATTTGTGGCTGCACATTGATTCGGCTTACGCCGGAGTGACTGCAATGATTCCCGAAATGAAATGGATAACAAAAGGGTGGGAAAGAGCTGATTCTTTGGTAATTAATCCGCACAAATGGATGTTTACTCCAATGGATTTAAGCGTTTACTTTACTCGTAAACCTGATATTTTAAAGCGTGCATTTAGTCTATCAGCAGAATATTTAAAGACAAATCAGGATAGTGAAGTAGAAAACTTAATGGATTATGGAATTCAGCTTGGCAGAAGATTCCGATCGCTAAAACTTTGGTTTATTATAAGATATTTTGGTGTGGATGGATTATCAGAAAGAATTTGGAATCATATTCAGCTTGCGAAAGAATTTGCAAAATGGGTCGATGATGAAAAAGATTTTGAACGATTGGCGCCCGTTCTATTTTCTACTGTTTGTTTTCGATATAATCCGGGGGATAAAACTGAACAGGAACTGAATGAATTGAATGAGAAGCTTCTGGAGAAAATTAATGCTTCTGGGAAAATATTTTTATCTCACACAAAACTTAATGGTAAGTTTACTATAAGATTAACAATTGGAAGTATCAGGCACGAACGGAGGCACATTGAGGATGCGTGGAAGTTAATAAAAACAATAGCACGCGGATGACACGGATTAAAAAATGGATTCAATTTTACAATTTGCTTTACTTGCTTTCACTTCGTTGTTTACGATGATAAATCCAATGGGTGTTATTCCTGTTTATACAACACTTACATCCGGAATGACATCAAAGCAGGCAGCTGCAATTGCTCTAAAGGCAACATCAACAGCATTAATTGTACTTTTGCTTTTCACTTTTGGCGGCAATCTTATATTTGATATTTTCAACATATCAGTAAACGGACTTAGAGTTGTGGGTGGAATACTTTTCTTTCTTTCGGGTTATGATATGCTGAGAGGAAAATTAACACGTATAAAATCAGATGATGAAAAAGATGATGAAGCCGTTAAAAATTTTGCAATAGCTCCACTTGGTGTTCCTATGATTACAGGTCCCGGTGTAATCACAATATCAATTGTAATGATGAACGACGCACCGGATTTAACTCACAAATCTTTACTAATTGCAGCAATATTTGTTGTAATGGGATTAACACATATCATACTTTTAAGTTCGAGAAAAATAATTGCATTTCTTGGAGAAAGCGGCAACAAAGTTTTAACAAGAATTATGGGTTTAATCGTAATGGTAATTGCAGTTGAGTTATTCTTCAGAGGATTAAAACCGATTATTCAGGATATTCTAACATTGAAATAAAAAACCCCGGCTTATCAGACCGGGGCAACCATTATCATCATCTAGTCTTAAATTACTTAGTCGGGGGCAAAAGCACAGTATCGATAATATGAATTACACCATTTGAGGCTTTTACATCTGCAGTTGTAACCTTTGCATCGTTTATCATAACATTACCATCTTTTACAGTGATCTTAAGATTGCTGCCTTCAATTGTTGAGGCCTCAGTTGATTTTATAATAGCTGATGACATTACATTTCCTGAAACTACGTGATATAAAAGAACTTTCTTAAGAGCTTCTTTATCTTTTAATAATCCTTCAACAGTTCCTTTTGGTAACTTTGCAAATGCATCATCTGTTGGTGCAAATACTGTAAAAGGACCTTTACCCTGCAATGTTTCAATTAAACCTGCCTCAGTTAGTGCAGTTGCTAATGTCTTAAAAATACCAGCGTCAACAGCTGTAGTTACTATATCCTTTGAAACTGATTTAGTAGAATAATCCTGAGCGCTTACTGAAATTAAAGTTACTGCAAAAAATATTAATGTTAATGCAGCCAATCTGAATGTGTTCATAGTGTTCTCCGTTTTTTTTATTGATTTATTAAATTATTTACGATCACTCCAAAATTAACGAAAAAATCCCGTTTAGAGTTCCACAATAAATTTTTTTTTCAGAATCGTTTTTTAATGAGTTTTATGAAAGAAAAGACGAATTATTTTCAGTGAGATAATCAGGAATATTTTATTTGTCCTTTTACGGATCCTATTTGATGGGTTGGCATCTTATTTATATCAATTAAAAACAATTTAGAGGAAATAATGATTACCAAAACAGCTCACGTAAAACAAGTTAAAGGAATTACATTTGTCGGAAAAACCGATTCTAATCATTGGGTTACAATGGATGGACCTGAAAATTTTGGCGGAAGCAATGCTGGCATCAGACCAAAGGAATTACTGCTCATTTCACTGATGGGCTGTACGGGAAGTGATGTTGTAACAATCCTTGATAAGAAAAAAGTCAAGTATTCAAATTTTGAAATGAATGTTACTGCAGAACAGCAAGAAGAGCATCCTCAGGTTTATACTAAGATGCATCTTGAATATGTTTTCTATGGGAAAAACTTGCCAGAAAAGGATATTGAAAGAGCGATTGAATTATCATTAACAAAGTATTGTAGTGTTACCGCGATGCTTCAAAAAGCTATGCCGATTGAGCACAGCTACAAAATTGTTGAGTCTGAATGATTTTTTGAATTGGTGGAATTTTGGAGTGATGGAATATTAGAATAGAAATTTATATCTCTATTACTCCATATTTCCAATATTCCACCATTCCAATTTTAGCTTTTCTGATACAATCCCAAAGTATTGCCGTCCGGGTCATTCATTAAGGCATACCAGCCCATAGCAGGAATTACGGTTTTTGTGCGTTTTACTGCTCCGCCATTTTCTTTTGCTTTCTTCAATATAGAATCAATGTCAGGCATATTAACATGAAAAATCGTTGTATCACCTTTCGCAACCTCATCAACTTTTCGTAATCCGACCATAGTGCCTTTATGATTATTAAAAAGCAAATAACCATTTCCAAACGGTTTAAATTCCCAGCCAAGCACTTTGTGATAAAATTCTTTTGATCTGTCTAAATCAGTACAAGGGATTTCGCAATGAGCAATGAGATGTTCTGCCATAAAATTTCCTTCTATAAATTTTGTTATTTCTAACAGGAAATTAAAGGTAACACATCTATAATTCAAGAATGTTTGTTGAGAAGAATCCTAATGATTTAGTATTTTTGTAAGGAATCAATCAATTATTTATCAAGGGTGATTATGAAAAATTTAGCTTTTCTTTTAATTGTTTCAATTCTATGTGGATTCAATATTATTCAGGCTCAGCAGGATGATCATTCAACAGAAATAAATTCATCTGTCCCGGAGCTTTTTGATTTTCACGAGGTGGTTTATCCTATGTGGCATACAGCATATCCAAACAAAGATTATGCTTTATTCAAACAGCTTTTACCTGATGTTAATGCCGGAGTAGAAAAAATTTATTCAGCAGAACTTCCAGGAATTTTACGCAACAAAGAAGATGAATGGAATAATGGATTAAATAAACTTCGTGTCTCGGTTGCTGATTACAACAAAGCTTGTGAAGAGAATAACGAGGAAGAAATATTAAAATCTGCAGAAGAACTTCACTCAAATTTTGAAATGCTTGTAAGAATTGTAAAACCTGTAACTAAAGAAGTTGATGAATTTCATAAAGTACTTTATATGATCTATCATCACTACGGCCCAGATAAAAACACCGCAAAACTTAATAAAGCGATTGATGATCTTTATATGCGTGCCGATGAATTAAAAAGCTGTGTTTTACCAAAGTGGGCAACAGATAAAAAAGAAGATTTTTCAAAAGCCGCAGACGAACTTTATAATTCAACAAAAGAGTTAAAAGATTTAAAGGATTCTAAAACAGATGACAAAATGATAAATGCAGGAATTGAAAAAGTTCACACAAACTATCAAAAGTTAGAAGCACTGTTTGATTAATCTTTTTTTGGTAGTCGCAAGCTTCATCTTGCGTTAGTAGTTTAGTTAATGCGCAACTTGAAAGTTGCGGCTACCTAAAACATTTATTTGAAATAGTCACTTTACAATCTTAGAAACTTCTTTAAATGCAGGTGTTCCACAAACCTCAAGCAATTCAAACAGAATAGATTCTGTAGTTGTAATTTCAGAACCAAGAGTTCTCATTCTATCAAGGGCAATCTTGTAATCAATTTCTTTTCTGGATGAAACTGCATCTGCTGCCAGATTAACCTGATAATCATTTGCAATTAAATCTAAAACAGTTTGCTGCACACAAACGTGAGATTCAATTCCGCACACAACTATTTGAGATAACTTCTTTTTATGAAAATCATCAAATAAATTTTCTGCACCGGAGCAACTGAAACTCATTTTTTGATAAGCTGTATATCCAGAAAGTTCTTCCAAAATTTTTGAGGATGTTGGTCCTAATCCTTTTGGATATTGTTCAGTAAAATAAATTGGAAGCTGCATTGCTCTAAAACCTTTAATCAGCTTAATAGTATTTTCTAAAACTGATTCATAATTTCTTATAACCGGAAGAATACGCTCCTGCAAATCGATAATAAGCAGTGCGGTTGTCTCTTTTTTTAATATGATTGGGTTTCGTTTCATAGTTTTTATTCCTATTTCAGAATGTCATTGCGAACGAGTCTTCGAGTGAAGCAATCTCACACTTTATTACAGATTGCTTCGGCTAATCGCCATCGCAATGACGAAACAAAATTTAATAAATTTCATCCATCCCGTACTTACCGCACGAGTACATCATTAAAATCGAGGCGAGATCAATCAAGGCTTTTTTCTGTTCATCTGCGTGAATAACCAGATCATAAACTTCTGCCATAAACATAAAGTTGTTTAGGATTTTTTTTAATTCTCTTTCATTAGGAGAACCATGCCAGTTTGCGACCTGCTTTACAAGAAGTTTCTCATATCTTCGTAAAAAATCTCTGAATGAAATCAAATGTGTTGCATTGGCATGGCGCGGATGACATATAGCTATTAGATCATTAAAATAAGTGTCCCACTTTTTTGCAAGCTTCTGATTACGGGAGTCCATAACAAATCTTGCGTGATCAAGAGTAAACTTTGCCTTAGTTGTTATTTTATATTGTGGGATTATTGCGTAACCATCATAGCTTATTTCATCATCATCTTCGTCATAATATTTCCATCGTTTAATCAGTTGATTAGGTGTGTAAATAGCAATTACTTTATCAAGTGAACTGTCTGTAACAATAAATTTTCTTTGCTGATAATTAACTACGGTAAACCAATGTTCCCAATCATCAACACTTAAAATACAGGGGTAACCTTTCTTTAATTGTTCTATTAAAACTTTTAAAGCATCTTCTGGTTTTTCTCTGCGAAAGTATTTCATTTTGCAGTTATAAAACTTTGCAGCTTTTGCTAAACCAATTTCATCAGTGCCATACCACCAGGTGCTGCCTGCTTTAATTCCAATTTGATTTTCACTTTCAAATCTGCCAAGCATTACAAGAGCATACTTGAGGGCGAAAGGTCCGCATTGATATTTGTAGGGTTGAGGATAGAAACTCATTTTTGATAATACAATTTTAAGAACAGCCTAAACATTGTTAAATGAAGTTTTTTTTACAAGTGATTTTGGGTATTTTTTAAATATGAAAGAGAAAAAAATTAAAGTTCTTGTCCTTTACAACGAAGCGCACCCAGAGTTTTACCAAAAACCATCAGAACCGGCACCGGATCTTGATTTTAAGCCGTATTTTGAGGTTGAGACTTTAACCCCGATGGAAGAGTATAATATTATCGTTAAAAAGCTTAAAAGAGTTGGTTTTGATGCCTATTCACTCAATATTAAAGACGATTTGTCACTTTTCCTGGATGAGGTCAACAAAAATCGCCCGGATGTGATTTTTAATTTTGTTGAGTTGTTTAAGGAAAAGCCCAGACTTGAGATGAACTTTGTCGGACTTTATGAGCTTTTGGGCATTCCTTACACGGGTGCCCCGGCTATTACACTAGCAAATTGCCAGAATAAATTTCTTACCAAAAAATTACTTAACTATCACGGAATAAAAACAGCAAAGTTTCAGTTGTTTGAAAAAATTCTGGATGAATTCAGGCTTGAAACAAAATTCCCAGTTATTGTAAAACCAGCATATGAAGACGCCAGCGTTGGTATTGAAAATGAATCGATTGTTTTTAATACAAATGCATTGAGAAAAAGAATTGAGCACGTTTTTAAAGAATTTTATCAACCTGCAATGATTGAGGAGTTTATTGAAGGACGGGAATTTAACGTTTCTGTTATGGGTGATCTGAAACCGAAGGTTTTGCCTATCAGCGAAATTGACTTTAGTAAAATGCCGGATCATCTGCACAATATTGTAAGCTACCAGGCAAAATGGGATCCACATCACGAGTCATATCATAAAACAATTCCAATCTGTCCCGCAAAAATTTCCAAAGACCTGGAAGAAAAATTAAAGAGGACTGCTATTACTGCATTTAAAGTAATGGGTACAAGAGATTATGCAAGGGTTGATATGCGTGTTACAAGCGATGAGGAAGTTTATGTATTGGAAGTAAATCCAAATCCGGATTTAACAGAAGGTGCGGGATTTATGCGCTCTGCACACGCAGCAGGTATGAGTTATGCACAGGCTCTGAAGAAAATTGTTATGCTTGCGTATGAGAGAGGGAAGAGAGCGAAGTAAGAGCCTCATCCCTAAATCCCTTCTCCTAAGGAGAAGGGACTTAAGAAATAATATTAAGCCTTTACTTTTTGCAGTGCCGGTACATTATGTTTTACAATTTCATAAACTCCGAACATCACTCCACTAAAAAATAAATCACCAATTAAAGAGTTTTGTAAAAATGGAATTGCGGCAATATAGCTTTCCATTAATCCTGCTGGCGTTTTAGGATAAAGAGTTCCTAAAGCCCAAACTCCAAAGTTTGTAATTATAAAAAAGCTAACTGAGGCTGTTAGTGAAGCAATGATTACATTTTTTACAGAAACTTTTTTAAGCATTACAATTCCAAGTACAACAATTAAGGCAAAACTTATGTAAACCATCCAGGCATAAGAGTAAAAACCAATTATTGCATCTGTTAAAAACATTGCTAACAAGGGAATGATAAACGCAAAAGATTTCTTTTTAAAATATGCACCGCCAAATAAAGCCATAGCTGCAATTGGTGCAAAGTTTGGCGGGTGAGGAAGTAATCTTACAAAAGCTGCAGCAAAAACCATCAATGTAACTACCCCAAAGTTGGGAGTAATTTTTTTCATTTGTTCAGTCATCGTTTTTCCTTTCTATTAAAATCTTTGTAAAAATATTTCTACTTATAATTAGTTCAAAAATAAAGTTTATTAATTCAAAATTAAAAATTAAAAATTCGAAATCTTATTTTCTTTCTTAGCCGCACTCTCATTCTATTTTCAGGCTTATTCCTCCGTAAACAGAAAATCCCGGTGTGCCATATCCAAAAACTTCTTCATAATCTGTATCAAGAATATTTTCCAATCGGATATTTAATCTTAAAAAGTTAAAAAGATCATAATGTGCTGCAGTATTTAGCAGCAGATAACCTTTTAATTCGGTTCTTTCAAAAGTTGAAAAATCAATATCTTCTCTTGTTCCAACCCAAATGAGCTCTGCATTAATATTAAATCTGCTATTTGGTGAAAAGCTTGTAAACAATCCGGTTTTATTAGTTGGTCTTCTTAAAAGCTTTTTATCATAATTGGATGAATTCGGACTCAAATCCCGTGCATCAGTTAAAGTATAGTTAAGTTTAACCTCAAAATTATCAATCGGCTTTGCGTTTATAAAAAATTCACCACCTTTTGTTAAAGCTTCGTTAATGTTGATGGTTTTGAATGTAATGAAATCAAAACCAAACATATCCATGAATTTATTGTAAAAGAAAACAGCACCAACAGTTAATCCGGAGCTGAAAAAATATTGTTCAATACCGGTATCAAATCCAAAACTTTTTTCGGGTTTAAGATTTTCATTTCCGTAAGATGGATCATACAAATAATATAAAGATGGAGCCTTGAATCCGGTACCGATTGTTGCTTTAAATTTTGTGTTCGTTTCCCAGAGCATATATGCAGGTGCTATTCTGTATGTAAACTGAGAACCGAATTTATCGTGTTCATCAATTCTGGCTCCTGCAGTTATGAAAAAGTTTTTATCTACATTTAATTGATCCTGAATGTACAAACCAATTGTTCTGGATGATTTGAATGGAATAACGCTGCTATAATCAGGTAAAAGTAAGGAATTGAATGCATAGTATTCCGATGAAGCCTCATCAAATTCCAGGTCAACTCCTGCGGTTAGTAAGTTCCAGTTTGCAAGTTTAAAATCATTTTGCCAATCTATTTTATATTTTCTTCCGTCATATAAACTTCTTGATGAATAAATACTCGCAGAGGAAGTATCGAATGAATACTTACGCACATTTCTGATAAAGCTTACACCAATTTTGTTATTCCAGAAACCCTCAAAAAAATTATTTTTAAATTCACTCCGGATAGAAAATTCTTCCTGATTGAAAACATAGGTGGGATCATCACCAAACGGTCCGCCAAACTGATCATAATCCGATCGTGATTTTGTAAATCTTGTAAAAAGATTTAACTCTGCATTTTCATCTAATTTAAATCCAATTAGTCCGGATGCATTATTAAAAGTGTATCCATCTTTTTCTGTGTTCCCATATTTTTCAGAGGCATTAGAAAAACCATCACTTCCTGCACGACTTATTGATGCAGAGTAATTAAATTGATTAAACGATCCTGATAATCCTAAAGTGCCTTTATAAGTATTGTATGATCCGCCTTCTGTGAGTAAAGAAAATTTAGGTGTGCCAAATCCCTTTTTTGTAATGATATTAATTACTCCGGCAAGTGCATCAGATCCATATAGAGTTGATTGCGGTCCTCTTAAAACCTCAACTCTTTCGATATTATCAATCGGCAGGGCTGAAAAATCATAAACTCCGGATGGGTCATTAGTTAAATTCATTTCAACACCATCAATCAATACGAGTGTGTGGGATGAGTTTGATCCGCGAATATAAAGATTTGATAAAGTACCATTGCCGCCCTGTCGTGTAAAACTCAATCCCGTTTCATGTTTTAACAAATCAAAAAGATTTGAAACATTGCTATTAGCAATTTGCACTGAATCTATTGTGGAAATTGAATTGGCAATTTCTAAAATTCTTGTGGGTGTTTTTGTTGCAGTTATAACTATATCATTTAGTTTATAATATAAACTGGAATCATTTTTCTTAACTGAAGAATTTTGTGGATGGATAAGAACAGGAAAAAGAAATACAGAAAAGAACAAAAGAAAAAATTTTGTTGTGTACATTGAAGTTACTCCTATAAAAGGTTTAAAGTAACTTCGCGTAATTAAGTTGAGATAAAACGATAGGAAAAAGGAACCATCGTTAATCTTACCTTTTGCGCGAAGGTTGATTAATTCATTGATTTACGGCAGGTCTCCTGGCTTAACAATGTAGAATTTAGAATTAAGAATGTAGAATTTATTTCATTCTAAATTCTACATTATACATTCTACATTGATTCACAGTTGCGCGACAGCAGCGGAATTGATATTGTGTGTCATTGCTAAACGAAGTGAAGCAATCTATTGATATAACAGATTACTTCGTCCCTTCGGGACTCGTAATGACAATAAGTTATCGCACCGCGTTTCCCTATAATTTCCCATTATCCCGATTAAATCAGGATTGGGACACCGCAAATCTTGTTAAAAGAACTTAGTCAAAAATAGAGTTATAATTACTTAACTCAAATAATATTTAAAATTTTTTTTGATTAGACTTTTCACCTTTAACTTTTTTTTCTAAGTTGCAATAGTTTTTATTGACTATTATCAATTTTTTATATTCTCAGATATCAATGTTAAGAATGAATTCCACTCAAACCTTACTGAAATTCAACAAATCAAATATTTCAAAATTTTATTTCTCATCAACAAAAATTAAAATTTCATTTAATAGGAGCTTTTAATGGGCTTGTTTTTCAAATTTATAAACTCCTCCATCGGCAAAAAATTTATGATGGCTATAACCGGGAGTTTCTTGTTAATTTTTCTAATTATTCATCTGATTGGAAATATTACTTTGTTTTTTGGACCCAACGCTTTTAATGGTTATGTAAAAGCACTTGATGTTATAAAACCACTTATCAGAGTTATAGAAGTTGTTCTTCTTGCCGCATTTGTAATTCATATTCTTAATGGATTTAAGCTATGGCTGGAAAATAAAAGGGCAAGGGGAGTTAATTATAAAGTTTCGGGCTCCTCAGAAAACAGTGATGTTTTTTCCAGAACAATGTTTCTTACCGGTTCGATAATATTCATTTTTCTTGTTACTCATCTTGGAACATTTTTCTGGAGATTTAATGTTCACGATCCTATGGGTTTTGCTGTAGAACATCAATATTATGAAATAGTTGTTTACTTCTTTAGCCTTTGGTGGTATGCTGTACTTTATGTTATTGCTATGATCTTCCTTGGATATCACCTCAATCATGGATTTCAGTCAGCGTTTCAAACTTTTGGATGGAATCATAACAGATATACTCCAATTATCAAAAAAATTGGAACCATATACGCAATTATTATGGCTGCAGGTTTTGCCTCGATGCCAATTTACTTTTTATTAGGAGGAGGTAACTGATGACAAAGCTTGATTCAAAAATACCTGCCGGACATATTTCCGAAAAATGGACCAATCACAAGTTTAATATGAAACTTGTTAATCCGGCTAACAAAAGAAAATATGAAATTATTGTTGTTGGAACAGGATTAGCGGGTGCATCCGCTGCTGCTTCTTTGGGTGAACTTGGTTACAATGTTAAAGCATTTACTTTTCATGATAGTGCAAGAAGAGCACACAGCATTGCTGCACAAGGTGGAATTAACGCATCTAAAAATTATCAGAATGATGGTGATTCAACTTTCAGATTATTTTATGATACAGTTAAGGGCGGAGACTTTAGGGCGCGAGAAGCAAATGTTTATCGTCTTGCAGAAGTAAGTGGAAACATTATTGACCAATGTGTTGCACAATGTGTTCCGTTTGCTCGGGAATACGGTGGATTACTTGACAACCGTTCATTTGGTGGTGCGCAGGTTTCCAGAACTTTTTATGCAAGAGGACAGACGGGTCAGCAGTTGCTGCTCGGTGCAGTTAGTGCACTTAACAGACAAATCGATAAAGGCTCTGTTAAACTTTTTACACGCAGAGAAATGCTGGATGTTGTAATTGTTGATGGTGTTGCAAAGGGAATCGTTTGCAGAAATCTTTTAACCGGCGAGATAGAAAAATATTCTGCACATGCAGTAGTACTTGCAACCGGCGGTTACTCAAACGTATTCTTTCTTTCTACCAATGCTATGAACTGCAATGCAACAGCTATTTGGCGAGCACACAAACGCGGTGCTTTCTTTGCAAATCCCTGCTTTACACAAATTCATCCGACTTGTTTACCGTTACACGGAGACTCTCAATCTAAATTAACATTAATGAGTGAATCACTGCGTAACGATGGAAGGGTTTGGGTTTCCAAGAAAAAAGGCGATATGCGAAATCCTAACGATATTCCTGAAGATGAAAGAGATTACTATCTTGAAAGAAAATATCCATCATTTGGTAACCTTGCACCAAGAGATATTTCTTCACGTGCAGCCAAAGAGGTTTGCGATGAAGGAAGAGGCGCAAAAGGCGGAGACGCTGTTTACCTTGATTTCAGTGATGCCATTAAACGGTTAGGAAAAAAAGTGATTGAAGAACGCTATGGAAACTTATTTGAAATATATGAAACGATTACCGGTGAAAATCCATACCAAACTCCAATGATGATTTATCCTGCACCGCATTATACAATGGGCGGCTTATGGGTAGATTATAATTTGATGAGCAACGTTCCCGGTTTATTTGTTCTTGGAGAGGCAAACTTCTCTGATCACGGTGCAAATCGATTAGGTGCATCTGCACTAATGCAGGGTTTAGCCGATGGATATTTTGTTATTCCATACACTATGGGAAATTATCTTGCCGGTGATAAACCAACCCTGGTTAAAACAGATCATCCTGAATTTGATAAAGTAGCAAATGAAGTTAAAGATCTGACACACAAACTTTTATCAATTAAAGGCAAACGAACTGTTGATGATATCCACAAACAACTTGGAAGGATAATGTGGAATAAAGTTGGTATGGCGCGCAACGAAAAAGGACTGAAAGAAGCAATTGAGGAAATAAGAGCACTTAAATCCGAATTCTGGAATAACGTAACAATTCCCGGCAGCGGAGATGATGTTAATCAAACATTAGAAAGAGCTGGGCGATTGGTTGATTATTTTGAACTTGGTGAATTAATGGCTCTCGATGCTCTTAATCGAAATGAATCCTGCGGCGGGCATTTTAGAGTTGAATACCAATTTGAAGACGGCGAGGCAAAACGTGATGATGCAAATTATTCTTATGTTGCTGCATGGGAGTTTGCCGGTGAAAACCAATGGAATCTACACAAAGAACCTCTTGAATTTGAATATGTAAAACCAGCGATAAGGAGTTACAAATAATGGAAGTAAAGAAATTAAATTTAACTCTGCAGATATGGAGACAAAAAAACTCTAAATCAGTTGGCAGCTTTGTTGAATATAAAGTGCAGGTATCTCCCGATGCTTCCTTTCTCGAAATGCTTGATGAACTTAATAATACGCTTGAAGCCAAAGGTGAAGAAGCAGTTCATTTTGAAAGTGATTGCCGAGAAGGAATTTGCGGAACCTGCGGACTTGTTATTAATGGTCATCCTCATGGTCCTTTACCAAAAATTGCAACTTGCCAGCTTCATATGAGGAACTTTAAAGATGGACAGACTATTTGGGTTGAACCATTCAGAGCAAAAGCTTTTCCGGTTATTAAAGATTTGATGGTTGATAGATCAGGATTTGATAAAATTCTTCAGGCCGGTGGATATGTTTCAGTTAATACAGGTGGTGCCCCCGATGGAAATGCAATTCCAATCCCAAAAGAAAAGGCAAGTCTTGCAATGGATGCCGCCACTTGTATCGGATGCGGGGCTTGTGTTGCAGCCTGTAAAAATGCGTCTGCAATGTTATTTGTTTCTGCAAAAGTATCTCAATATGCCCTGCTTCCACAGGGTCAACCGGAGCGTTATCGCAGAGTTGAGCGTATGGTTAAGGTAATGGATGAGCTTGGTTTTGGAAGCTGCACAAACACCTATGCCTGCGAAGCCGAATGCCCCAAAGGAATATCAGTTACAAATATTGCAAGAATGAACAGGGATTTCTTTATGGCTAATATCAAAAAGTCCGAAGTTGAAGCATAACTGAACTAACAAGTAACTTATAATCAATCCCGATTAAACTTTAATCGGGATTTTTTTTATTTTAGCATTGATATCAAACAAAAAAGAGAAAAAAATGTTTGAAAACGAAATAAAATTCATTAATGATTTTACACTTAACAAAGCAAAAGATTTAGGCGCTTTCTTTACAATAGAAAAATTTTTAGCTGCGGATATACATCCTTCAATAAAAAAATATGTAGAAGGTGAAATAGATTATCTGATTCAGCAGGATAGAAAAAAACTTATTGATCATTCTTTGTTTGATTACTCAGGCGCTAAAATCGCAAATTATTTTAATCTGATTGCTGATGAAATAAAAAAGACTAAAAAAGTTTCTTATGAAGATATTAAAAAAATTATTCTGCAGGCAGTTTCATTTAATGCCAACTATGTTGTCCGTCCAAAATGGGCTTTATCTAAATTAATTTTTGGAAACAATCGATCTGTTGATTTCAGTGAAGTTCAGTTAATGCTTAATTACACTTATTACTATGAATATCTTAACAGTGTTTTTCTTGCTTATATGACAAAGAAAAAAATAATGAGCATAACCGTAACTGAGTTTGAATTGATAATGAACAAAATTGATAGAGAATTATTCGTTTTGCATCAAAGCAAACTTGTTGATAATGCTCTTTATGCAATAGCTGATTTTTATAATATCGGAGGATTAAACAGATCAACACTTGCAATTGAAGCAATTGAAAGTTTTCTTAAAGAAAAAAATCTGACAGAGCTTCTATTCAAATTGAAAAGGGGTTTTCCTAATCAAACAAGGAAAAAAGTTGAGATTGAAGATATTAGAAAAGTGCTGTACTCAGCTTTTCCGCTTGATATTCCTTTAACATCGGAAGAAGAAGAAAAAGAGCCGGTACCTGAAACTCCCGCAGTTGAAAATCATTTTGAAAATCCAATTAAAGAATTTACCTCAGAGGATGAGCAGCCTGAAGAAACTGCTGAAGAACCACAGTCAGCGGATGAAAATCAATACGAAGAAAAAAAATATGCTGATGAGATATTTGAAGAAGAAAAAGAGATAATGGCTGAGGACCAAAAAATTGATGAAAGTGAAGCTGAAACAAGAGAAGAAGTTGATAAGAAAATTAATGCTCCAAATGAATTAGCAGCATCAGAAATTGATGAAACATTGGACAACCTGATTGCAAGAGAAGATGTTGAAGAATCGGAACAGAAAGCTGAGTCAGTTGAAATTTCGGAAATTGAAATTTCTGAACAGAATGAATTTCAGGAAGAAGTGTTAAAAGAAGATGAAGAGGAAATAATTATTGTTGATGATAAAGAAGATGATAATCTGTTAAATTTTTTTGATGATGAAGCAGAAATTGCAATAGATGATACACTTGAAATTCAAAGAGAGTTAAAAAACGAAGTTGATAATCAGGAAGATGCAAGTGTTGATATTGCTGAAATTAAATTTGAAAAAGAACCTGAACCCAAAGAGGAAATTGAGATTGAAAAAGAACAAACACAAGGCACAGAACAAATAGAATTCGAACATCAGATAATTGAAGAAATAATTCCTCCCCCCGAAGAAGAAGTTGAAACAGCAGAAGATGATAGCGATACTGGCATAAAAAAAGCTAGGATTCCAGGGCTTAATGATGAGGATATATTTAGTTTCTTATCTAAAAAAGAGATTGATAGAATTATCAAAAACCTGTTTAATTCTGATAGTGAAGATTTTGCAAACACAGTGGAAAGAATGTCCACTTGTGAATCAGTAGACGATGCTTTGGAAATTTTAAATAATATCATCAAGTATGCACGGATTAAACCACATAATAAAGATGCCGTTTCTTTAGAAAAAGCAATCAGAAAGTACTTTAAACAGGATAATTGATGTTTATTGATTATGCCGAAATTGAAATAAGATCAGGCAATGGTGGTGATGGTGCTGTAACATTCAGAAGAGAAAAATTTGTTCCAAAGGGAGGACCTTCTGGCGGCAATGGTGGTGATGGCGGAAACGTAATTATTGAAGCTCACTCCAACTTATCAACTCTCCTCGACTTCAGGTATAAAAGAAAATATCATGCTAAAAACGGAAGCCCCGGCGGCAGCTCTTTGAAAGATGGAAAAAGCGGAGAGGATGTTTTAATTAAAGTACCTGTTGGAACAATTATTAAAGATGCCGAAACAGAAGAGATATTATTTGATCTGTCTGAAGCCGGAAAAAGAGTAATCGCTGCAAAAGGTGGTAAGGGCGGAAAGGGAAACAGCAATTTTGCAACTCCAACTAACCGAACACCTCGTTATGCAGAAAAAGGAAAACAGGGCATTCTTAAAAAACTGATTCTTGAACTTAAGCTAATTGCTGATGTTGGGCTGGTTGGATTTCCAAATGCAGGTAAATCAACTTTGATTTCCAAAATTTCTGCGGCTAAACCTAAAATCGCAGATTATCCATTCACAACACTTGAACCAAATTTAGGGATTGTGAGATACAAAGATTTTGAGTCCTTCACAGTTGCGGATATTCCGGGAATAATTGAAGGCGCGCATCTTGGCAAAGGATTAGGATTAAAGTTTCTGAAACACATTGAGCGAACAAGAATTTTGCTGTTTTTGATAGAGATTACCTCCGAGAATCATCAAAAAGATTTTGATGTTCTTTACAATGAGTTAAAAAAATTCAGTAAAAACCTGGTTCATAAAAAGATTTTGGTTGGAATTTCAAAAGCAGATTTAGTTGAAGATTCTGAGATTGAAAAATTTGAGAAATTAAAATTTAAGAAAAGCACAGGACCAGTTATTATTTTTTCCTCGGCTACAGGTTTTGGAATACCAACGCTTTTAGATAGAATTTGGGAAACACTCTCTAAATCTTAAATCCTTAATATTTTTGAATTTTTAGGCTAAAGACTTATATTTACGCCTCAATTTTTAACAGGGCGGGGTAGCTCAGTAGGTTAGAGCAGTGGAATCATAATCCACGTGTCGGGGGTTCGAATCCCTCCCCCGCTACTAATTTTAGGAGTAAAATTATGTACACATTATTAATTCTTATTGCAACTATTATATCAATTTTGTTGATAATAATGGTGCTTTTACAATCCAGCAAAGGCGGTGGATTGGCAGGTACTTTTGGTGGAGCATCTAATATGGGTGCAATGTTTGGAACAAGAAGAACTGCGGACTTTCTAAGTAAGGGAACCTGGTGGTTAGCAGGTGCACTTGCTGTTATTGCTATCGTTGTGAATTTATTCTTTTTACCCGGTCAGTCAACTCCGGAACAAAGAAGTGTCATTCAGGAAGGAAGCAGAACCACAGTACCAACAGCTCCAACACTTCCACAACAAAATCAAACTCAACCACCTGCAAATAACCAGTAAAATTAAAACTCCGGTCATTTACTGATCGGAGTTTCCATAATTCCATTCAGCCAGTAATTGGACGATTTGATCCTGAATATCTCTGTAATATCCCCATCCGCCTCTATTGAATTCAAAAACAATTGTTATAATCAAATCATCTCCTTTAGAATCAACAAGATAACCAGCTAATCCACTTACTCCATTTAATGAACCTGTTTTACCTCTAAAATTATTTTCTGCAGCAGTTCCCATTAACCTGCCTCTCAATGTCCCATCAACTCCTGCAATGCTAAGGGAATTATAGAAGTCATCAAAATGAATGAGATCAAAATACATTTTTTCAAGTACACCGCTGATTGCAAGCGGAGTTACCTGATCGAAACGTGATATTCCTGAGCCATCAACTATCTCGGTGCCTTGAATATAGATACTATTTTCCTTTAAAAATTTTTGTATTGCCTGTTGTGAATAAAAAGAATTTCCCTGCAATCCGGTTGCTTCTGCACCAATTGTTTTAAAGAGACATTCTGCCAAAAAGTTATCGCTGTTCTTATTTATAAGTGAAATCAGATCTCTTAATTCAATTGATTTCTCGATAAGCAAATAGGTGTTTGATGGTGCCGCTCCTTTTTTTGCTTTACCATTTACCTCTATGCCTGCAGCTTTTAAGAATTCATTTAATTTACCTGCAATAAAAAGAGGGGGATCTTTGATGTTTTCAGTTACATATCTAAATCTCTGACGGATTTTTTTTCTTGTTGTAGTTTTATTTCTGTCAAGAACAAGCGAAGATATTGCAGGTAATTTTACGTTAGCCTTTTCATTCTCAATCCAATCTTCCCGTGTATAAATGTTATCTGTGTAAGTATCATCGCCGATAATATCACCGGTTATTTTCTTTATGTGCAAAGCTGATAATTTTGAAAGAAATTCGCGCAGATCATCTTCAGAAAACAATGAGTTTCCAAAACCCTTTATGTAAAGATTCCCATTTATTATACCATCTTTAAGATTTAAATCATCAGTTAGTAATTTAGTGCTTAACTTATGATCACCGCTCATAATGCTAAGTGCGGTCGAGGTTGTAAATAATTTTGTAAGTGAAGCCGGAATCATCGGACTTTTTTCATTCAATGCAAAGATTGTATCCTGATTTAAAGGATTATAAATCACAATTCCTGTTACAGCACCATCGGGCAGGGTTGAAAGTATTTCCTGTATCCGCCTTTTAAGTTCATCTTTTGAGTTTCCGAATAATTGAAATGTAATTATTAAACAGAATACTATCAGTTTTCTTATCATAACTTATAATTTAAAATGATATTTTAGCAGTGTTTATAAAAAATGTTTTTTTCATTCTGATTTTTACAAATATAAGCACAAACAATTCAGATATTAAACATTTTTTATCAACTTAAAAGTCTGGCATTATTAATAATCAACAGGATTAAAATGGCGAAAATGGATAAACCTCTTAAGGCATACTACAATGAAGATTTTCTTTCCTCAACAGATGGAAGAACAATCAGAATACTTGCAGAGTATTTAGAGCCGCAGGCAAGATTTAAGAAGCATAAAATAATGGATACAATTGTCTTTTTTGGCTCGGCGAGATTAAAATCGAAAAAAGAAGCTGTTGCGGATTTTAACAAAATTAAAAATACAAATCCCAAATCAAATCCGAATTTTGCACGGGATCTTAGAAAAGCGCAATACAATATTGAAATGTCTAAATATTATGAGGATGCAGTTGAACTTTCCAGAAGATTGACTGAATGGTCTATGAATCTGGAAACTACTGCAAACAGATTTATTATTTGTACCGGAGGCGGACCCGGAATTATGGAAGCTGCAAACAAAGGTGCCAAAAAAGCCGGTGGTTATTCAATCGGATTAAACATCAGCATACCATTCGAGCAGTTTGTTAATCACTTTGTTACTAAAGAACTAAGTTTTGAATTCCATTACTTTTTTATGAGAAAATTTTGGTTTGCATATTTATCAAAAGCATTTGTTGTTTTTCCCGGTGGCTTTGGTACTTTTGATGAACTGTTCGAAATTCTGACTCTTCTTCAAACAGAAAAAATAAGAAAAAAGTTAGCCCTTATTATCTATGATGAGAAATACTGGAAGAGCGTTGTGAACTTTGACAAATTAATTGAACATGGTGTAATCAGTCCGGAAGATCTTAAGTTATTTCACTTTTGCAGCGATGTGGATACAGCATTTAATGTTGTAAAAGATCATCTCGTTAAAAATTTCTTAAAAGAAAAAGAGCCAGAAGTAATTGAACCAAGAATCCACATTAAATAGATGACAATAAAAAAGCCCCCAAAAGGGGGCTTTTTTTTACTGCATTAAATTTTCAGGACGATGTGCACGTCTGGCAGCTTTTATCTTTTCCATTCTCTTTTTTATCGATGGCTTTACAAAGAATGTTCTTTTCTTATATTCTTTTAGCACACCAGAACGCTCATATTTTTTCTTAAATCTTCTAAGCGCTTTATCAATGGATTCATTATCTCCTATTTGAATGCCGACCAACTAAATCACCTCGCTTTGTTCTTCCTGGTCTGTTTGTGGTTTAATATATGATTCAACTAATTTTTTATTACCTGATTTCTGAAACTCGACTGAAATGCATTTTTGTCCATTCGACAGAACTTCTTTTGCTACAACCTTTCCGAAATCATTCCAGTTTTCATGAAAAATTGTTTGACCTACTTCGTAAGTTTTAGCAGGAGTGTAAGTTGAACAACTTTCATTTTCTATACCTTCCAGAGAAACTTTCTGTACGACAACATCCTCAGATATGCTTATTATCATCGTTTGCTTGCATTTTTTACATTTAGCCCATCTTTTGTTTTCATCCCCGGCTACATCTCCGGTTAACTCCATCTTTCTGATACCACCGCAAAACCTACAAAAGGCCTCTACATTTTTTACCTTTGCCATAATTTTACCTCTCTTGCAAAAAAGCTAGATTTAAAAATATCAAATGATAGGTGATAATGCAAGAAATTTAAGTTCTATTTTGACCTGGGTGTGGTTACAAGAACAGGAATTTTGGAGTATCGGATAACTTTTTCTGCCACACTGCCCAATAAAGTGTATAAAATACCGGTTCTGCCATGCGTAGCGATAACGATTATATCGATCTTCTTTTCTTTAGAATAATTGATAATTTCCTCATAATCGATACCTTTTCTGATAGCTGGTACAATTTCAACGTCACCAAGTTTTTTTATTTTTTTTATGCACTCTTCAAGCTGCTTATTGGCATCATTTTCAATAGATTCGATTATTTTTTCTCTTGAAAGATCCAAAGATCGTATTGCGAGAATCGGTGGTGTTTTTTCCAACACATTAAGTACGTGCAATTTGGCATTATACTGAGAGGCAAGTTCCACTGCATATTCAGCTGCAGTTAAAGAAATTTTACTAAAGTCCGTTGGAAGCAGGATATTTTTTACTTTAAACATTTTATCTCTCAACTATTTCATGTTGCAAAAATTATTTTCCAGTACTGCTAAATCTTCATTTGATACCACAGCACAAATATTATTATCTGCTTTGGTTAGAAGAGTAACTTTATCATCAGAAACTTCAGTATAGCAATTACCATCATCAAGATATTTTAAAAGATCATCTGATAAAGAAACTATTTTATGACTTTGCAAATATGATTCATCAACCTGAAAAATATAAACTAATTTTCCATCTTGGCTTGAGTAAACGTGATGGGCAAATTTTTCACCTTTGTCTTCAGATACTACTGCCCCTAGTAAATTCCATTTAGAAAAACTTGGGACAAGTGTTGAATATTTAACGCCGCTTTTTATGAAGAAATCTTTTATCTCATTTGGATCTGATGTAATAAGTTGTGGGGCTAATTTTCCTTCAACAATACTGTTAAAATTATTTTTTGCCTGCACGAACATATTATCACTGCCTTGCTGCTCCAGTGCAAAGTTTCTGTATTCTACTGGTTGAGGTCTGTTTAATAAAATTAATACAATTGCAAGTAAAACAATTACTGCAGTTGCAAAAGTGTAAGCAGGTCTTGTTAAGAAATCACCAAAGGCAAATTTTTTCTTTTCTTTCTTAGTAACCGTTGGGGCGATCGATTTTAGTATTCTTTGACGAACATAATCGGGTGTTGGCTGAATTTTTACTTTTTCTCTTACGAGATTTTTAACCAAAAGTTGAATCTTATAATCCACTTCAAGACTGCTATCTGATTTGATAGCATTCCAAACCGTTTCCTTTTCAATCGGATCTTTAATTTCGTTATCGACTAAAGCTGTTATTAATTCTTTATTCATCTTATTTAATTTTTAGCATCTTCTTTTGTTAAATAACCTTTATCCGCAGCGTATCCCTGAAGTTTTGTATACAGCATTTTTCTGGCTCTGTGAAGTCTTGAGCGAACTGTTCCTACAGGACAATCAATAAAATCCGCAATTTCATCGTAAGTGTATCCTTCAATATCGCAGAGAATAACTACAGTTCTGAAATCCTCCGGTAGAGAGGTAATAGCTTCCGATAATTCATCGTCGAGAAGATTATCATAAATGTCTTTTTCAAGGTGAGCACTATCAGTTGATGATGGTTTGATGTTCTCATAGAAATTCTCAACGTCTTCATAATCTACTTTATCTGGCTCTTTCGTTTGCTTTCTGTACGTATTGATATACGTATTTTTCATAATCCGAAACAACCAGGCTTTGCAATTAGTTCCTTTCTCAAATTTATCCCAGAACCGGTAAGCTTTTAGGTATGTTTCCTGAATCAAATCGCTGGCATCGTCGCTGTCTCCAGTCATTTTTAGAGCATAATTGTATAGAGAATCCATATGAGGCACAGCTTCTTTCTCAAAATCTGCGTGGATTTCTTTATTATCTGATTTAATTATTGCTAAGAGGAATGCCAACATGTGGTTTTTAAAAATTTTCGCTTATTTTTTTTGTAATTATATGGAATTGAAGTTTAATAATCAAAGATTATCTGATTATTAAACCATTTCCTTCAAATTTTCTGTTTTTATCAACTTTTTGTAAAAATCCATTAAGAATCAGGTACTCAATTTTTCCATCTTTTTTTAGTAAAAAATTTGCAGGCTCACCAATATTTATTGTTGTATCAATTTTATTTGTCATAGCAATATTTATCGGAAATGGTGAAAATCTTTCTTCAGGCAGCTTGCTTACCATAATGTTAGTAAATCCTTTAGAGTAAAGATTGAAATAATCCAGTTTTTTCAGATCCTCTGCTTTATAAATTTTTTTATCATAAGTTTTAGCCTGATGTATTGTATAACCATTAAAGTCAAAATCCTTATAACCATAAAAAACCGAAAGATCACCTAAATCTGCCACCTGCGATTTGTAAAAGTGTTTTTTTCCATCTGGAGTTTGAATTTCATCGAGATTAATGGCTACATCAACTTTTATTTTCTCTTTACCATTTTCTATCTGGACGTTTCTTAATATCATATCAAAAATATAGTCATCATTAAAAGGGATAGAATCATATATTTCTTTATCAACGGATAAGTAACTTTCCTCAGCAATAATTTTTATAGCAGAAAGGATAGCAATAAAATTAAGTTTTCTTAAAAACTGTTTTTCAGGATCATCTTTCCATCCACCGGATTCAATCAGAATTGTGCTTGTGCCCCACTTTTGAAAATTATCTCCGAATGCACGCGGCTCATAATCATCGTTGTACTTGGCAATGTGTCCCGGAATGAATTTGGATAGCATTTGATATAGTCCACCAATCACTTTAACTGCATTACTTCTTACGGTGTCAAAATCTTTTTCATAATTAAATGCAGGGGCAAGAAATGAAAGTGCTGCAGATTTAAAGCTTTTCCCAACCGAATATCTGTGACTTTGATCGTGAAGGTTAAATCCAAAATCAGCTTTAAGTTCATCAAAAACATTTTTTAACACTACGGCTTCGGGGCATTGCAGTCTTGATGCATCTCTGTTCAAATCAATATCATAAAAATTTCTTCTTTTAAATCTTTCTGCTCCGTCAGGATTTACCATAGGTAAAAAATATATCGAAACACGTTTGTATAATTCATTTGTAAAACTTTTATTGGCAGTATCGCTGAGGAAATTAAAAATGTCAAAAAGTGCTGCAGTAGCAGTTGGTTCATCACCATGCATTTGAGACCATAGGAATATTTTAGTTTTACCCTTACCGGCTGAAACAAGATTTAGAGACCTGCCTTCAACTGATTCACCCACTCTTTCAATTTTGATATCAGAATTGGATTTCAGTTTTTCTAAAAGCGGAATTATATCCGAATGTTTAAATCTTTTGTGTGTAAGGCTTTTTTCTTTATATCTCTCATAGTTTTGATATAAATACTCTTCAAATTGAAAACTCTGTGCCATAATCATTTCTGAAATTATTAGTGATAAGATTAAAATAAGTGTTTTCATTTTTGATATTTTTGTATCAGTAATAAAATTTATTTTCAACTTTGGAGAATTTACGATGATAGACAACAAATTGAAAATTGGTTCCAGAGCTCCGGGCTTCTCTTTACCAGCCGTTGATGGAAAATTCTACAGCTTAAATTCCTTCTTAGATAAAAAAATTCTGGTCATTATTTTCAGTTGTAATCATTGCCCTTATGTTCAGGCTTATGAACAAAGGATAATAGATCTTCAGAAAGAATTTGAAAATAGAGGGGTGCAGATAATTGCCATAAATTCTAACGATGATAAAAAATATCCCGAAGACTCATTTGATGAAATGAAGAAAAGGGCAGCTGATAAAAACTTTAATTTTCCCTATTTACGTGATGAAACCCAGGAAACAGCAAAAGATTATGGAGCCACACACACACCGCAAATATTTTTATTTGATGAACACCGTAGGCTAAGGTATGAGGGAAAGATTGATGATAATTGGCAGGAACCTGAAAAAGTAAAATCCAAGTATCTACGAGATGCAATTATAGAAGTTCTTGATGGAAAAGAAGTCTCCGTACCGGAAACATTTTCTATAGGCTGTACAATTAAGTGGAAGTGAAATACTTAATACATTAAACCTAAATTTAGCGTTATAAAAAATCCCTGAATTTCTGTTCTCTCTTTGCCATAAAGACTTTCTACTCCGCCATTGAGGAGCTTGGAATAATAATATCTGAAATTTATTCCAACCAGGTTGGATTTATCCAAACCAAAGTTAGCACCAAATCCAACGTAGCCGCCAATAGCATACTTTGATTGTGCTCGTCCAAAAGCGCTGAAAAATTCTTCTTCATAAGGAGTTGTAATAATCATTGTTGGTCCAACTCCGGCAGATAAATAAGGTCTCAAATTATCAGTAAGATCATTTTCAAACAGTCTGTATTGAGCCCCAAAATTTAATGGAACCTGAAAAATTCTGTTTTTCTTAAATGCTGTAATAAATATACCCTGAAAAGGATCGTAATATTCAAATTCACGATCATCTTTTGTTTCAGAAAAAGAGATATCGGCAAAAGCAGTCCATTTAACACTAAGCTGCTTTCTGAAAAATGTACCTATGCCAAATCCTGCATCACCAAACATAATATCTAAACCCCAGGCGTTTTGAGGAAAAACTTCTAATGGTTTTTCAGGTGCAAGTTCTCCAATACCCTGGGAGTTAATTTCAGATATCGAAAATAATATCAGTATTAAAGCAATTAAAAAAGAATTTTTCATTTTAATCTTCTTATTTTTCTGTTATTAAAATAATTATTGATTTAGAAATATCAATGTATTATTTAATCATTTTTAATAATTAAAGACGGCGCTAAGTATGCCTAGAAATTTAGAAATAAAACTAAAACTTAAATCACTTAATGAAATTAAGCATATACTAATTCGTAACAGAATAAAGTTGAAAGAAGTTCTCAATCAGAAGGACGTTTATTATCAATCTGAGAGAGGACTGTTAAAGCTAAGAATTGAAAATGGAGTTCATACTCTTATTTTTTATAATAGAAATGAAAAATCCCAAAAACGCTGGTCGGATTTTAGTTTACTTGAATTTGGGAAAGTAAATCCGCATAAATTTTTGTGTAAGTTTTTAGATACATTAATTGTTGTGGAAAAGAAAAGAGAACTTTTTATGTACAAAAATACCCGTATTCATCTTGATAAGGTGAAACAACTTGGGTACTTTCTGGAACTGGAAACCAAAGTTGTAAATGGACAAAAAGACGCTGAGATTAAATTTAATTATTTGCTTGATCTGCTGAAGTTGCGGGAAATGCAAGAAATAAGAGCATCATATAAAGATCTTCTGTTAAGTGAAATGAAATGATACTTTCAAAAGTCAAAATAAAATCTTTTAACCTTGATCAATTTATTGATGAACATATTCATCAAAATAAGCTGGATGAGTTATTGATTGTTGTGCCAACCAACAGGAAGATAAGATATCTTAAACGTGAGTTGATCTCGCTTACTCCGAAAAAAGCTGTTACTAAAATAAATCTTCACACACTCGATTCACTTTCGACAAAAATTTTTCTTCAGTTTAACAATTCACAATCTCAGATTTTAAGTGATTCATCAGCAGCGGTTCTGTTGGATAAAGCATTTCGAAAAGCTAAACTGGAATATTTTTCAAAATATTCCGATGGTATTCCGAGAGGTACTTTAGATAGAGTAAAAAATGTTATTAGCGAATACAAACGACACGGAATTTCTCCTGAAAAAATTATTAAAGAATCTCAAACGCTTGCAGGCTCTGAAAAATTAAAAGCATTGGATATCTCAAATATTTTTAAAATTTATCAGAATGGCTGCGCACAACTTAATGCATACGAAACGGGCGATATTTATTCAGCCATCCTAAAAATGGATGAGAATAATTTTCAGAAAAACTTTAAGAAAAATTTTGATGGTGTCAGCAAAATAATTATAAACGGATTTGATGAGTTTACTTCGCCGGAAATTGAAATAATCAACCGTCTCTCGGAAATAAACGGGATAGATTCTTTTGTGGTATTTGATTACTTCAAATTTAATCCGGCGCTTTTCTCACATTTAAATTCTTGTTATGAAAACTTAAAAAGTAAAGGATTTACTGAAATAGAAGATCTTTCCCCTGCGTATTTCAAGAATTACCAAAAAAGATTGCGGGAAAATCTTTTTTTGCTTAAAGAGAATGATGAACCTGTTAGAAGTGAAATCGGTATCACTCAAATAATCGCATCAACTCCTGCTGAGGAAGCAAAATTTATAGCTAAAGAAATCAAGAATTTAATAGTAAATAAAAATGTAAGTCCTGACAAAATTTGTGTTGCTTATAATCTTATTTCGGATCATTCAAAAATATTAAGAGATATTTTTACCGATTATGGAATACCATTTAATCTCACAGATAGGTTTTCTCTTAGTGAATCTCAACCAATAATTGCACTAATAAATTTTTTAGAAATATTAGAAAATGATTATTACTATAAAAATATTTTCAGGGCATTAACAGGAAGATGGATTTCTGTCGAAGGAATAGAACTATCCAGCTTGTTGCGCGTTTCTTCTAACTTAAAAATTGTGTCCGGATACAATAACTGGTGTGATTCGATTGACAGAGCAATTAATGAATTGCAAAATTTAAATGATGATGATGAAAGCAGATTTTTGCCGCTGGAATTGTACATTAACGCCAAAGAGAATATTGAAAACATCCATAATTTACTGAAACCTTTTAACGCCAAATTAAAAACAGATGAATTCATAAAACTTATACGTAAAATAATTTTCGATTTAAAGCTTTCAGAAAAAATAATTAACGATCATCCATCCCAGATCGAAAAAAATGTTAAAGCAATAACTGTCTTCCTTCAAACGATTGAAGAGATATTTAGTTTAATTAAATCTGAGAATGGAAATGATAAAAAATACACGCTAAGATTTTTCCTTCATCAGATTAAAACCGGATTACAGTTTACCAGATATAACATCAAAGAAAGACACGGCAGTGGTGTGCTCATTACTTCTGTTAATGAGATACGGGGACTTAACTTCGATTATCTTTTCCTCGGCGGATTGGTTGATGGAGAGTTTCCAACAAGGTATCAACCCGAAATATTTTTCTCCGGTTCTTTCAAAAAGGATGAGTACAAACATAATCTTGAAGAGCGTTATCATTTTTATCAGGCACTTTGTATAGTGAATAAAGAACTTTATTTAAGCTATTACACTAACGATGAGAAAAAAGAATTCATCCCTTCTACTTTTCTCGCTGACTTTAAGAGAATTTTTAGTTGTGAAGAAAAAACTAAAAAAGATTTTGATAGACAGATTTACAGCAAATCGGAATTATTAGCACTCGCAGGACGTCAACTGAATCCGGAGTCAATTTCTGAAATTACATTGCCGGAAATTGTTGTAGAAGACTTTAAAAATGATATATCAGTTGATAAAATACGTCAGCAAAATTCGTTTGAGGAATCACAGTTTAACGGTTACATTTTAACTCAATTATCGGATCAAGCAAAAGCTAAACTTGAGGAACATACTCAACGACAGTTCTCCATTTCTATGCTGGAAGATTATGCTAAGTGCCCGTTCCAATATTTCTTAAAACGAATTTTGTTTTTGGAAACAATTGAGGAACCCTCTGAAGAAATTGAATCGTTTGAATTGGGCAGCCTTGTTCACTCAATACTTTTTGAATTTTATAAAACGATAAAAGAACAAAATATTTCATTAAAAAATTGCAGCGATGAAACATTTAAACTTTCTGAACAGTTGATATTCGAAATAGCAGAGAGAAAAATTGAAAAACTAAATATTAAATCGCCGGTAATATTTTTTGAAAAAGAAAAAATTCTTGGATTAGCCGGCGACAAAAAAAAATCTATTCTTTATAGATTTCTTGAGCAGGAAAGACAGAATGAAAATGGATTTGTCCCGCAATATTTTGAGCTGCAGTTTGGCAAATTCAAAAACTCAACTAAAGAATCAATAGATTTTCAGGTTGAAAATGTAAAAGTGCGCGGAAAAATTGACAGAATAGATGTGAATTATGATCAGAAAAAATTTAATGTCATCGATTATAAACTTTCCGGTAAAGCCCCGGCTTCCAATGAAATAGAAACAGGAATATCTTTACAACTGCCATTATATCTATTTGCATCAAGGCAATTTATTAATGCACAATTAAATGAGGAATATGTTCCTCTAAAACCAATTATATTCTCATTAAAACTTAAAAGAGATTCTTTCGGACCAAGAACTATCCATATTAGCAAATCAAAAAAGCCGGAAGAGGATACTTTGATCAAATCGAATGAAGAGATGATCAAAATATGCAACGAATTTATTCCAAAATATGTTAACGATATTGCATCTGGTATTTTTAATTTATCAAAACTTGAAAACAGAGAAAATAAAGTCTGCCGCTTTTGTGAGTTCAAATCAGTCTGCAGGATACAGGATGCCGGCTAAAAATTTTTTACACCAAATTTTGTGGTTGCAAAATATTTTAATAATAATAGTTTTACTCATAGTTTAATCGGGAAATAAATGAAAAATCTTTTTTTAATTCTGATTGTTTCAGTTTTAAATTCACAAACATTTTCACAGGATGCTGATTTTCTTTGTCAGCAATCAAAAATCAGATCTTTTGAAAGGATCCAGAAACTGTCTAAAATTAATTATCCCGGCGATCAAAATTTTGATGCTAAATATTACAAATTAGATGTTGCATTAACATACAGTCCACAAAACATTAAGGGCTCAGTAACTGTTAATGCAATCGTAACGGCAAATAATGTAACATCATTTTATCTGGATTTAACCAATCCACTAATTGTCGATTCTGTAAAATTAAATGGAAGTTTAACAACTTTTTCTCATCAGGAAGATGTAGTAAATATTGAGTTAAACTCTACATATAACTCCGGTGATAATTTTAGTGTGATCGTTTATTATCACGGCGTACCGGGCTCAAGTGGATTTGGCAGCTTTACATTTGGTTCTACACCTGGCGGCTCACCTGTAATTTATACATTAAGCGAACCATACGGGTCTAAAGATTGGTGGCCCTGCAAAGACACTCCGGCAGATAAAGCAGATTCCGCAGATATCTGGATAACTGTTGACAAAAATTTCACTGCAATCTCAAATGGTAATTTGATGGAAGTTGTTGATAATCAGAATAACACGCATACTTATAAATGGAAGGTAAGTTATCCTATTGCACAATATCTTATCTCACTAGCTATTGCGGATTATGTTGAGTACATAAATTATTATAATTATTCGTCAACGGAATCAATGCCGGTTACGCATTATATTTATCCGGAAACATTCAACTCCTCAATACAAGCTCAGTTGGATAAAACTCCACTTATGATTGCTGCTTACAAAAATTATTTTGGTGAATATCCCTTCATCAGAGAAAAATACGGGCACGCACAATTTGGTTGGGGTGGCGGAATGGAACATCAAACCATTTCTTCGATGGGAAGTTTTAGTGATGACCTCATTGCTCACGAACTCGCACATCAATGGTACGGAGATGCTGTAACCTGCAAAGATTGGCACAACATATGGATTAATGAAGGATTTGCGACTTATGCACAAGGATTATGGAGAGAATACTCAATTGGAAAAGCATCGTATGATTCCTATATAACGCAGATAATGGGAACTGCAAAAAGCGCAGTAGGTTCTATCTGGGTGGAAGATATTTCAAGTGTGGGACAGATTTTTGACTATGCACGTAGTTACCGCAAAGCTGCCACAGTGCTTCATATGTTGCGTGGTGTATTGGGTGATTCTCTTTTTGTAAATTTACTTCGAACCTACACGTATCATCCAACAGTTTTTTACGATGTGGCAACGACAGAAGATTTTCAGGCAATTGCGGAGGAAGTGAGCGGTTTGGATTTAAATTACTTTTTCCAACAGTGGATTTATGGATATAACTATCCAAAATATTCTGTTGTTTGGAATAAAAATTCTTTAGGAAATAATCTCTGGGATTTATCGCTTAAAATTACTCAACAGGTTAACACAAAGCCTGCTTTCTTCACTATGCCGGTTCAGATTAAAGTCAGTACTGTTATGGGAGATACAACAATCACAGTTTTCAATAATGCACAGATTCAAAATTTTAATATCACAATTAATAGTGAGCCAATCTTCATTTCCTTTGACCCAAATAATTGGATACTTAAAGATGTATTGTCAATTGTAACAGGCGCTGAGTATGAATCAGTCCCCGGCACTTTTTCACTCGAGCAGAATTATCCAAATCCGTTTAACCCAAACACAAAAATTAAATATACAATCCCGAATGTCACCCTGAGCGGAGTCGAAGGGTCCCGAGTGATTCTAAAGATTTATGATGTTCTTGGAAATGACGTGGCAACACTTGTAAACGAAAACCAGCCGGCAGGAAATTATGAAGTTGATTTCAATGCCTCCTCGCTAACAAGCGGAGTTTATTTATATACTTTGATTACAGGTAACTTTAAGCAAAGTAAAAAAATGATTTTGATTAAGTAAAAACGATTTCTTGACATCCTAACATTCAATTCTTATTTTTGTTCAGCCACTGTTTTGATTTATCGGAACGGTGGCAATTTTTTTTAAATCATTAACAGTCAGAGTATCAAATGTCCGATAAAAATTTTGTTTATTTAACCCGCGATCGTTTAATTGAGCTTGAAAAAGAACTTCAGGAGATGAAAAACAATGGCAGAAAAGAAATTGCTGCCAAAATAGCTGAAGCCCGTGCCCATGGTGATCTTTCTGAAAATGCCGAGTATGATGCCGCAAAAGAAGAGCAGGGTTTATTTGAACTAAAAATAAGTAAGCTGGAAGATATACTCTCCCGTGCAAGGGTAATTGATACTTCAAAAATGCCTGCAGATGAAGTTCATATTTTATCTAAAGTTAAAATTAGAAATTTAAAGACGAACAAAATTTTTGATTACTTATTAGTCTCGCCGGAAGAAGCTGATTTTCAGGAAGGAAAAATTTCTGTCACTTCACCGGTAGGGCAGGGCTTAATGGGACAAAAAGTCGGTGCTAAAGTTCAGGTTAAAGCACCTGCAGGATTGCTAAATTTTGAAATTATAGAAATCAGTTAAACTTGGCTGATGAATCTTACATAAAGCTAACATTAGAAATTGCAAAAAAGGGGGAGGGAAACGTCAGTCCCAATCCATTAGTCGGATGTGTAATAACAAAAGATAACAGAATAATCGGAGCGGGATATCATCAGAAGTATGGAGAAGATCACGCAGAAATAAACGCAATAAATTCTGCAACCGAATCTTTAGAAGGCTCAACTCTATATGTAAACCTTGAGCCATGCAGCCACACCGGAAATACTCCTCCCTGTGTTGACAGAATTATTAAAGAAAAAATTAAGAGAGTTGTAATTGGCACGTTGGATAGTAATCCATTAGTTAGCGGTAATGGAGTTAAGAAATTAAAAAAAGCCGGAATAGATGTTAAAGTTGGAGTGCTGGAAAAAGACTGTTACGAGCTGAATAAATTTTTCTTCAAGTACATCTCGAAAAAAATTCCTTACGTTACAATTAAAGCTGCACAGACTTTAGATGGGTTTATTGCAGATAAAAACCATTATTCAGAATGGATCTCATCAGATCATTCAAGAAAATTAGTTCACACACTCCGCACAAAATACGATGCAGTGCTTGTTGGATCAAACACCGCTAAAATTGATGATCCCAAATTAACTGTTAGAATGGTTGAAGGAAGAAATCCATTCAGATTAGTTCTTGATTCAAAATTAAAATTGAAGACCGATTTAAAACTTTTTAAATCAAATTCTGATAAGAAAACCATATTGGTTACTTCAACTGAATCCAGATTAAAAAAGAGCAAGCTAAAAAAGTTTGAACAGCTTGGCGTTAAAATCATCTTTTGCAAAAAATCAAAAAATTCAGGATTAGAATTAAACTCGGTTTTGAAAGAGCTTGGCAAACTTGGAATAACATCTTTGCTTGTAGAAGGCGGAGCTAAAACTATTTCATCTTTTATTAAACAAAATTTGTTTGATGACATTCTGTTATTTGTAAGTCCAAAAATATTGGGTAAAGGATTAAATACTTTTTCAGGATTATCTTATAAAAAATTAAAGGATGCATTAAAATTAAGAATCGTTAAGAGCGATTTGATTGGTGATGATATTCTTATTAAACTTTCTAAGTAACCATTCTGCACTTAAAAAATCTTAACATTTATTTTTTTAGTTTTGCGTTAATAAAAAATTAAAAAACAGGCTTAAACTATGTTTACAGGTTTAGTGGAAGAAACCGGAATCCTTAAGGAAAAAATTCTGACAGGAGATGGATTCAGATTTACCATTGAAGCAAATAAAATAATGGAAGATTTAAAAATCGGCAGCAGTGTGGCTGTTAATGGCTGTTGTCTTACAGTAGTTAATATTGCCAACAAATCTTTTTCTGTGGACACAATTGAAGAGACATTGAATAAAACAAATCTTGGAGTTTTAAAACAAGGTAACAGAGTTAATCTTGAGCGACCTCTTACAGCAGATGCAAGACTTGGCGGGCACTTTGTTTTAGGTCATATTGATACAACAGGAAAAGTTGAAGCGATTAAAGAATTATCCAACAGCCATTGGATGACTATTTCATTTCCTGAAAAGTTTAAGCACTATCTTATCTATGTAGGATCAATTGCAATAGATGGAGTTAGTATGACAGTAGCAGAATTAAATGAAAATAGTTTTTCTGTTGGTATCATTCCTCACACCTGGAGAGAAACTATTTTTGCTGATAAAAAAGTTGGAGACACTGTGAATCTGGAATTTGATGTGCTTGGAAAATATGTTGAAAGAATTATGCAAGGAAAATCTTCTGAAGAAAACTGATTACATAAAGACAAAAGCAATTGAACAAAAAATTATAAGATTTATCAACGAACAAAAGTTGATTGAATCCGGTGATACGATTTTAATTGCCTTAAGCGGCGGACCAGACTCCGTTTTTCTTTTACACTTCTTAAATAAGTATAAACAAAAGTATAAGATTACGATTGGAGCTGCTCACCTGAACCATTTGTTGCGCGGGCAGGATTCTGACAGAGATGAAATTTTTTGTGAAGCAATTTGTGATGAATTACAGATTCCGATTCTTTCTACAAGAAAAGACGTAAAAAAAATCTCTGTAAAAAATAAACAATCAATTGAAGTTGCAGCAAGAAAAATCAGATACGATTTTTTGAGCGATGTTTCTGAAAAAGGTAATTACAATAAAGTTGCAACTGCACACAACCTAGATGACAACACTGAAACTGTTTTGTTAAACTTAATAAAGGGAGCCGGCATAAAAGGAATCGCTGGTATTCCGGTCAGGAGAGAAAAAATAATTCGTCCTTTGCTTTG